>QYQB01000224.1 GCA_007280275.1 bacterium | reverse complement strand
GTCTTATGGTGGTACTATTCTGTCGCCATCTACACACCTGCCGGGGCAAATGGCAGGCTTCCGGTGACAGGAGAGTCGTTCAAGATCGTCTCGTACAGTCAGCTCACAAGTAACGATGCGTTTCGAGTCACAATCAAACAGCCGATGATTGTGAAAGATCGCGAAACCGTTGAAAGCGGACTGGGGAACATCAGGGTGGTCCCGAACCCTTACATCGTGAATGCAAAATGGGAACAAGCCGAGAATAGTCGTCGGCTGCGGTTTATGTTTCTGCCTCCCGTTTGCACGATCGGTATCTACACAGTCCGGGGTGAATTGGTGAAAAGGATTGAGCATATCAACAACACAGGAGACGAGGATTGGAACCTCACAAACGAGTCGAGTGTAGAGGTTGCGTACGGTCTCTACGTCTATGTGGTGAAGACTCCGAATGGGGAGAAGAGCGTCGGCAAATTCGCGATCATCAAGTGATGGGAGCCAGAACATGAAACGGATCAGAAGAATTGTGTTGTCGATGGCGCTCCTGGCAATGGTGTCGAATATTCTTGAAGCCCAGGATTTCAGCAAGGCCAGAACAACCGCGGCGCAGTTTCTGAAAATTCCGGTCGGTGCAAAAGCGATTGCGATGGGGAGCACGTCTACTTCGGTCGCGGATAATATAAGCACACTGCATTGGAATCCCGCGGGCATCGCCTCTCTCCAAAAAGTCGGATTGAGCGTTGAGCATTCGGTATGGATTGCCGATATCCAGCATAACGTTCTTGGGTTCGTTCTGCCACTTGGAAAAGAAAGTTCAATCGGGTTTGGCGTAAATCAAGTCACGTCCGGGGACATCGAAACCACGACAATCGAAAAGCCGACAGGGACGGGGACCTTCTATAATGCCACCGACATGGCAATCTCTGTATCGTATGCTCGGTATTTGACGGAACAAGTCAGCGTGGGGGT
Source organism: bacterium (assembly GCA_007280275.1). Lineage (GTDB taxonomy): Bacteria > Bacteroidota > Ignavibacteria > UBA10030 > UBA10030 > UBA9647. Next base: position 13,160 of record QYQB01000224.1, on the reverse strand, counting down.
GACTGCGAAGTACATCAATCAGAGAATCTGGAATACCTCGGCCAATTCCGTCGCATTCGATTTGGGTGTACTGCTGCATCCTGGATGGTATGGCATGAAAATGGGGCTCTCGTTCCAGAATTTCGGTCCCGAAATGACGATGGGAGGCAGCGACCTGATCAGAACAGTCGACCAGGATCCCAGGAGCGAGATCAATCCCCCTGTCGAAGCAATGTTGAAAACTCAACCTTACAGCTTACCGATGAGCTACAGGCTCTCGATGTCGATGCCGATCATAGGCAAAGAGGCACCATTTGACGTCCCCCAGTCATCGTTTTTGGTCGCAATTGATGCGGTTCATCTGAACGACAATCCGGAGCATTACAGTATCGGTGCTGAATACGGGTTCCGGGATACGTTTTTCGTCAGAGGCGGATACATCTACAATACGAGCGAAGAGGGAATGACGGTGGGGGGCGGTCTGATCATGAGCCTTGGCGCGAGTTCCATCACTCTTGATTATGCGTATGCTGCCTTCGGAGTCTTCCCGGCGGTGCACGTATTTTCTCTGGGAATCCGATTGTGATGTCGTTGCCAGAACATTGGAAGAGAGAATGTCGATATCGATTTGCGCTGATGTTCTCTCTTTTCATTTTCTCCGCACTTCAGGCTGATGCAGGGATCATAGAGAAGATTCCGGTTCTCCAGCCCGTTGGCATTCTCTATGTCAGAGCGCTTCCCGCGTACAGGGGGCAGCCGATTACCTGGAAAGTCGCAGGATATACAATCGACGAGGCGAGCGGTGTTTACGCGGCAACGGATACGCTTCTGGGATCGGGCGACTCGGTTCGTGTACTGGCGATCAAGTACGCCACGAAGTACTCTTTCTACAAGGTCTACGCCGCCGTCGGCGCTGAGAAGGACTCGCTGGAATTGCAGGCATTCACGAAGGGGTCCATTCAACCCTATTTGTTCAGATCACCGGCCTTTGCCACGAAGCCAATCCCGGTGCATATCTACCTTCCTGCATCATTTTCCCCTTCGTCCGCAATGGTCGTTGTGATGCATGGCGTAGACCGCAATGCGTATAGCTACGCTCTTTCCTGGATCAGCTATGCCGCCGCTGCCAATACGATTGTTGTGGCGCCGGAATTCAATGCGACCAACTGGACAAGCGATGCATATTCGCAGGGGAACATGTTCACGGGAAGTGACGGCACGGGTTCGCTCAATCCAAAGGAAAAATGGACGTTCACGATCGTCAGTGACATTCAGAGGACAATTGCGCGCGGTTTTGGCTTGAGAGACTCGACATTCATTCTCTGGGGGCATTCTGCCGGCGCTCAGTTCGTTCATCGCAAATTACTCTTCTCGTTTGATCCGCTCATCAAGGTTGCCCTCTCGGCAAATGCTGGCTGGTATACAGCGCCGGACACCACGATCCTGTTCCCGTGGGGAGTCAGCCATCCGTTTCTTTCGCTCACGGGGGCCGATTTGCAGCAATTTGTCTCCCGAAATCTCATTCTTATGCGCGGAACAGCGGATACGATCAGAGATTCGAACTTGAATACGGATCCTCTCTCCGATGCCCAAGGGAAGAACCGGTATCAGAGGGCGGGATACTTTTATCGATCTGGTGTTGCTGTCTCATCATCTCTCACCTGGAAACTCATCGATGTGCCGAACGTTGGCCATGAATATCAGAAAATGGCTGCGGCTGCGGGAGAATATTTGTCAAAGGGCGCCACCCTTGTGGAGCGCACTATTCAGTCTGTCAACAGCGGATTCGACCTCTCTAGCTATCCGAATCCGTTCAATCCCTCCACAACAGTGCGGTTCTCCGTTCCGAGCACTTCTGTGACAACATTGATGATCTACTCGATGCTGGGCGAGAGAATCCAGACGCTCGTGGATAAGGTGCTTGATCCTGGTGTGTATACGGTGATGTTTGACGGGACCACACTCGCAAACGGTGTCTATGTCTGTCGGCTGTCGAGCGGCGCATACTCGACGAGTGTCAAACTCGTTCTTCTTAAGTAATGCTGGTGTGAGACGCACAAATCGGCCTCGACGGCAGCAACATACTCTGTATGATGTGTCAAAAAGAAATCCTCTATGGTCAACCAAAGCCGACTCGTAAGCAACTTCTGTAAGCTCAGCCTGATCGACGGCATTTACGGCAAAGAGCTGGATGTGGCGCGCGAACTCCTCGCTCGTCTTGAAGCATTAGGACTTGAAGCAACGATGGACGATGCAGGGAAAACCTTCGGTGGGAACGCGGGAAATGTACGTGCACGCCTAACCGGTGCGCCCGGTATTCCCACGATCGTACTGTGCGCACATATGGATACGATTCAGTCGACGAGAAACCTCACACACGTCCAACGCGATGGAATTATCACGTCTGACGGAACAACGATTCTCGGAGGAGACGATCGATCTGGTCTTGCCATCGTGTTCGAGATCCTCCATGTGCTTCGAGAGCAGAACCTTAACCATGGATCGATCGAGGTGCTGTTTACCGTTGCCGAAGAATCGGGAATGCACGGCGCAAAGTACATCAAGCGTTCCGATTTCGAAGCAGAATTCGGTTTTGTTTTCGATTGCCAGGCTTCGCCCGGTAACTATATTGTGGAGGCGCCCGGAGCGGTCTCTTTCACTGCGGTGGTCCGAGGCCGTTCAGCGCACGCCGCAGTTTCACCTGAAAAGGGAGTGCACGCGATCCAGATTGCCAGCAAAGCGATCGCTGCGCTGAAGCTCGGGAGGTGGGACCACACGGGAATGCTCAACATCGGTACAATCCAGGGCGGTACGGCAATCAATGTTGTTCCCGATCATGTGAAAGTGACAGGAGAGACGCGCAATGCGAGCGAGAGCAAGCTGCGTGCGCAGGTCGAGTATATTCGTGCCGCGTTCAGCAAGGCCGCCTCGGATGATGGAGGTGGCGCTGATCTGGAGTTTATGGAGAAATACGGCGGATATCAGTTTACTGAAGATAACCCCATGATTGTTGCTGCACGGGCAGGCATTGCCGCTGCGGGGCTTGATCCTACGCCGCTCAAATACGCCGGAGGGAGTGATGCGAATGTTCTGAACAAGAGCGGCATTCCTGTGCTTAACTTGGGCGTAGGCTTCAAGAATGCTCACTCTTTCCAAGAGTGCATCGCTATCCGAGACCTCGTTGCGGCGGCAGAGATAGGTCTGAAAACGGTTCAGGCTGTTGCAAAGCGGGACTGAGGAGAAAGGGGATCCATCATGAATACTCCATTCAAGCGATTTGTCGTTCTGTTCGCTGCTTGCACTTTTGTTGTCCCGGCATCTACGCAGGCACAGGTCCGGCAGAGTCCGATCGAGCGTTATGGCTTCGAGCGCGTAACCTCGCACGACAGTCTGGTTTCGTATCTCCACTACCTTTCGGCAGCATTTCCCCGCTTGACTGTCGAAACCATTGGCACGACGGTGCAGGGAAGAAGCATCCCAATGGTTCACATCGCCCCGGCCAGTTCAGGACCCAAGATCAACGTGCTTCTTTTCTGTCAGCAACACGGCAACGAGCCGTCAGGGAAAGAAGCGGCACTCATGCTTCTGGGGAAGCTGGCGAGCAGTGGGAGTGACGCAGCCTTCTCGAATCTAGACATCTTCCTGATCCCTTCAGTTAATCCGGATGGCAACGAAGCCGGGAAACGCGCCAACGCCAATGGAACCGATCTCAACCGGGATCATCTGTTGCTTTCGCAGCCGGAGGTGCGTGCCGTCCACAATGCATTCGCTCGCGTGAACCCGGAGGTGACGCTTGACGTCCACGAGTACTCGGCTTATCGGAGGGAGTTTCTATCGGCCGGATATGTTCGCATTGCCGATGAGCAGTTTGGAGCGCCCACCAATCTGAACGTGTCTCCGAAGATCGTTGAATACGCGCTGAAGCAGTTGTTCCCATTTCTCGAGAAAGAACTGGCGAAGAGGGGCGTGCTCTTCTCGAATTACTACAAAATGGATGAACCAAGCGACACTGTTCGCGCAAGCACAACCAGCATTGACGACGGACGCCAGAGTTTTGCGATTCTCAATACGTTCTCCTTCATCCTGGAGGGAAAGAACGGCCGTGCGATGAACGACGAACTCGAGCGACGATCAAAGAGGCAGCTCGCTGCGATCGAAGCCTTTTTGTCGTTCGTCAATGATAGAAGTGAAGAACTTCGGAAGATGGTAAGTGCTGAACGGATGAGAAGCAGAACATCAATAGATTCTGTTGTCGTTCGGATGGATTACCAATGCGATGGATCCACAATCAACCTTCCGATGAGAGTTCTCAAGTCCAACGCCGATACCATGGTCGCAATGCTCTTTTCTCCCGTCGTGAAGCCTCTCGCATCGGTACGGCCACCTGCTGCATATCTCATCCCGAAAAGCCGAATAGACGTGATCAGTTTGCTTGATCGCCACGGCATTGTGTATACCACGGTGACTCAGCCGATGAAGAAAAAGGGGGAAATCTATGCTGTCCGACAGCTGGACCAGGTGTGGATGGAAAACAAAACAAACACGCGTGTGACAACACATCCACGCTTAACAGACGTCACGCTCGGGATCGGAGATGTTATTGTCTCTTTGGATCAGCGTGCAGGGCGAATGCTCGCCATTGCTTTAGAGCCGGCTTCGATGTGGGGCATCGTGCAATATGAAGAATTTCCGGGCTTATGTGAGATCGGAAAAGACTATCCAATTATTCGAATACTGGACGCAAGAGGGAAGCAATAAGCATGGGCAACGAATCAGCGCAAGAAATAAAAAAGGCCCCACCACGAGCGCCGAAGCGGAAGCCAACGATGGGAGAAGCAATGATTCCCATTGGTTCCATGGCGATACTGTTAGGCGTTGGGTACGGTTGGTTCCAATTGTCGGTAGAAATCCTCCTCATCATCGCGTCATTCATTGCCGGGCTGATGGCTCTCCGGCTTGGATACAATTGGAAAGATATCGAAAGCGGGATCATCGAATCCATAGCCAAGGCGATGCCTGCCCAAATGATGATTATCATCGTCGGTGTGATGATCGCGTCATGGATTGCCTGCGGATCAATTCCCATGCTCATCGATTACGGCCTGAGCATAGTTTCGCCATCACTGTTTCTGGTTACGGCATGCTTGGTGTGCGCGATCATTTCGCTTCTCACCGGTACCGCCTATGGTACTGCCGGAACCGTTGGAATTGCATTTATCGGCATTGCACAAGGCATGGGAATCCCATTGGCGCCGGCGGCCGGAGCGATCGTTGCCGGCTCATATCTGGGGGACAAGATTTCCCCATTTGCCGCATCGGTGAATCTTGCATCGGCGGCTGTTCGATGCAATGTCATAGATACGATTCAGCACTTGCTCTGGACGACACTTCCGGCATTTGGAATTGGGCTTGTTGTCTACTGGATCGCAGGTTCGCAATTCGCCGTCCATAACGTGAATTCAGACAAGATTGTGATCATTCAACAGACCCTCCGCACGAGTTTTTCATATCACTGGCTGCTCCTCTTGCCTCCGGCGATAGTGTTGGCTCTGACATTCATGCGGAAGCCGGCGATTCCGGGAATGCTCATTTCTGCGACGGTTGCCATTCTTCTCGCTGCGTGGCTTCAGGGGAAACCGGTAATCAACGGTATGGAATACTGCGTTTCGGGCTACAAAGCCTCGACGGGCTTGAAGGAAGTCGATCAACTGTTGTCGCGAGGCGGATTGCAGGAAATGATGAAAATATCGCTCATCGCATTCTGTGCTTTTGCATTTGCCGGAATTATTCAGAAGGCAGGGATCCTGGATCTTCTTCTGGAAAAAATACTAAAGGTCGCACGGACGACGTCGTTACTCATAAGCTCCGGGGTTGTCGCTGCGTTGTCTACCGCGCTTGTTACCGGCAGCGCGTACTTAAGTGTGCTGATACCAGGTGAGCTCTTCGCACCCGCCTTTACCGCAAGAAAACTCGCAGCAAAGAATCTTGCGCGGGCGACGCAGGAAGCGCATTCCATCGTTCCAATTGTTCCGTGGGCTATTGCCGGAGTTTACATGACCGGCACCTTAGGTGTATCGACCTGGGAGTATGCCCCCTGGGCGGTATTCAACTATATTGGCTTTCTGTTTCCGATGTTGTACGGAGCGATAGGATTTACCACCGCTCCCCAAAAGAACGAAGATGAGTCGTTACCCGGGAGCTAATTGACGTGAAGAAACAAAAACACTTCATTACGCTCGCAATGATCTGTGCCGTGTTAGCGCTCGTATCACTTGAAACGCTGCCTGGAAGTCGAAAAGACAAACGGGGAGTATCTCCGAGGCTGCTCGAGGAATCTGAGTCAGCAATACTGAAAGGGGTATGTTCATGAGATCATTCTTTGCACCCAAGCCTCTGGGGTTGATACTTGGGCTATGTCTGTCGCTTCTCATCCTTTTGCTTCCGACGTTTCCGCCATTTCTCAGTCTGGCGCAAGACATCGTGACGACACAGGGCGTCGCCCTCGACCCGGCGGCACTCGCATCGTCGATGCAATCAGTCGGTGCCCTCATAGCGTTGATGGTCCTCTGGTGGGTCACAGAGGCAGTTCCTCTGCCCGTGACTGCTTTGTTGCCCGCGATCGTGCTTCCGCTGCTCCACGTCACCGGTGTTTCTGGAAAGAGCGTGTATGAATTCTCGATCAAGAACGCGCTTGTCAGCTACGCCAATCCAGTCATCTATTTGTTCCTTGGCGGGTTCCTTCTGGCGGCCGCAATGCAGAAGTGGGGACTTGACCGGCGGCTCACGCTGTGGATGCTGACACGGGGCAAAGTAGCCAATAGTTCACGATTGATTCTGTTGGGAATGATGTCAGTCACTGCGTTCATATCCATGTGGATTTCAAACACCGCGACAACGGCCATGATGCTGCCGCTTGGCCTGGGAATTCTTCACCAGATGAAGTTGAAACCTGGTGAATCCCAATTCGGAACTGCCTTGATGCTTGGTATTGCGTGGGCGGCCTCGATTGGAGGAGTCGGAACCATCATCGGCACTCCGCCGAATGGTATTGCGCTCGGTATCCTCAATTCAACATTTGCCAATGACCCGTCCTATCATCGGATTTCATTTTTCGATTGGATGAAGATCGGCGTCCCACTTGTTGCTCTGATGATCCCTTTGGCATGGGCTGTTCTGATTTGGCGAAATCCTCCAGAGATTGAATCACTGCCGGGGGGGAAGGAGGGGCTTGAGAAGGAACGTGCACGTCTGGGTCTCCTTAAGCGAGGAGAAAAGTTGTCGATTGCTGTTTTTCTGCTTGCGGTGGTACTCTGGGTCACAAATCCATTTTGGACCGTATTGCTCCCATCAGAACTTGCGACACGGATTTCGTGGATTGCTGAGTACAGCATTGGTTTGATGGTGGGTGTGCTCTGCTTTGTGTTGCCAATTGATTTCAAAAGGAGCGAGTTCTTGCTTGATTGGCACGATACGAAGTTTGTGGATTGGGGAACACTCCTGCTGTTCGGTGGAGGAATCGCACTTTCGGACGCAATGTTTAAAACGGGGTTTGCATCGTGGATTGCAAACTCTTTTATAGCCGTTCTTGGGATGCCTTCGACGTTTGTCCTGATGGTTGCCATAGTCTTCTTCGTCGCATTTCTTACCGAAATCACGTCGAATGCCGCTGTCACGGGAATGATTGTACCGATCGTCATTTCAATTGCACTACGGAGCGGCGACAATCCGATTACGCTTTCCATTGCGACGGCTATTGCTGCTTCGCTGGCATTCATGCTTCCTGTCGCTACGCCGCCTAACGCCCTTGTCTATGGCACGGGTTACATTAAAATAAACGACATGATTCGTAGCGGTTTCATGCTCGAAATCGCCGGTTGGCTTTTGACTGTTGGATTGTTGTACTTGTTGGGAGGGGTGCTCTTTGGTGTTCTCAAGTTCTGAAGGATGACAAGACTAGTCCGCTCACTGCCATTCTTTGCTGGCTTCCAACGTCGCGAAAAGGTGCATCTAATGAAGAATAGAGTCGGCGTATCTACGAAGAAGAGAGGAGAAAAGAACGTGCCTGGTTCTGACAGGAATGGGCAATCATTGGATGCGCTCATCCGATCGAAACTTGAAAGTTGTAGTGAGAGGGAAAAGATTATCGCAGAATACTTTCTCGAACAACTGAATGATGTCGCGTTTCTGTCCATTCATGAAATCTCAGAGAAGCTCAACGTGGGACAGTCCTCTGTCATCAGATTCGCCAAGAAACTGGGTTATGCTGGGTTCTTGGAGCTAAAGCATGACATCAAGAACCATATCAAACTGAGCATCGCGCCTCTCGAGAAATTCAGGTTATCGATCGATGGCTCTTCATCGCGGGTAACTTCGATACAGCAGATGGCCGAATATGAAGTGAATAACATCAATCATGCTGTGAATAACTTTGACGAAGAATCGCTTCATGAGGCGGTTTCCATACTCTCGCGGGCACCTATCATCTACACAACAGGATACAATTTGTCGAGCTTCCTGGCCGGAATCACAAGCTATTTGTTTCATCGAGTGGGCATGAAGTCATTTCCGACAAACTTCGGCGGACGATCTCTGGACGAACAATTGGTGACGATGAACAGTGATGATGCATTGATTGCGTTCTCATTGCCTCCCTATTCACCGCAAACAATACGCGCAGCGAGATTTGCCAAAAGGCTCAATTGTAAGGTCATATCAATCACCAATTCGCCGGCTTCTCCGATCGTGAAATATTCCGATGTCGTTTTTCGTGTGAAATCCGAAAGTGGAATATTCACCAATTCCGTTTCATCAACGCTTCTGGTGCTTTACGTGCTGGTCAATGAACTTGCCATTCTGAACAAGGGCCGATTCAAAGAAACGGCCAAGAAAATGCAGCTCTTGAAGGGATAAAGAACCGGCATGGTGTATAGGCGTGGCAGTCTTCCGTTGAAGGATGGAGAGATTTACTATGAAGTGATGGGTCAGGGACCCGGGCTCATATTTGTCCATGGTCTTGGAGGGAACCACCTATCCTGGTGGCAGCAAGTACCATTCTTTTCTCGTCGCTTCAGTTGCGTAACCTACTCGCAGCGAGGATTTGCTTCGTCGCCAAATTACTCAAACAAGATAGAGACGTCTCTGTTCTCCGACGATCTGGCCGCGCTTATCGATCATCTCTGCATGGACAACGTCTGCCTCGTTGCGCAATCAATGGGAGGATGGACGTGCCTGGAATATGCAATGAGGGAGAAAAGCAAAGCGCGTGCGCTCGTTATGGCATCCACGACGGGGGCAATTGACTACCATAAGATCAACCACCCTGAAATCAAGACCCTCTCTGAGTGGACGGCTCGTTCGAAGGAGATTGGTGAGGCATTGGACCAGCGCGGGATTCTTAGATCGACGGGAGCGCGAATGGTGGAAGAAAGCCCAGGTTTGTATTATCTTTATTCTCAGATATTTGATCAAACGCCTGCACACTACAGGGAGGCTGTGCGGAAGAGAATCAGGGAGCAACGGATCGTCCCACCTGAGTCGCTTTCGGTCGTGAAGATTCCTACTCTTTTCATCACTGGCGCTGAAGATGTGATATTCCCATCTGCAGCTGCAAGTGCAGTCGTTTCAGTCGTGCCTTCTTCAAGATTCGCATGCGTGCCAGATGCTGGACACTCGGTGTACTTTGAGCGTGCTCAAGTATTCAATACGATGATAGATCAGTTCCTTGGCACTGGCGAGGGCTTGTTGTAGTTGATGCCAAACGCGTCCGAGGCTGGACACAACGAGGATGGGTGCTGATGAACGTATCCATTCAAACAAACCATCGGAGGGTCTCTGCGAATCATTGAACAACACAAGCTCATTCAAGACCTTCGAGGCTATCTCCCAAAAATGTCCTCGACCGATCGCTATGATTTCGAGATGTTCCAGAAACGTGACAAGGACGAAGAGGAGCTTGATGCGATATCAGTTGCGAAGCTTGAGGCGATGCACATACGCTACGTCGTCCGGAAAACAAAACAAGACATCGACGCGCTTTTCAAGAAACTATCATCGGGGAGCGGCGACAAAAAGGAGTGACATATGAAGTACAGACCATTTGGCAAAACTGGCATCAACGTGTCGGAAATTGGCTACGGAGCGTGGGGAATTGGCGGAGCCATGTGGCAAGGAGCCACCGATGCGGAATCCCTGCGGGCACTCCATAAGGCTATCGACCTGGGCGTCAATTTCGTCGATACCGCAATTGTCTATGGAGACGGGCACAGTGAGGGACTGGTAGGCCGACTCGTCAAAGAACGGAAGGAGAGAATCTTCGTTGCCACAAAGGTGCCTCCCAAAAACGGTCAGTGGCCTGCGAAGAAGGGTGTCAGCCTCAACGAGACGTTCCCTTATGACCATATCATCAAGAAGACTGAGCAAAGTCTGAAGAATCTCAGCCTGGACTTTGTCGACATTCAGCAATTTCACGTCTGGGACGATGGATGGACAGATCAGACGGAGTGGTTCGACGCAATCAGCAAGCTGAAGGAGGATGGGAAAATCCGGCACTTCGGCGTCTCTATCAACGATCACCAGCCGGAAAACGCGCTCAGGCTGGCTGCAACGGGCAAAGTCGACACCTTCCAGGTCATCTACAACATCTTTGACCAGTCTCCCGAGGACAAGCTCTTTCCCTTCTGTCAGGAGAAGAACATCGGAGTCATCGTAAGAGTCCCACTTGATGAGGGAGGGCTGACGGGATCCATCACTCCGGAAACTGTCTTTCCGGACGGGGATTTCCGGAACAATTATTTCAAGGGCGACCGGAAACAGCAGATTGTGGATCGAGTGTCAAAGCTGCTGCAAATCTCAGCCGCCGAAGCGCAGGGCATCGCGGAATTGGCCTTGAGGTTCACACTGAGTCCTCCTGCGGTTTCGACGGTCATCCCGGGCATGAGATCGATGAAAAACGTCGAGGCGAACTGTGCTCTCTCGGATGGGAGGCTCCTGAGCGAGAAACTCCTCTCCGAGCTCAAGAATCATCGTTGGGTACGAGATTTCTATCATTAGCCCGCATACTCCCATCTGATCTCGTAATCCGGCATAAGTCTGGATTACGGCGATTTCCCTCTGCAATGTCATAGAACTCCCTTGATTCTGGGACGAATTTTGTGTAATTTTTTCCATTGCTGTGCGAACGCAGGCCTAAGAATAGGGTTAATGGGCTCTTAGCTCAGTTGGTTAGAGCGCTACCTTGACATGGTAGAGGTCATAGGTTCGAGTCCTATAGAGCCCACCGTGGAATTGCCGAAATTACTTCGGTGTTCATAGTTCGATATTCAGTGTTGGTTATTCACCGGGCTCTCCATTTTGCGGCGCCGATGAGGAGCCAGACAGCAGGATTTTTGAGAAGAGCGAGAACCTCAAGAGGCGTCTGCCGAGAGCACAATCCAGCGGTTCTTGGCGGGTCCGGTTTTGGCGATTGTTTGAGTTAGAGGCCAAGGAAGTTCCGAAAATGGTCTAACAAACGAAACGCAGGTTGCCAATCGGAGAAACTCTCCGATTTTTTTATCTTGATGAGCGATGCCAAAGATTGCAATAACATTTCCTGACGGAAGCTCGAAACAGTTCGACGAGGGCGTTACAGGCCTGCAGGTAGCCGAAGGGATCAGCAAAGGCTTGGCGCGAGAAGCTCTTGCGGTTGAAGTGAACGGGGAAGTCTGGGACCTCAACCGGAAGATTGTGATGGATGCTTCTCTGAAGATCCTCAAATGGAACGATGATGGCGGGAAATATGCCTTCTGGCATAGTTCTGCCCACCTCATGGCCGCCGCGATCGAGTCGCTGTTTCCAGGGACAAAATTCGGTATAGGGCCCCCCATCGAGACGGGGTTCTACTACGACATTGACCTGGGTGACCACACCCTGACGGGCGATGACCTTCGGAAGATCGAAGAGAAGATGGTTGAGCTCTGTGCCAAGGACGACCCCTACATTCGTGAAGAGAGAAAATGGGAAGACGCGGTCGCTTACTTCAAGGAAAAGAAAGATCCGTACAAGATCGAATTGCTTGAAGAGCTGAAGGGCCAGACGATCACGTTCTACCACTCGGGCGATTTTACCGATCTCTGTTACGGTCCCCATCTGCCGTCGACCGGGCGCATCAAGGCGATCAAGCTCTTGAGCGTTGCGGGTGCCTATTGGCGCGGGAGTGAAAAGAACAAGATGCTCCAGCGTATCTACGGAGCCACGTTCCCGACGAAGCAGGAATTGGATCAGCACATCTTCCGCCTCGAGGAAGCGAAGCGCCGTGATCACAGGAAGCTGGGGCAGGAGCTCGAACTATTCCTGCTTACTCCCAAGGTCGGTGGAGGATTGCCGCTGTGGCTTCCCAAAGGGACTGTGATTCGGGAAGAGCTTGAAACCTTTCTCCGTACCGAGCAGAAGAAACGAGGATATCTGTCGGTCGTGACCCCTCATATTGGGAACATAAATCTGTACAAAACGAGTGGTCACTATCCATACTACAAAGATAGCCAGTTCACACCACTGAAAGTGGAGGACGAAGAGTATTTGCTGAAGCCGATGAATTGTCCTCATCACTTTCAGATTTATGCGTCGAAGCCGCGGAGCTATCGTGATCTGCCGGTCCGGTTGGCTGAGTTCGGAACCTGCTATCGGTACGAACAGTCGGGAGAGTTGAATGGACTCGTCAGGGTTCGTGCGTTCACCGTTGACGACTCGCATATGTTCGTGCGTCAGGACCAGCTGAAGGAAGAACTGATCGGGGTGATCGACCTCATCAAGATTGTTTTCGACACGCTGGGTTTCAGCGATTTTAAGACCCGGCTCTCGTTCAGAGATCCGAAGAACAAGGAGAAATACGGCGGGGAAGACTCTTTGTGGATCCAGGCCGAAAAGGATATCAAAGAAGCTGCTGATGAAGCGAAACTTAATTACTATATCGGTATCGGGGAGGCTGCGTTCTACGGCCCCAAGATCGATTTTATCGTGCGGGATGCACTAGGCCGCACCTGGCAGCTTGGAACTGTGCAAGTGGATTATGTTATGCCGGAGCGGTTCGACCTCGAGTACACCGGGGCGGATGGCCAGAAGCACCGTCCTGTCGTGATTCACCGTGCGCCGTTCGGGTCGCTCGAGCGCTTCATTGGTGTTCTCATCGAGCACTTTGCTGCCGAGTT
>QYQB01000138.1 GCA_007280275.1 bacterium | reverse complement strand
CGGCAACCCCGCATGCGCCACAATTTCCGCCTCACGCTGGTGCTGTTTCGCATTCAGGACGTTGTGCGGAATTCCTTTTCTCTTCAGCATCCGGCTGAGAGTCTCAGAAACTTCTACGCTCGTCGTTCCGACCAGCACCGGCTTGTTGATGGACCTGCTATGTTCGATCTCTTCAATGACTGCATTGTATTTCTCACGCTTGGTCTTGAAGACCTGATCTTCTTCATCTTTTCGGACCATCGGCTGGTTCGTCGGTACAACGACGACATCAAGCTTGTAGATGTCGAAAAACTCTGCGGCCTCAGTCTCGGCCGTCCCGGTCATTCCTGCCAGCTTCTTGTAGAGCCGGAAGTAATTCTGGAGTGTGACGGTGGCGAGCGTTTGCGTGTCGCGCTCGACCTTTACGCCTTCCTTCGCTTCAATAGCTTGGTGCAATCCCTCGGAATAGCGCCGACCCGCGAGGAGACGTCCCGTGAACTCATCGACGATCATCACCTTTCCGTCGTCTGAAACCACATATTCATCGTCTTTCTCGTACAGACAGTATGCCCGGAGGAGCTGCTGGATGGTATGAATACGATCGCTTCGATCGGCGAACAAAGCGTTGATTTCATCCTTCTTGAGTTGCTTGTTCTCGACGCTGATCGATTCGTCCCCTTCCAGCGCACTGAATTCTGTGGCGATGTCCGGGATGACGAAAAGATCTTTGTTCTGGCCGGGGAAGATCTGTGCGAGGAAATCGCGACCCTTCTCGGTCAGATCGATGGTATGGGATTTCTCATCGATGGCAAAATACAACTCGTCGTCGATTTCGTGCATGCGGGCTGACTGGTCCTGCAGGTAAATCTTTTCCGTTTTCTGGCAAAGGGTCTTGTTGGCTGGCTCAGAGAAAAGTTTGAGCAGCTTGTTGCTCTTGGGCAAACCACGACTGGCCCGTAGAATAAGTACGCCGGCATCATCCAGATTGTTCGCGGCCAGCAACTGATCCGTCTCGCCAAGCATTTTTGCCACAAGACTCTTTTGTGCATTGACGAGCCGCTCGATATAGGGCTTCATCTCATTGAACTTGTGGTCATCGACGGCGACAGGACCGCTGATAATGAGCGGCGTCCGAGCCTCATCGATCAACACGGAGTCGACCTCATCCACGATCGCATAGTTGTGTCCACGCTGGACCATCTCTTCTGCGCTGACGACCATGTTGTCGCGCAGATAATCGAACCCGAACTCGTTGTTGGTGCCATACGTGATATCGGCCGCATAATGGACTCGGCGCTGCGCCGGATCCATCGGCTGCAGGATCACCCCAATCTTCAAGCCGTGGAATTCGAAGATCTTTCCCATCCACTGACTATCGCGCAACGCAAGGTAATCGTTCACAGTTACTATGTGGACGCCCCGCCCGGGCAATGCATTTAGATAAATCGGGAGTGTCCCTACCAGCGTCTTTCCTTCGCCTGTGGCCATCTCCGCAATCTTGCCGGAATGCAGTGCAATGGCACCTAGCAGCTGCACATCAAATGGGACCATGTCCCAGACCGTCTTGTTCCCGGCGACGTCCCAGGTCTGTCCAATAAGCCGCCTGCACGTCTCTTTGACGACGGCAAATGCCTCTGGCAGAATCTCGTCAAGCGTCTCCTGGATGGTCGCATCCAATTGTTTGTTTAGCCCGTCGAGCTCATTGTAGATCGACTCCCTCTCGCTGAACGGAATATCTTCTTTGAGGGTGGCCTGATGCTTGGCGATCTCGGCCTTTGTTTCCCCGGTTGCCTCCTCTATGTACTGACGGAACTCCGCAGTCTTCCCTTTGAGCTGATCATCCGTGAGATCCCGCAACGCCTGCTCGTGCGATTTGATCTCAGCAACGATCGGCCATAACGACTTGACATCACGCTCGTGCTTGGAACCAAATAGACTCTTAAAAAAATCCAACATAACGACCTTTCAACCGAATGTAAGATGGCTTCTTGACAACATCGTCGAAAATATACCCCTTTTTTGCCGCGCAGTCAAGAAACGCTCTTCTCCCCTGCTCACCTTGCATTTGACGCTTTTTCAGGTGACATTTGTTCGAGTCGCTCATGAAATCTTTCACCAATCCGGAGCTCAATCGTTGAACCACACACGCGTCCCCCATCAGCCCGCGAAGAGTATTCGTCTTCGATCTCGTCGTGCAACCTTCGGTTCGAGGTCCTGTATCCAGAAAGGGACTATCCTCTTATTCTGGATGTTCTCGGTTCTTCTCTCCGGCTGTGCTGTCATTTTCCCTTCGGGCAGGCCGTCGAACCCTGTAGCGGCGCTTCGATATGACATCGACAGGGTCCTTTCGGATTCGATCTTCGTTCCTGCCCGGCCGAGCATCAAGATCGTTTCCCTCGACAGGAACGAAGTACTCTACGAACGCGAGAGCAAGGTCCTGATGCGGCCCGCTTCAAACATGAAACTCCTGACTTCATCAACAGCGCTCCGCGTCCTCGGCAAGGACTACAAGTTCAAGACATCGGTCCTTGCGGACACGATCGCACACGACAGCGTACTCAGCGGAAATTTGTATCTCAAAGGCTTCGGCAATCCGGACCTTACCACTTCGGACCTCGACACGCTGGCAGCTCAGGTTCAGGCAAACGGAGTCAGAGCCATTGCAGGGGGCGTGTTCGCAGATGTCTCATTTTTTGACGATCTGTATTGGGGATACGGATGGAATTGGGATGACGAACCTTACTCGTATGCTGCCTTCATTAGCCCGCTGGCAATCAACGATAACTGTGTGACTGTGAGCGTTACTCCCGGCCAGTCAGCCGGCGATTCGGTGAACGTTGTCGTCGATCCACAAACATCGTATGTCTCTATCCTGAACAAAGCGAGCACCGTTCGTGACACCGTCATGCGCCCACTCAATGTGACCCGCCTCTTCAAGGATCGGCTCAATACCATTCTCATCGAGGGAGAGATGCTCACGAGCGCCAAACCTGTCGGGCGTCAGATCAGTGTGTGGAAACCAGAGCTCTATGCAGCCACCCTTTTCACAGAAGCTCTCCGACGACGGGGAATTGCGGTGGACAAGGGGGCTTCGATCGGAACGGCCCCTGTTTCTGCCCGCGAAATCGCTGCACAGTATCAGGGGCTCGACTCGACCCTGATTAACCTGAACAAGGTCAGCGATAATCTCTCGGCGGAACTCGTGCTCAAGACGCTGGGAACGACAAATGGAGCGACGCCCGGCAGTGCCCAGGGGGGCGTCTATGCAGTCCATCGGTTCCTGAGTACACTCGGCATCGACACGACGAAATTCATTATGGCAGACGGCTCCGGTCTTTCCTTCTATGATCTTCTTACGACCGGGATGATTATCCAGCTCCTGGAAGGAATGACACGGCAGGAAGATATTTTCCCCCTCTTTTATCAATCGCTTCCGATCGCCGGCGTTGACGGCACACTCCGCAGCAGGATGAAGCGTACCCCAGCAGCGGGAAACCTCAGGGCAAAGACGGGAACGATCAACGGCGTGAGCTCGTTGTCCGGATATGTTCAGACTCTCGATGGCGAGACGATCGTGTTCGCGATGACGATGCAGAACTTCATCTATCCGACGCGGCTCTATCAACGTGCGCAGGACAAGATCGGCGCACTCCTCGCCGGCTTCAGCCGGATCGGGCGAACATCGAAACCGCAGCCCTAGTTGAGATTCCAACGACTTTTCCCTACGTTTATTCTGTGACGAAAAGCGTTCATACGATGGTACTTGCTCTGCTCTTCGCGGGCGGTGCGCACATGGCAGAGGCCCAGCCAACCCCTTCACGGCGCGATGCTCTAACCGGCATCCAAGCGGCCTTTGACGGGAAAATGGCGTACAGCTTCCTCCTGAAGCAAACCCAGTTTGGCCCTCGTGGTCCGGGGTTGGCCGGCCATGATCGCTGCCTGAAGTTTCTGCGGGACCAGTTGACAAAGCATGCAGATCTTGTTCAACTGCAGGAGTTCTATTCAAAGCTGCCCGACGGAAAAATGGTGCAGTTGACGAATCTCATCGCTTCATTCAATTCAAGATCGGCGAACCGATTGCTCATTTCTGCTCACTGGGATACGCGCCTCTGCGCCGACAAGGACCCTGATAAAAAGAACTGGGACAAGCCGATCTCCGGCGCCAATGATGGAGCCAGCGGCGTCGCGATACTGCTGGAGATTGCACGGCAACTGAAGAACATTCCTCCCCCCATCGGTGTGGATTTGGTGCTTTTCGACGGTGAGGATCTGGGGAAGAGCGGGAGACCGGAAAGTTTTTCCGTCGGGGCAAAGTATTTTGCGGCCAACAAGCCGGACGGATTCAACCCCCGGTTCGGCATCAACATCGACATGGTCGGCGACCGTACCCTGCGGATCTACCGTGAGCAGAACTCAGAACGACTGGCTCCTGAAATCCAGACCCTCGTTTTCTCGACAGCGAAGAATCTGAACATCACGCAGTTCATCGACTCCGCCGGAGAAGAAATCACGGATGACCATCTTCCTCTCAACAATGCCGGCATTCCGACGATCGATCTTATTGACTTCTCGTACCCTGACGATTCAAACAGGTATTGGCACACACTGGCTGATACGCCGGACAAATGCAGCGCCGAGAGCCTGGCGGCTGTCGGAAGGCTCCTCATGAACATTATTCACTCTCAATAACCAACCACACACTGGTGGCTATGAATCATTCTTCTTCGTTCGGAGCGTACGAAACAGTTCGTATCCTTGTCCCCGGCTACTACTTTGCCACATTGCTGATGTGCCTGACATGGGCAATGGCCGAAGCCTTTGGCCGACACGTGGACATCGAGGGACTCCAACTCCTTATCCTGTACGCGGGCGCCGGATTGATTGCCGGCCTGACTCTCTATGCGAAAGAGAGCACAAAGCGACGGAAGGCATTTCAGGAGAACCAGCCGAGTCTCTACCTGAAGACGAAAGCCCGCGCGATGACTGATCTTCCCATGATGGAGGAGGCTGATGCGCGGCAACTGTACTTCTACATCCTCAACAACCACATTCCACCTGTCTTCCACGGAAAGATCTTCTTCTTCGGCACGATCTACCACATCATGATCCAGATTCGGAGGACCTCGTTGTGGTTCGCTGTCCTGGCAACGCTTTCTGCAGTTGCTTTCAGCGTCAGTTCGCCTGATGGTCAGATCGTCAATACCCTTTCTCTCCTGGCATCTATCGTTTGGCTCATTTACCTGCTCAATGTGAGGTACAACAAAGCCGACCGCAAGATGCAGGAAAACTACCGGGATCAAATCTACTGGCTGGAAATGAACGACGACCTGGTTGAGTCCCTTCTGCGAAAACAACACCCATCATCCTCCCGATAATCACGTGAAGAAGAAAAAGCATTGGATTGAGGTCTCCATCGCATCTCCGACGCCGTATCAGGATCTCCTGATCGGACAACTGTCAACAATTGGATTCGAAGGATTCCTTCAGCAGGATGATTCGTTCACCTGTTTCATGCCGAAGAGGCGCTG
>QYQB01000238.1 GCA_007280275.1 bacterium | reverse complement strand
ATGGAACAATCGACGGCCGCGAGCAGCCAGGGCTGGCGGTTGAAGGTTGACGTCACAGCGGGAGTTGAGGTGATCAAAGGCGTAGAAATTGGAGTTGAACCTGATGCAAAAGAAGGACTGGACACTTATGATGAACGGAAGCCAAGGGGAGTAGGAAAGACTTCGGAAGCATTGTTGAAAAGGGAAGAATGGGATAAAGACTATCCTGCGTTTGCGAGCGATATTAGGCCGGGTATCAATGGAGTGGAAAGATGGGAGGTGACGGTTGAGAGAGGTCACAATCCACGAGGCAGGAGCCAAACTGTTGTGATTCATGTAGAGGGGATAGAAAGTGTCCCTGGGCGATATGAAGTCTATTTATTGGATGAGGACGGGAAACGAAATCAGGATCTGAGGAATAATCCGACGTATCAGTTCGAGTCTGAGGGCGAGAAAAGGGAATTTGTGGTCATTGTCGGAGACCCGAGCCTGATGAGGCCTGAGGTGGAAAAGAATTTGCCGACGGAGATCAGGGTCGGGCCGAACTATCCCAATCCGTTTAATCCGGAGACAGTGATACCGATCGAATTGCCAAACACGATGAGAATCAAGGTGGTCATCTATGATATCCTCGGCAGGAAAATCCGATCGCTGTATGACGGAACATTGGAGAAAGGAAGATACTTCTTCAGGTGGGATGGAAAAGATGAAGTGGGAAGGCAAACATGCTCCGGTGTATATCTGTATGGGCTCATTACCTCAGGTAAGACGCAGCTCGTAAACAGGATGCTCTTGATGCGTTGAAGAAACGAGGAAGAGGCCTGACATAATAAGAATGATGCGACTTAGATCAATCCAAATTGCCCTTGCCACAATCGCGTTGGGAATGGTTGGGCCGGTATCCGCGCAGGATTCCTGGCAGCCCATCAATGGTCCGACAGGAGGCAGCATCTTGGCCGGAACGCGGGGTGGGGAATCAATCCGGAGTACTCTGCCCGGCGCACCTGCCGGATCAGACCTGCCCATCGTAGTAACTGGTCCCGCGACAGACGTAACCACATCGTCTGCAATTCTCAATGGCACCGTGAACCCTAATGGCTCTGCCACCATTGTCTATTTTGAGTGGGGATCTTACCAGATGCTGACTAATATGGACACGGGCAACAGGACAGGTGCACAATCAATAGGATCTGGGACGACAGCGGTTTCTGTGTCTGGCCTTTTGAGCAGCAATGACTATCCTGGAGGGCAGTACTCCTACCGTGTGGTTGCGGAGAATTCCGCCGGAACAAAAAAGGGCTATATTTCGAGAGTCTTCTTGGCAACTCGTTCTACACTAGGCTCATGGCGGCAGCCGAATGGGCCGTATGGCGGACGAATCCAAGCGCTCGTCAAGTCTCCTGCTGGTTATGTTTTTGCAGGAGCATGTGGAGGTGGAGTGTTTCGGTCAGGTGACAACGGAGCAAGTTGGACAGAGGTCAATAACGGCCTCTACGATATGCAGGTGCAATCGCTTGCGATTGGTTCTTCTGATACGCAGGTGCGATCGCTTGCGATTGGTTCTTCTGGCCGCGTTCTTGCTGGTACCGAAAGTGGCGTCTTCGGATCGACGGATAATGGGTCGGTCTGGATGGAACTGACCACTGGATTGAATATCCTTCATGTGCGGTCAATTGCGGCCAGTTCGTCAGGCCTGATTCTTGCAGGCACTGAAGGTGGTGGTGTAGTTCGTTCAACCGATGACGGAGCGAACTGGACACCGATAAACGGCGGACTCACGGGCACAACTGTCTGGTCACTCGCGATCGATTCCGCCGGCAATGTTTACGCAGGGACGAATGGTACCGGAGTTTTTCGCTCAACAGACGCTGGAGGAAATTGGACAGCGGTCAACGGCGTCCCAACAGGCTCCTATGTGCAATCGCTTGCCGTTAGTCCTGCCGGCCACATCTATGCAGGCTTGGGAAATGGAGGAGTGTGGCGATCGACCGATAATGGGGTGAGCTGGTCTGGTGCCAACATTGGGTTGACAACCAACGCTGTCACATCGCTTGCCTTCAGCACTTCGGGGAGCGTTTTTGCGGGAGCCTATGGTGCTGGCGTTCTCCGGTCTACAGACGGCGGGGCGAACTGGACATTTGTCAAGAATGGGCTGACGAACACCGATGTGATGTCACTTTCGATCGCGCCTGGCGGGTATATCCTTGCCGGTACGGACGATGGGGTTTTCCGCTCGAATGACAATGGATCGAACTGGAGCGCTGCGAACAATGGAATGATGGGTACCTATTCTCTTTCAATAGCCATCAATTCATCGGGTCACATCTTCGTCGGCTCTTGGGGAAATGGTGTCTTTCGATCCACCGATAACGGAGGAACCTGGACGTCGGTGAGTAGTGGGCTGATGAATCCCGGGGCTATCTACTCACTCGCCATTAACTCGTCCGGTCACATTTTTGCTGGGACCGGTAATAACGGAGTGTTTCGATCGACCGACAATGCAGAAAACTGGAGCTCAGTGAGCAGTGGACTGTCAGGCAGGACGGTTAATTCACTCGCCATCAATTTATCGGGTCACATCTTCGCCGGCTGCTCTTCGGGAAATGGTGTCTTTCGATCCACCGACAACGGAGGAACCTGGACGTCGGTAAGTAGTGGGCTGATTAGTCCCTGGGCTATCTGGTCACTCGCCATTAATTCGTCCGGTCACATTTTTGCTGCGACGGGTAATAACGGAGTATTTCGATCAACAGACAATGGATCAACCTGGGCAACGGTCAAGACTGAAGTCTTGAGTAACTACATCAATTCACTAGCGATCAATTCAGCCGGTCAAGTTTTTGCCGGGAGTTGGCGGGGCACGACCTATAGAACGACTGATAATGGAGGAAATTGGACGAACTCGTGGATCTCCGCGGACTCCTGGGTTGTTCGCTCGCTTGCGATCAATTCCTCAGGACAAATCTTTGCAGGTAGCTCTGGTGGCGGGGTGTTTACGTCGACCGACAATGGTGTAACCTGGACCGACTACAACCTCGGATTGGCCAGCAAGCGTGTGTTATCGCTGGCGATCAATTCTCTCGGATATGTTTATGCGGGAACTGCCGATCGTGGAGTTATTAGGACCGAGCAAGCGGTTGCTGTTGCACAGTTGCCTTCCGTGACCACTCTCGCTGCCAGCTCGATTACAGCTATGTCTGCTACACTGAACGGAACAGTGAATCCCAATGGATCGTCCACAACTGCCTATTTTGAATGGCACCCCGATACTGGCGCCATAAATCAGTCGGCACTGCTTTCCCTCGGCTCAGGCAACAACCCTATCCAGATTTCGGCGACAATCGGCGGCATCAGTGCAAACAGAACTTTCTATTTTCGCGCGGTTGCACAAAATGCAGGCGGCACACAGAAGGGCGCTTGGCTTACCTTTTCTACCTCTTCTGCCGTTCCACCATCGGTGACAACGAGCATGGCGATGAACATTGCACCAACTACAGCTATCGTGACCGGTACGGTCAATCCTCATGGTATGTTGTCAACAACGTGGTTTGAATGGGGCACGACAAGTTCGCTGGCTTCATATGCCGCCACAGTCGTACGGGTCATCGGATCAGACACGGTGGCAGTGACAGTGACCGATACTCTTGTTGATCTCATACCTTCTACTCTCTACTACTATCGAATCGTCGGACAAAGCACCTCGGGCCAGCAAAAAGGTCCCATAAGGAGTTTCAGGACAGCGGTGGGGGTACCAAGTGCAACAACGCTCTCGATACCCACGGATGGCGCAGTCGGGGTTTCGACAGGTCCTTCGTTATCATGGAATCAGGTTGCGGGAGCGAGCAGCTATCATCTTCAAGTCTCGACCAACAACCTGTTTTCGACGTTGGTTATTGACGATACAACCCTGACAGGGACATCAAGACAAATCGGTCCGCTCCTCAACAACACCACGTATTACTGGCGTGTGAGGGGGAAGAACGAAGGGGGATATGGTACCTACTCGCCGCCTTGGAGCTTCACAACGATCGTAGCATTGCCATCGACCGTGACGCTGATCTCGCCGCTAGATGGGTCAGTAGGACTGACCGTTGATCCAACCGTGAGCTGGAGTGGCGTCACGAGTGCTGTGGTATATCACGTGGAGCTCTCGACGAGCCCTTCGTTCTCTTCATTGGTGTTGGAGGATACAACTTTAGTTACCACGTCTCGACAGTTGAGCGGGCTTCTCAATGGAACAACGTACTACTGGCGTGTGCACGGAAGGAACGCCGCGGGAGATGCGCCGTATTCACCGATTTGGAGCTTCACCACAATCATCGCCATTCCATCAGCGGCTGTGCTCCAAGCACCAGCCAGCACGGCAACGGGTCTCGCGATCAGACCGACACTGACTTGGGCTGGTCTTGCGGCAGCAACAAGCTACCACATCCAGGTGAGCCAAGATGTGAACTTCGGTTCGCTGTCAGTTGACGACACAACACTGGCGAATACGTCCAGTCAGATTGGTCCTCTTCAGAACAATACGACATACTACTGGCGCGTACGGGGGAAGAACGCGGGTGGCTATGGTCCATATTCACTGACTTGGAGCTTTACGACAATTGTCGCAGCGCCGACTTTGACAGTGATATTAAGTGCACCGGTGGATAAATCAGCGCACGTGACATTGAGCCAAGCATTGACCTGGTTGTCCCTGAGCGATGCGGCCACTTACCATTTGCAGGTGTCCACGACGCAGATGTTTGCATCTGCGGTCTTTGATGATACGACGATCACCCAGCTCTCGCGACAAGTGGCATCGCTGCAGAATAGCACGACCTACTACTGGCGTGTGAGGGGGAGGAACGCTGGAGGGTACGGCCCCTATTCCGCAACCTGGAGTTTCACAACGATTGTGGCCTTGCCGCCTGCGGCAACTCTGTCATTCCCATCCAATGGTGCTATGTCCGTTCCGGTTGCTCCAATACTTACGTGGGGAGCAACAACCGGCGTGATGTCTTATCACATCCAGCTTTCAACATCATCCTCCTTCACCACAGCAGTTGTCGATGACACGACACTCACGACGACATCGAGACAGATCACGGGGCTTCAGAACAGCACTCTTTACTACTGGCGAGTTCGGGGGAAGAACGATGCCGGATATGGGCCCTTCTCGCCGACTTGGAGCTTCACGACAGTTGTCGCTGTCCCAGCAACTGTGAGCCTTCTGTCTCCGTCTGATGGTGCAGGAGGAGTATCGATTAGTCCGACTGTGTCGTGGTCTCCGCTGGCAGGGGTGACAACCTATCATCTGCAATTCTCGGCCAATGCGAGCCTGTCCCCAGCAATGATCAATGATACATCGTTGACAGGTACGACTAAGTCGATTAGTTCTCTTCAGAACAACACGACTTACTATTGGCGCGTGAGGGGAAAAAACGAAGGGGGCTATGGTTCCTACTCACCCACGTGGAGCTTTGCTACGATCCCTGTGTATACACAGACAGTGTCAGTTTCAACGTCGCTCACGTTTGCGACGAAGACAAAAGCGAACGAGTATTCAGCGCTGGATTACAGGCTATTGGGACTACTAGGGGCGAGTGAAATAGTGGTCAAGGATGTCGTCACCGGGGTGCAAAACGAAGACTGGGAGGTTGTGTGGGACAACGGTGCAGCGAGCAACTACCTGAAGCGATATGATGGGAGTACGGACTTCAAGTTCAGTGTGGGGCGAGCGTTCTGGATCATCTCGAAGACAGCGTTGAGTATTACAAAGACAGTCCCAGCGGCGACACTGAACAGCAATCAAGAGGTAGAAATCCCTCTGCATCAGGGATGGAACATCATCACGAACCCATTTGACAGGTCGATACCGTGGGTGAGGATACAGACAGTAAACAACACAACGGCATCGATCTACAGTTTCAATGGCGCGTTCAACAACTCAACGACATTAGATCCTTACGCGGGATATTACTTTTTCAATGGATCACCCAGCCCGGTGCTGGCGACCCTACGGGTGCCGTTCAGCAGTGCATTTGGGAAGGTGGCGGAGCTGGAGCAGAAGACGGAGAGTGGGTGGAGAATGATCGTCGAGGTTAGTACCGGTGGTGAGACGCCTGCCCTGAGCGAGGCCGCATCCGGCCGAGTCGAAGGGGGAGACGGAAGAAGTAAGACGGAAGACGCGAGACGCGAGACGATTGAGATCGGAGTTGAACGAGAGGCGAACGATGGATTGGATGGCTATGATCAACGGATGCCGAGGAGCCTTGAGAAGGCGAGCATCTACCTCGACCGGCCCCAGTGGGATGGGGCATACAATGAGTTTGGAAAGGACATCAAGTCAGAATCGAACCAGTTGAAAAAATGGGAGTTCACGGTGGAGGGGAAGCTGCTCGAGAAGAAGGTAGTACGCGTAACGGGGATTGAGTCCATCCCATCGACGGAAGATGTCTACTTGGTGGACAAAGACCGGGGGCTAGTCGTGGATTTGAGACAGGGGCAGGAATACACGACCGAGATGGTGAAGGGCAAAATGACATTTGAAATACTGGTTGGTAGACGTGAGACCGTAGACGAGGAGACGAAGAAGCTGATGCCGACGGAGATCAAGGTGGGCCCAAACTATCCGAACCCGTTTAATCCTGAAACGATGATACCGGTGACGCTGCCCGAGGCTTTGGATGTGAGGATTGTCATCTATGATATCCTTGGGCGGCAGGTGAAACTGCTGTACGATGGCCCGCTGGCTGAGGGGAGACACTGGCTGACATGGGATGGCCAGAACGATCGGTTGGATCAGGTCTCGAGTGGAATCTATCTCTATCGGGCGATTCTTGGCAACAGAATAAAGATACAAGGGAAAATGGTCATTATTCGATAGTACAGGAGTAAAGGGGAGCGAGCAGCGCTCCGGCGAAGGCATTCGATTTATACATTCAAAGCAATTTCCTCGAAGGGAGGACGTACGAGTATGAAAGCATCAATGATGGTCATCATCATCGTTCTGATTTCAGCTTCCGTTTCTGTCGCTCAGGACACTCCTTCACCCGTTACTCCTGTGCAACAAAAAGTACTGCGCTTTCAGAAAATGGTGGGCAGGGTAGTCCAGATAGAGTACAGTGAACTGGGAAAGCTTGAGTTTACTGCCAACGAAAGCATCAAGTTCGAGACATCATATTCTTGTTATGTCCCGGAGAAGTCAAAGTTTGTCAAGGCGCTGCGCCTCACCACTGAGAGGAAGAACGCACCTTCTTCGGGAGGGATATTCTATATCGATTTCGACGAGCTCCTTGATCTCTCAAACGCGATCAGCGCGATGGTTGCGATCTCCACAAAATCAAGCGACGAAGAAAAGCCTTTTTCTGAAATCACCTATCACACCCTTGACGGATTTGAAATCGGATTCACGCATATCGGCAAGGATCAAAATGGATACATCAAGATGGCACCGGCCGGAGGAGATTACGCATCGTTAAAACTCGAACTCCTCTCTGCACTCAAGCAGCTGGTCGACAAAGGAATCATCAAACTAAGAGCCAAATAACCGGGTCGATGCCATCGATCTTGAATCCGACATGAATTATTGAAAGAAAAGAGGATCTCACGCCAAGCCGCCAGACCGTGTTTCAAGCAGGTCTACATATTTTGGGCGATTTTGGGACGTACGAAGAAGATGCAACGGAAAATGATTACTATTCAATAGTATGAGGGAAAAAAGGTCATGAAATCGACACCTGTGCAGGCGAAGGTTCTCTGGTACTTCTTGGCAGTTCTCCTGGTTCTCGAGGTTGGATCCTCACGGGCAGTTGCACAAGACTCCGTGAAGGTACAGAACGTTCGGTATGAAGTGCTGGGAACGAAAATCGTCGTTCATTTTAACCTCGTCGGAACAGTTGATGAGACGTACCGTATCAGGCTCTCTCTTCGAAAAGAGCGAGACCAATCGTTTTTGTACATCCCAAGACTGGTTTTGGGTGACGCCGGCGAAGTGAAATCGGGGGGTACGAAGCAGATCGATTGGGATTTCTTGTCCGAGTTCCCCGGAGGACTGGAGGGAGAAGACTTCTACTTTGTCGTGGATGTTGAGCTCGTGCCAACAAG
The DNA here is from genome assembly GCA_007280275.1 of bacterium. Taxonomy (GTDB): domain Bacteria; phylum Bacteroidota; class Ignavibacteria; order UBA10030; family UBA10030; genus UBA9647. The sequence continues at coordinate 5,507 of QYQB01000238.1, read as the reverse complement.
CAGCAAGCTTTGGTATTGGGTCGCAGGTGGAGCGGCTTTGGTCGGGGGAGCTGCTGCTATCCTGCTCTCGAAGGGAAGTACGACCAGCACGACCCAAGACACAGGATTTCCTGCGCCCGTCGGACGTCCGATCGGTCAGTAGTCCGCAACTCTAAGAAAGGGAGGATGTCATTCGATGAAGCTCACCAACGTTCTCGCTCTAACCGTTCTGGCTTTCTCATTTCAGTTCACGTATGCTCAGGGGACAAGCGGCCGTACCAGCGCCGGTGGGCTCATTCGACCTAATACCAAGGAGAATGTTCCTGTGCTGAACGGGATCATGAAAGTCGATTCCCTGTGGGAGACAACCAAGATCATCAGGGAAGATGACCGGTCTCTGCTCATCGTGCATTCGGAAGTTCCAAATCTCGTGTTTGAAAGCAACCGGGCAATTACGAAAGTAGAGCCAAAATCATCGGGATATTGGGAGGTGTGGCTTCCGTTCGGCTCTCACATCCTAAAAGTGGATGCAGTCGGATTCCAGAGACTTGAGATGCCTGCGCGCAGCTATGCACGGAAGCGCGTATACGAGACAAAGATATCGGGCATACTCAAAAACCAACGGTCGGCGACCGACAAGGGAAATCTCGTTCTCACCTCAACTCCCGAAGGCGCATCGATCAAGTTGGACGGATTCCCGGATTTCAAGGGAACGACTCCGTACGCGTTCAATGACTATGCGTCTGGGACCTACATGATCACGGTGACAAAAGAGAAATATGATCCCAAAGAGGTCATCGTGTTCATTGAGAAAGGAAAGACGACAACAGAGAATATTCGGCTGGCGGCACAATTTGGATTCCTGAACTTCGATGTGCCTGATGGGGCTCAAGTAGTTGTCGACAACCAGACTGCCGCACTGGTCAGAGGCAGACCCTTCGAAGTTGCTGCAGGGATCCATAGACTCGCCATTAGGGCAGGGGGGGGGATATCATTGAAGGATACGACAGTGGTTGTTCCGCCAGGTGAAACAGTTCAAGTAAGAGTACCCCTTCGATAACAGTTCAGGCTCGAGCTGACAATGAAGAAAAAGTGGACGAAGTGCAGGCTTGCTCTATCCATCGTGTTTGCTCTCGTGCCTTCTGTACTATTGCCACAGGAGCAGAGTAGCCTTTCGCCCGACGACTATAGTGGAGTTGGGATAGATGTGAATCTGGAAAAAGCCAGGCTCTCCGCGTTGAATGCTCTGACTCAGCAGATTCAGGTCTTTGTCTCGTCTTCATTTGAAAATCGGACAACAGAAATCAACAGAGACCTCGATCAGCGGACCTACTCGAATGTTGTTGCCCGGTCTGTGATCGACTTGAGAGATGTGAAGGAGCGATCAGAGAGACTCGAAGATGGCTCATTCCGCGTAACGAAGTACGTATCGAAAGATGCCGTAAAGGAGATGTTCGGTCGTCGGCGGGAGAGGATACTGGAACATCTTCGGATAGCTCAACAAGAACTCTTGGGAAGCCGCCTGAACCTGGGCTCTTCATTGAAGCACTTCTATTGGGCATATCTTCTGGCCAGACTATATCCCGATACCTTATCGTTTTCCATTTCCATCGACAGCGCCAAGCGCGGGCGTTCTACGAATCTCGCTGTGGAGGTGCCAAACGTCCTTGAATCGTTGATCAAGCAGCTGGAGTTTCGTCCTATCAAAAGGATCGAAGATGAAATCATTGTTTGGAAATACGGCGCATCTCTGAATAGGAGACCTATTGCCAGCCTCCAGTTCAATTACTTCGATGGTATGGGGCAGACGGAGGGAGAGGTCAAGGATGGTGAGGTGAAGATCGCGCTCTTTTTCTCGAAGAAGGAGAATCGTGAGAGGGAGATCGTGATCGATGTGGAATTCAAGTATGCCGGCGAAATGGATGAGATCCTGCACCTCGCAGATACACTTCGAACCAGTACAACGATACCGAATACCTTCACGGTACTCATCCCAGGGGGGTCGGAAATACCAGCAGTCTCGAAACCAGTCTCCTTGCCCCCCGAGAGGAAGCCGCCGATCTCGCTGCCAAAACCGCTTTCTGACCTCATTTCGACAGGAAATGACTTCAGTATGACGATCAAAAAAGTCAACACGCTTGTGAAACAGAACAAGATCCTTGCAGGCAGCGCAAAAGATTTTGAGTCGCTCGAGGGAATGTATGGTCTTATTCTCGGACCAGAAGGGATCGCAGCGGTCGTGAAGTGCGACAAAGGCAAATACTACGATGCTTCCACAGGAAAACTCATTGATCTCAAGGGCTTTGCAGGAAAGAAAATCACGTGGATTGAAGTGTTCAAGTAGGTTGCGAGCATGCAGAACTATCTGATTGAGCTAAGTCCTTCGATTCATAAATTCGGTGACGAATTTATTCCCTCAGGACTTAGTGCTGAGGGAGCACTCTTCATTGCAACTACAGGCACAAATACGTAACCGTAATTGCGAATCGAAGCACTAAGGAACCCCGTGCTATGAGGAAAGAAATGTGGAAATTGATGTCCATTCGAAGAATGTTCCTTTTGTTCTTCTCTGTTCTGGTTGTAGCTCTTTTCGTTCAAGCAAGAGCCCAGGTGAAGCCACAAGTTACGCTCGTTGGCGGGGACGACGTGCCCCAGCTGAAAAAACAGATTGAGACGACTCTGGAGACTGTGCTGCTCGAGATGAACCGTCTAAGCAAGCAAACTGGAGACGTCGAAGTGTTGAAACGCTATTTCAGCCAGGACGCGTTTCGAATATTTGAGCAGTTTGTTCTTCAGAACCGCGCGTACACGGTGCGGAAGAGCTATTCGCCCCAAATGATCCAGCGCGAGAAGGGACAGTTCTACGATATTCGAAGCATTACCGTCAAAGTAAACCTTGGACAGACCGAAGCTAGTGAAAATCAAAATCTCGTCCTCACCGTATCGAAGGATGGAATCATCACTTCGGTTCGGGCCGTTCTTCCCAATTATGATTATCACTCGGTAGTTTCGGCCGGAAAGACGGCGGAAGACTCGTTGACGCGAGGTAGAATCCTCGATTTCCTCGAGCGCTTCAGGATGGCGTATAATACAAAAGATGGAGGCTTTCTTGAAAAAGTGTACTCTGATGAAGCGCTGATTATCGTCGGCTCCGTGCTTCAAGAGAAGAAGAATTCGGATGATATGTTGCGCGGCTCTCGGCTTACCGAAAGCAAAGTCAAGCTTGTTCAATACACCAAGCGGGAGTACCTCGATGCGCTCAAAAATCGCGCATTCAAAAGCAGTTCTTTCATCAATGTCCGATTCGAGGAAGTCGAAATCCAGCAGCACGAGAAGATCCCACAGATTTATGGCGTGGCATGCTGGCAGCAATGGAACTCGTCGGGATATTCTGACAAGGGCTTCCTGTTTCTGATGCTCGATTTCCGCAACCCTGAGGAGCCGGTTATCCATGTTCGCACATGGCAGCCAAAGTCATTTGAAGATGGTACGTATGTGTCATTGTACGATTTTGATGTTTTGGACTATAAGTAGGTCGGTGTAGCTGCGTTGTGAATATTGGTTGCCACCTCGCGTCGAGAGGTTTCTGCGCTCGCCATTGCCGTCTCACCTTCCCCACGTTCCTCTCCAGAAGTCGAAGACGTGAATTTGTGACTGGAATTCAATACCTTTGAGCGCCGCGCTTGGGCCTATTATGATATCTGGACTGCTTCCATTCATAGCTTTCTTACCTATTCTGGTCATCCTTGTCCTCATGGTGGGCATGCGGTGGCCTGCCACAAGAGCTATGCCTGTAGCATGGTTGGCGACGATCCTCCTCGCTGCTTTTGTCTGGAACACACCGAGGAACTACCTGGCAGCCGCGACGGTCAAGGGGATCAACTCAGCCCTCGAAATCCTCACAATCATCTTTGGCGCTCTTGTCCTTCTCTTTACATTGCGCGAAGCCGGTGCGTTCGAGGCGATCAATCGCGGATTCCGCAGCATCTCAAAGGATCGGCGTGTTCAGGCTATTCTCATTTGCTGGCTTTTTGGCGCATTCCTTGAAGGGGCAGCTGGATTTGGTGTGCCTGCCGCGTTGCTTTCTCCGCTTCTGGTGACACTTGGTTTTCCGGCCCTGGCTGCAGTGACGGTCTCTCTCATCGCAAATACGACTCCGGTGTCGTTCGGGCCCGTCGGAGTACCGACAATTCTTGGTCTGGGGACACCTCTCAACACATCAGTTGTCCAGATCGCGCTTGCAGAGAAAGGCTTGAGCTTCTCACAATTCATCTATGAGATCGGATTCTGGACCGCTGTTCTTCATTCGGTGATGGCTGTGTTTGTCCCGCTCATCGCCGTCTCAATGATGACGAAGTTCTTCGGAACAAAGCGAAGCTACAAGGAAGGTCTTCAGATCTGGCCGTATGCGATTGTTGCCGGGTTGAGCTTCGTCGTACCGTATATGCTCACTGCGTGGCTCCTGGGCCCGGAGTTTCCATCGCTTTTCGGAGGGCTCGTCGGTCTTTGCGTCATGCTGCCGGTGACGAAAGCTGGTTTCCTGGTCCCGAAGGAACCATGGGATTTTCCTGATCGAGCACTTTGGGAAAAGAACTGGCTGGGAAGCTTTACGATAGATGAATCGGGAGCAGACCCCGGAATCCCTCTCTGGAAAGCCTGGTTACCGTATGCTCTCGTTGGACTCTTGCTCGTGGCGACACGGATCGATGCTCTTCCGTTCAAGGCCTTCTTCAAAAGCTTCCCCATAAGCATGAATGATCTGTTCGCGACAGATCTCAAGACCAAACTCGAGCCTGTCTTCAATCCCGGCATGTTCCCTTTCATGTTTGTTGCGCTGCTATGCGCTCCATTGTTTCGGCTGAAGAGTTCAAGTATCGCGAAAGCGTGGAGAGAGTCACTTACCAGGATCAAGACTCCTGCCATCGCGTTGCTTTTCACCGTCCCGATGGTAGAGGTGATGCAGGCCGGTCATTCTCCCCAGGGATGGGAGAGCATGCCTATTGTCGTCGCTCAGTATACCTCACAGTTGGTCCAGGGAGCCTGGCCACTGTTCGCACCATTTGTGGGAGCATTTGGAGCGTTCATTGCCGGCTCAAACACGGTCTCGAACATGCTCTTCGGGCTTTTTCAATACTCTGTTGCAGAGAAGCTTCGTATCTCGCATATTATCATATTGAGCCTGCAGAATGTAGGAGGATCCTTTGGCGTCTTGGTGTGCGTCTTCAAAATTATCGCAGCCAGTGCCACCGTCGGATTGAGCGGTGTTGAAGGATTGATCATCCGCCGAAACATCGTACCGCTGGTCATCTATGGATTTGTCGTTGGAGCTACGGGAATGGTCCTGGTCAACTGGTTACTGCCGGGTTTGTTCTAGTGCCGTCTCCAAACAGAACTATTGTGTTTCTTGTTGTTATGGTTTCTAACGCAGAGTCGCAGAGACCGCAGAGGTACGCAGAGAATGTTGAACTTCCCCCTCTGCGATTCTCCCCGCCAGACCCGCCCGACCAAGTCGTTCGGGCGGGCCGCAT
>QYQB01000053.1 GCA_007280275.1 bacterium | reverse complement strand
GGGCCGACCTTCGCCAAATCGATTCAAGAGGTCTCGATCCCTTTCCAATCAGGAGACCTTTTCGTATTCTATACAGACGGCTTCCCCGAAGTGATGAACAAGACGATGGAAGAATTCGGCGAGGAGCGACTCTGTCAGACCGTTCAGAAATATGCTCACGGCACATCTGCAGAGATCATGGACGGCGTATTTGCTGAGATGCGTTTGTTCGTCGGAAAAGCCAAGCAGCATGATGACATGACAATTGTCGTCGTCAAAGTTGTATGAAGCGACTGTCTCGATGGATTTCTTCGATCGATGGGAGTATTTATGCGGATTCTGGTAGTGAATGGACCAAATTTGAACCTTCTCGGGAAACGGGAGCCGGCAGTGTACGGAACAACCACACTGTGGGATATCGAGAGTCGCTTGAAGGAGAGATTCCCTGCGGTGAAGTTTGAGTTTTTCCAATCGAACGACGAAGGCGCGCTCATCGACTGTCTCCATACGGCGATGGACGGCGCCTTTGACGGGGTCGTGATCAACCCCGGCGCGTACGCTCACTATTCATACGCCATTCGTGATGCCATCTCCGCTTTGAAGACTCCTGTGGTCGAGGTCCACCTCTCGAATGTGCACGCCCGTGAGCAGTTTCGGCGTCATTCCGTCACTGCGTCCGTGTGCAAAGGAGTTGTTGTTGGATTTGGCAGCATGAGCTACGAATTGGCGGTTCAATTTCTCGTTGAATCCAAGAGCTGAAGCATCTTCGCTGATCACTGATCGCAGTCCGCTAACCGCCCGAATAACACAACACCACTATGATCAAAGCAGTCGTTTTCGATCTCGACAACACGCTGGTTGACTTCATGGCCATGAAGAACCAGGCGATTGATGCGGCCATCCACGCGATGCGTGATGCGGGATTCCGATTGACACACGAGGAGATCCGCAAACGTATCGACGCGATTTATGCTGAGCGCGGGATCGAGTTTCAAAGCGTTTTTGACCAGCTGTTGTTCGACGAATTCAGCAAGGTCGATCACAAGATTCTCGCTTCGGGGATCATCGCGTACCGCCGCGCACGCGAGGCGGCGCTGGTTCTCTATCCGCACGTCTCCATTACGCTGATTGAGTTGATGAAGATGAATCTCAAGCTGGCAGTGGTTTCTGATGCTCCGGGCAGGGAAGCATGGCTGCGCCTCTGCTATCTCAACCTGCATCACATGTTCGATGCGGTTGTGACATTCGATGACACGAAGATGCGAAAGCCGAACCGCGAGCCGTTCGTTGAGGTCCTGAAGCGGCTGGGGGTTCGCGCAGAAGAGTCACTGATGATCGGCGACTGGGCGGAGCGTGACGTCGTGGGGGCAGCACAGGTAGGAATGAAGACAATCTTCGCACGCTACGGCGATACCTTTGGCACCGTCGTGTCGCATGCGGACTATGAAGTCGACGACATCACGCAGGTGATCGATATCGTCACGCAATTGAATTCAGGGTCATAGAGCTATGGGAGCCATTCAAGGCATCGGTGTCGATGTGGTTGATGTGAAGCGCATGAAGATTGTGCTCGACGCGCGTGGTAGTCCACTCATAAAAAAACTCTTCACCGATCCGGAGATAACATACTGTACATCGAAGAAGAATCCACACGAGCATTTCGCGGCCCGGTTTGCGGCGAAAGAAGCCGTCAGTAAAGCAATGCAAACCGGCTGGAGCGGGAAATTCCGGTGGCGCGATGTCGAGGTGATCAACAATCCCTCAGGAGCGCCGAGGGTGGTCTTTCATGATTTTGTCGCTGAACAGCTGGAGCATTGCCGCGTCCACATTTCACTTTCCCACACGGAAAATACCGTCGTGGCCTTTGCAATCATTGAGAAAAATGATTGAACGGTGTTACTGAGAGGGTGCAGGCCGGGGCCGATTGCAACTCAGGGCAATTTTCTCTACTTTTGTTCGAGACTATTCCTGACGACTCCTTACCGAACGGAGATTATGCTATGAAGCATATAGGCATCAAAAAGCTGTACTATTCGATCAGCGAAGTCAGCACGATCACTGGCCTCGAACAGTATGTGCTCCGCTATTGGGAGTCTGAATTCCCGCAGCTGAAACCAGCAAAAAACCGCGCAGGGAACCGGATCTACACGAACAAAGACATCAAGCTGATCATCTACATAAAAAAACTCCTTCGCGACGAGCGGTACACAATCGAAGGGGCTAAGAAAGTGCTAGAGGAGTACGTGCCGGAGTCCGAAGCGGTGGAACAACTCGAGTTGCTGTCAGTGCCGCAGAAGAAAAAGATCCAGGATGATGAGATCCGATCCGATCTGGTCGAGGTAAAGCAGTTCCTGGAAGATCTGGCAGTCCGGCTGAAGTAAGAGTACTTCTTATTTCGGTTCTTTTCGAATTCCTGTCGGGACACACCTCCGTCGTCCCAATGCCCCCATCGCATCATCACCTCGAATGTTCACGAAAGAATTGCCACATCGTCTCCGTCGCGTTCAACGTCTCCACCGTCGGTCCGAACAGGAACACAGGATGAAATCTGTCCGTAGGGGACGGATAGGCGTGACCGTGTCCCTTAATGACGATTGAGCGAACCTCTGCGCCATTCTTCGCCGGTCCCCACACGAGAACCGACAACGTGCTGTCGTCTTGCATCGTCTTTGGCTCGGACTGCAGCCCGAGCATCGAAGCCCAGGTTCGGGGACTCTGAAGCGCCGGCGGCATGCTCGCCGTTCGGCCCGCGATCGTCACGTCGCCGCCTGCCATTGGTGTGAAAGGATCTTTGTCGCCGACGATTTGAATGAGGGAAACCGGAGACCTGAGCGGCTTGGGGTTGAGAAAGAACGTGCCAGCGGCAACCCCTACCGCGGCCACAAGATCTGATCTCTCGAAGCCGAACCTGTATGCCATCCCGGCACCGTTCGAATGACCCGCAACATAAATTCTCTTCGGGTCAATTCTGATTTCCCGTTGCACGCGGTCTATAAGCTCTCCAAGAAATCCCACATCATCGATCTCCTTCGCTGTTGCTGAAAATTCCCCCGCAGCAAGGCTTTGCTTGCCCCCGGAATTCCAGGTCTGCGGATTTCCGAGAAAGCTCTCCCGTCGCTTCTCATTCTTAGGGGTACCGTTTGGAAAGATCGTGACGAACCCCTCCTTTTCTCCCAGCTCCGCCCAGCCAGTGCTCTCGATGACGTTGTTCGCCGACCCGCCTCCGCCGTGCAGCATCATAACCAGCAACCAGCCTGTTGCGGGGATCTGATCGGTCCGCGGGATGAAGATCACTGCCGTTCGCTGTCGCCCATCGTAATCGAATTCCACATCGTTTCTACCCGGATGAAGCTCGTGAAGCATAGGCCGCTCTCCGTCAGAGGACGCGACAATAGTGGAGAAACTCACCAAAACGAATGCCAGAAAAGACCGGACAAGGATCATATTGAAACCCGTTTCACAATTTAGGGAGTGGCGTCAATCCAGAGGGTTGTGCCCCTCATTCAAAGTACTGAGACGACTCGGGAGGAACAAGGTCTAATAACATCAGGTATTGCTGCCTCATCGTGTGCCATTGCTCTTGAGGGCTTTCCGGGAAGGATCCCCGGTCCCCCTTGCACCCAAGTACCTTTCACTCATATACTTTCTACTCACATACTTTGTACTCATCTACTCTAATACTTCCATCTTTCTCGAATTCTTTATACCTTTTCCGCCATCCGAAGCATAGCGGCTGTCTGCACGATCTGCAGCGGCATTCAGGCCTTCGCTTCGCACCTTTGTTTCTATTCACATTCTGCAAAAAGAGGAGCATCATGGATTTCCTATCCGTCGGACGCGGGCTTCTCGGTCTCGCTGTTGTCACCGGCATTGCCTTTCTTTTCTCAGCGAACAAACGCTCGATAAACTGGCGATTGGTCATCGTCGGGCTTGGGCTGCAGTTCATCTTTGCCCTCTTCGTCTTGAAGACGAGTATCGGGAGAGAAATCTTCGATGCAATCAGCAAGGCGTTCGTCAGGCTCTTTGCTTTTGCGCTGAACGGAGCACAATTCGTATTCGGATCGCTGGCGACATCTCCCGGCGACAAAGGGAGTCTCGGTTTCTTTTTTGCGTTCCAAGTGTTGCCGACGATTATTTTCTTCGCATCGCTCATGGCGATCATGTATCATCTCGGCATCATGCAACGAGTCGTTCAGGGAATGGCCTGGGTGATCGCGAAATTCATGAAGGCAAGCGGAGCAGAATCGCTCTGCGTCGCGGCAGCCACGTTCATCGGTCAGACGGAAGCGCCGCTGGTCATCCGTCCATACATTGCAAAGATGACACAGTCTGAACTCTACACGATCATGACAAGCGGCATGGCACACATAGCCGGGGGTGTGATGATCGCCTACTACACGCTGCTGGGTGTTGCCTACGCGAAATCATACGGAATGGGAATTGATGCATCGCAAATCTACTTTGCCGGGCATCTGCTGGCCGCCGTCATCATGGCAGCCCCGGCAACGATCGTCGTCGCTAAGATGCTCTTTCCAGAGACAGAAGAGCCCCTGACGATGGGAACGGTGAAGCTGAAGATCGAAAAGATTTACTCCAATGTCATCGAAGCAGCTGCATCGGGTGCGTCCGACGGCGTTCGTCTTGCACTGAACGTTGGCGGCATGCTGATCGCCTTCATTGCGTTTATCGCTCTGATCAATTTCCTGCTTGGATTGCTTGGAGATGCGACCGGGCTCAGCGCGACGTGCCAGGCCCAATTTGGTAAGCCTCTCTCGATGGAACTCTTGTTCGGATTGGTATTCCAGTTCATTGCATTCGCAATCGGTGTCCCGTGGGGGGATGCGCTCAATGTCGGAAGCTTGATGGGCCTGAAGCTTGTCCTGAACGAGTTTGTCGCCTACTCGCAGATGGCGGATGTCGTGGCCGCACATCAACTTTCTGAGAAGGCAATCGTCATTTCCACATATGCTCTGTGTGGCTTCGCAAACTTCTCTTCGATTGCAATTCAGATTGGAGGCATCAGTCCGCTCGCGGAAAACAGGCGAAGCGACATTGCAAAACTCGGTTTCCGCGCACTTCTGGGAGGCACCATCGCAACCTGGATGACGGCGTCGATAGCGGGAATGTTTGTAAGCTAGGAACCTATGAACGCTTCACGGAAAAAATATTGAACCACAAAGGCACAAAGAAAGCCTGAAGAGTAAGAGCTTTTTCACTTCGTGTCTTAGTGGTTCTCTTCTCTTATTGAAAGACTATCGAATGAATACTGCGGCCAAACGCTACCAGTGGTTCGCTCTTGGGGACCTGAATGGTTTCTTCGGGCTGATGTTCGACAACCTGACAGTACTCTCGTTCCTCGCCGGGATCCTTGTTTTCGTGTTCAAGTTCCCCGCCGAAATCGTCTACACAAGGATGTTCCCGGGGACGGCATTTGGTGTTCTCTTTGGCGACATCGTCTACACGTGGATGGCGTTTCGGCTCGCAAAGAAGACAGGGAACACGACCGTCACAGCCATGCCGCTCGGACTCGATACGCCGTCAACGATCGGTATTGCGCTGGTGGTCTTGGGACCGGCATTCGTCGGACTCAAAGCAGAGGGGATGGCTGAGCACGATGCCGCCATGATGACCTGGTATATAGGCATGGCGACAATGGTCATGATCGGCGTCATCAAGGTCATCTTTTCATTTATCGGTCAGTGGGTGCAGAGGGTCGTGCCGCAGGCGGGCTTGCTCGGTTCGCTCGCGGGGATCGGCCTCGCCTTGATCGGTTTGACGCCGCTCGTCGATGTGTTCGGCATGCCAATCGTCGGTATGATCTCGCTTGGACTGATTCTCTACACACTCGTTGCGCGCATCCGGCTGCCGAAAAATTTTCCTAGTGTGTTCGCTGCAATCTTCATCGGAACGGCAATCTACTACCTCTTCGGCCCGACGGGCTGGATGGGGGGAACGTTCGCGGGCGCACCCGCGATGGATCTTCACTTCGGGTTGCCGACGCCGACGCTCGGATTTCTCGACGGCTTCACACGCGCCCTGAAATACCTTCCGATCGCGATTCCGTTTGGTTTGCTTACGGTAGTCGGGGGAATCAATGTTACCGAAAGCGCTCGTGTCGCAGGGGATGATTACAATACAAAGAGCATTCTTCTTACGGAGGCGGTCGCTACGCTGATAGCGGGGTTGTGCGGTGGTGTGGCGCAATCGACCCCCTACATTGGCCAGCCTGCCTACAAGCATATGGGCTCCCGCGCCGGCTACACGTTACTGACGGGCCTCTTCATCGGGCTCGGAGGTATTCTGGGGTATGTTTCATTTTTCGTCGAGCTCATTCCCCGTGCCGTGCTTGCCCCGATCCTGATCTTCGTCGCGCTCGATATCGTGTGTCAATCGTTCCTGGCCTGCCCGCGGCGCCACGCCCCGGCGGTGGCATTCGCGTTCTTTCCGACCGTTGCCAGGCTGCTTTCAATCAAACTGGGAAACCCGGATTTTGTGCCGATCGAGAACTTCCAGAAGCTCATGACCGCATCCGGAAAGGCACTGCCGGAGCTGCTCGTCACAGTTGCGCTCGGAAACGGATTCATCGTGACTGCCATGCTCTGGGGCGGGTTCCTGGCAGAGCTGATTGATCGTCATCTGAAGAAATCTGCCGTCTATCTCTTCATCCTTGCAGGATTCTCATTCTTCGGCATCATCCACTCGGCTTCACCGGATGGTATCATGTATCTTCCGTGGACGCTTGACAGTTTCATGCAGAAGATCCCGTATCAGTTCGCGGTTGCGTACGTCACGTTTGCGGTGATGCTCCTGTTGTTCTCCCTGACGAAGGAATCCCGCGAGCCGATGCCGGAACACGAGTAGCTTGGAAGACCGATCAGGTTTTCATCGTGATACACTGGAAAACTGACAGGTCTACCGTAACGCGACACACGATCCTGGTGAAATGATGGAATATTTGTTCGAAGCGCTCCTGCAAGATCTTTTTGCGTTCGCGCTGTCGATTTTTGGCGATGGATTCGAGAGTCTCTTCGGCCGGTTTGCGCGCGAGAAAAACGAGCGGAACATAGCTCTAAACCTCTTCAGCTCGGTCGTACTCGGAGTGGTGCTCGGTGTTTTGTCATTGCTCATTGTTCCTATGCACATCATTCAAGCCGTTTCCATCCCGGGCATCAGCTTGTTCCTTGCACCGCTTCTTGTCGGCGGCACGATGTACATGTGGGGGAGATACCGCCGCGGAAGGGGATTGCCTGTTTCGACATTGGCTACATTCTGGGGAGGTGCGTTGTTCGCTTTCTCATCCGCTCTCGTACGCTTTCTGTTTCTCCGCCTTTTCTGAGACCCAGGCAACAGAGTCTGCCGGAGCACGAGTAGCAGGGCAGACCTGTCAGGTTTTCAACGTGATACACTTGAAACCTGACAGATCTACCGGACGCCTGTTTCCACTTCCTGGCGAGCGTATTCCAAATCAAGAAGCCGGTCGATGATTGACCGGCTTTCTTTTTTTGATACGGACCTCGTCTCCACGATGATTACTGAAGCTGACCACCGTATGACCAATTTCCCATACGCCCCGTTTCGTCAATTGTCTCCGTCACCCAACCGTACCCTTTCGCAGACGTTGCCTTGAACCGGACATGGTCCTTGTCGATGACCTCGGACTCAAACGTCGCGTTGCCATTCTGTTTCATCTTCTCGGGAATCTTGAAGCCGGTGTAGCTGCCTGCTCCACCCCCCATTTCCTTGGGCCGTATTCGATACTGGAAGGAGAGGGCGGCGAGATTGTTCAGGTCGTTGATGATGGCGTCTTTGTTGTCTTGCACCGGCGAAGAGGCGCGCGGTTTCGGAACGTTCTTCACAAAGTAACTCATCACCTGCGAACGCTGATCGTCGGTCATGTGTTTCGCAGTCTTTTTCAATAGCATCTCAAACGCTTCGATCTCTTCCTTCGTACCGGGATATCCGATGTTCTGATCCTTCGGCATCACGTTAGAACTGGCTATCACCTTTCCAGTTGCGTCGATGAACGCGTAGAAAGGAAGGCCTGATTTTTCCCCGCCGAGCTCTTTCAGGATCTCTCCGCCTCCGGGATTCTCAAGATCCTTCTTCTCTTTCGATTCCATGACGACGAGGTGTATGACCACGTAGTTGGCCTCGATGATCGGCTTGACTCCCGGATCTTCCAGGCCTGCGTCCAGCCTCTTGCACCATCCGCACCACGATGCGTGGAAAATCAGGAACACTGTTTTGTCTGACGATTCTGCCTGCTTGACGGCGGCCTTCAAAACCTCTTGCGCGGGTTGAGGTTTCGCCGGTTGAGCCGATGCGATCGCCGCAAGGAAGAGGGAGAGCACAAGACTGATTCTGCGCATGGTCATCTCCTTTGTCAATTGAGTTGGATGCTGAATCTCTGAAAAAGAATTGGTTTATCGCAGCAGAATCATCCTCTTCGTTTCGCTGAATGATCCGGCCTGGATCCGGTAATAGTAAACGCCACTCGGATGTCCCGCCGCATCCCATCGCACAGTGTGACGGCCAGCCGCTTGGGTCTCATTCACAAGTATTGCAATCGATTGCCCTAGGACATCATACACCTCCAGCGTCACGAAGCTATTAGCTAATAGCTGATAGCTAATGGCTGTACTTGGATTAAATGGATTCGGATAATTCTGTTCAAGCGCGAATCCTTTTGGGAGTTCTCCAGCATCCAGACCCACGCCGGTCGGTGCCGTGGAAAACGCAATATCATCGACAATGAAGTAAGACCCTGCCTTCGGCGTCCCAGTCCCAGAACCGACGATTGAGACCTGAATGTAGCATGTGTCCGGAGCTTCTCCCGTGCCATACGACAGTGGAACGGTGAATTGTTTGTACGAAGACGACGCTCCGAAACCTTGCATCCCTGCGGCGACGGCGGTTTGCATGTTGCCGCCTTTCGTCATCAACACATTCACAAAGAGTTGGTCGGATGAGCCGGCGGCAGGAAACAACTGATAGTACCCTGTCACCGCTGTTGGTTTCTGTGTATATGGGAAGCCTTTGCCGCCTGCTCCTGATTGAACGAAGGGTGACATCGTGATGACACCGGCGACGGTCACAACCTCGCCGCGGGCACCGGACCAATTTGTTCATAGTGTGGCTCCTTGGGGAACTGTGAATGGGTGTGTGACCGGCAGACCGTCCGTCTGCGGCTCGAAATGCAGCGCCAATTTCGGTTCAAAGTATTGATTTGTCCCGGCATTGGCAAGCTAACGTGGCAAGAAAAATGACACCCGGGTGCAACAGCTCTGGAAAAGTCACCGGCTTGGTGACGTCCTGTCAAAATTTCCTGGACGAGCTCAGGTTTCGCTCAATAGATTGCGAATCGAGATAGAAACAGCTACCTTCACTGCAGCACCCAACCCGGTAGAGCGATCCTGCATTACTTTCGCAGTTGCAGTCACGGACATTAGTTCTTCAAGCACTGACGGAGAGATTTGTTATGACCTCACGAGAACGAGTTCTTGGCGCCTTCGAGCGTAGCGGCTATGACCGCATTCCAATCAAACACGAAGCAACGCCAGAAGTCAACCGGATGATCATGCAGCATTTTGGCCTCACGAACATGGAACAGGTACTGCGAGTGGTCGGAGACGATTTCCGCTATGTGGAACCAGTCCATTGCGGTCCGGAACTGAAGACGTTCCCGGATGGGAGCATCGAGGGATATTTTGGCGAGCACTACAGGTACGCCGAGTTCGAGGGAGGGCGATACCTTGAGGCGTGTTATCTCCCGTACGCCGGTATCGAGACTCTCGACAAGCTCGATCGGTCTCATTTCCCGAGTGCAGACTGGTTTGACTTCTCCACCATTCGCCAGCAGTGCGAGGCGCTGAAGGGCCGCTACGCGATCTGCTTCGGCACTGCCGGGGACATGGATTTCATCAACAGCATCGCGCGGGCTCGTGGAATGGAGGAGGTGCTGATGGATCTGCTTGAAGACAACGAAGTCTTTCTTGAGATCATGGACGCGCGTTTCAACTTCTATTTTGAACAACATCGGCGGGCACTTGAGGCGGCGGGAGGTCTCATCGACTTCACCCATGTCGGCGATGATCTCGGGAACCAGCGCGGTCAGATGATCAGTC
>QYQB01000139.1 GCA_007280275.1 bacterium | reverse complement strand
GAGTTGCGTTCGCGCTTGAAGGTCTGGAGTTGGTCAGCGTCGAGAAGAAATTCCGGGTACACATCGAAAACGGTCTCCGCGTCAACCGCCATTCTGGCGAAGAACTGATTCTTGTCGATATAAACACCCTGGAACCAGTTCATATACGTTACCTGCTCGACACCGGGAAGCTTCGCTATCTGATCGCGATAGGAGTAGGGGAGGGGGAAAATGAACGATACAGCCTGACGCGAAATGAGGCGATTAGCGGCAGAGGCCTCAACGCCCGCGTACCAGGCCGTGACCACGGTGCGGAGCAAGCCGAAGGCCATCACAGCGATGGATATGGCGAGGATTGTCAACGCCGTCCGGAGCTTGTGCCGCAGGGTGTTTTTGAATATGAGCTTAAAGACTTTCATGGTTCAGTTTTGACTGAATTCTCCCTTATCGAGATGCCGAACGATGTGAGCTTTTTCTGCGGCACGAGGGTCGTGCGTGACCATCACAATGGTCTTCTTGAATTCCTGATTCAACCGCTCGAGCAGCGTAAGAATCTCATTGGCAGAGTTTTTATCGAGATCGCCGGTCGGTTCATCGGCAACAAGGAGGGTCGGGTCGGTGGTGATGGCGCGCGCAATAGCCACGCGCTGTTCCTGCCCGCCGGAAAGTTGCTTCGGATAGTGGCGCATACGGTCTTGCAGGCCCACGACCGTCAAAGCCGTCTCGACGTGCTCCCGCCGTTCCCGCTTTGAGAGCGAAGTAAGCAACAGGGGAAGCTCAACATTTTCATATGCCGTCAGGACTGGGATGAGATTATAGAACTGGAAGACAAAGCCGACGTGTGTTGCCCGCCAGCTTGCAAGCCGTGATTCGTTCAACGCAACGATGTCTGTTCCGGCAACGTTGATGGTCCCCCTGTCCGGTCGATCGATGCCGGCGATGAGGTTGAGCAGGGTTGTTTTGCCCGACCCGGATGGACCCATAAGGGCAAGAAATTCACCCGCGGGGACATCGAAGGAAATGTTATTCAGAACGGGGATTTCAAACCTGTCCCGCCAATATGATTTTGAAATATCCTGTACGCGAATGATATGGTCCATACTCTCGTCTCTGTCCGTGATGCTCTTTGAAATCCAAATTACTGAATTTTTACGCGCGTTCCATTCTCGATTCGATCACCCACACTAGCGATAATCTTGTCGCCCGCCGAGATCCCCTGTGCGATTTCGACGAATGTGCCAAACTCTTTGCCAACGGTCACGGGGATTTCAACCGCCCGGTTCTCGCGTACCGCGAAGACAACCCTCTTACCGTTGCGGGTCGCGAGAGAGCCGGCAGGAACAGTCAACAACGATGTTGTCGCTGACTGTGCTGCGTCAGAAGCCTTCGTGAGGAATAAGACCTTCGCGCTCATCTCGGGCAGCACCCTGCTGTCGTACGACTTGAAGCCAACCTTCACCATGACCGTTGCTTTGGCTCGATCGGCGGTGGGGACAATCTTGGCCACATAGCCGTTGTAACGAATTGAAGGATATGCATCAACGGTGATTTCGCATGGTTGATTAAGCGTGATGCGCTCGATGTTGGATTCGGAGACATCCGCTTCCGTCTGCAGTGAGCTCATGTCTGCGATGGTGACGACAGCCGACCGCGAACTGACGCTTGCCGCCATGGGGGCCACCATCTCGCCAACATCGGCATTCTTTGTCAGCACGGTACCGTCAAAGGGGGCCCGGATCAACGTGTTCTCGAGAGCGACCTCTGCGCCGACAACCGCGGCTTTTGCGATGTCAATGGATGCCAGAACTCGTCGATGGCGGGCTTCCGCTGCGTCAAAATCCGCCTGTGTAGAAACACCGCTCTCGAGCAGCTTCTTCTGCCGGTCGAGCCATTGTACCGCGTCTTTGAGGTCGGCTTCATAGAGCCGGAGGTTTGCCCGCGCCTGATCAAGTGTAGCTTTGATGTCGGTATCTTCAATGCGCGCCAGGATCTCACCCTTCTTCACCTTATCGCCCTCGACCACAGCCAGGTACACCAATCGACCGGTCGCCTTCGATGCGACAGCCGCTTTCCGTTGAGCAACAACATAGCCACTTGCTGTCAACACCGCATTCGCTTGTGATGGCGATGAGAGGGCCGCGGTGGCGAGTTGAACTTCAATTGCCGAGTCGAACACGCGTGGAACAATAACATACCCAGCAACGACGAGAAGAACGACAACGCCGGTGATGATAACATACCTCAGCATAGATCGCGAGCCGCTGGAGTTTGGTTCCTCGCCACGCGATCGGTTAATACGCAAACCCGAAAGATCAGCGCTTTGATTTTCCATGTTCATGAATTCAATCGTTGAGAAAAACGACAACCCGCCAAGATACGAAAATTGGCGCTTACTTGTTTCACAACAAGACTTTGTTGGGGGTGGTTCCGGCGGCAAAAGATCAAGTCCGCAGGAACCCCACTGTTGCAGAGCGGTGAGCAATCGATGTAATTCCGGGATAGTTTCCAACAAGGCCGGGCTCTAAACACACGTTCTTTTTGGAGATCTACTCTTTGAATATCCATGCACTGTTGGTGGACTGCACGCTTTCTGTGTACCCCCCCACGATGAGGATTGTTCGATCGTTCAATAGCGACGCGGTCCCGTAGTAACGGGGTTGATC
The DNA here is from genome assembly GCA_007280275.1 of bacterium. Lineage (GTDB taxonomy): Bacteria > Bacteroidota > Ignavibacteria > UBA10030 > UBA10030 > UBA9647. The sequence goes on along the minus strand of QYQB01000139.1, from coordinate 5,385 downwards.
AAGCTCCGCCGCGGCCTGGAAGCGCTTCGTGAGAAAATCAAACACCTCGATTGTCTTGCTCCCCCCACAGATCAGGATATTTCCGTTTCCGAGTTGGACGACAGCCCCGGGAAACTTGAACCGAGGACTCACCATATCGGCCGTCGCGGTGAATTTCCGCGATCTCCAGTCATAGATCTCCGCGGTATTGTACTTTCCCCGCCACTCCCGTTCATCCGAACCGCCGAGAATCAGTGTGTGACCGTCTTTCAGCAGGATAGATGCGTGCTTATAGCGCGGGAGTTTCATGGTGCCGGCAGGAGTAAACGTACCTGTAGCGGGGTTGTACAGTTCCGCCGACGAGAGGACGGTGTGAGCGTTTGCCCCCCCAATCATTATAACCTTGCCGTCAGGTAGAAGGGTCGCTGTGTGCCCCGACCGGGGAACAGTCATTGCACCGGTGGGAGAGAATTGATTCGTCGCCGGGTGAAACAGGTCGGCGGATGCGGTTACCGTTGCATCACCGCCGCCGGCAATAAGCACATCGCCGTTCGGTAACAAGGTCGCGGTCGAAGCGCCTCGCGCTAGCGACATGCTTCCAACCGGTAAAAACGTTTGTGAAGAAGGGTTATACACTTCAGCGCTTGCAGTAATTCCGTTCTCCATGAAACCTCCTGCGATCAACACCTTGCCGCCTGGAAGCAACGTTGCCGTATGTCCGGCACGGCGGACATTCATATCGCCGGTGCGCACAAACAATTCTGTCTTTGGGTCAAACAGCTCCGCGGTGAGAGAATAGATCTGGCTGTGGCCATCGGGACCCTTCTTGAATCCTCCGGCAACAAGAACCCTTCCATCCTGAAGCACCGTCGCGGTGTGACTGGCACGGATCTCATGCATACCATGAACAGGAGCAAGGATGTGTGCGTTCTGAAGAGCCTGCGGATGAACGGGGAAGCAGTACAGGATGATCAACAATGCGCCAAGGGAGAAGCGAGACCCGGCGGTTGTAGTCGGTGGAGGGAAGTTCATCGGAATAGGGTTCATCGAAAACAGACTTGCCGTTTCGTGCATTGATGGTTTGTGTTGGATTTCATACGGTGTGTGCTCATACTCATGGAACACTGGAAGGGGGGAGATTAATTCCCAAAGCAAAACAGCAGAGACCCTGGTTATGCATTGATGACCTTTCGGAGTTTGTCGTTCTGTTTCGCAGATCGATACCCCCTTCAAGAGGCGGGTGTTCGACAGAAGTGTTTTCTCGTACGGATAACCTCCCCCAAGACACCACGCACAAATAGGAACCAGGCGGAAAGGCAATTTGTTCCTGCTGTATGAGAAATAACGGCCCGCGGACGTCCCTCTGAAACCGTCCACTTTTCCGGATCAGCGTTGGTCCAAATAACGATGGGAACCCGGAGGGATGAGAGGTGTTTAATGAAGATACACGATTCGGAGAGGCCGGGCGGAAACGCCGCCCCACACCCTTCACTACTCACCAACAATCCATTGGAGGTTACTATGAAAAGAACGCTCATGCTTGCGGGAGCAGTACTACTTGCGCTGGTAATTCTTGTTGGGGGTGAATCCGTTGCGCAGGAGAAAAAGAACGCCGGTAAAAAAATGCCGAGCCAGGAAGAAATGATGAAGCGCTGGCAGGAATCGATGACGCCCGGTGCCGCGCACAAGAAACTTGAGATCATGGTGGGGACGTGGGACGCTGAAGTGAAAATGTGGATGAATGGGCCGGCCGGCGAGCCAACAATCTCCAAGGGTACTTCCGAGAACAAACTTGTCCTCGGGGGGAGGTATGTACAACAGGATTTCACCGGCGAGATGATGGGCCAGCCATTCAGCGGAGTTGGCTACACGGGATATGACAATTTCAAGAAGAGGTACGTCAGCTTCTGGATCGACAACATGAGCACGGCGATGTCCACCATGGAGGGGAACCTTGACAAGGAAGGAAAGGCGTTCACGACATGGGGGAAGATGGACGAACCCATGACCGGTGAGAAGGGAAAGAAGATTAAATATGTCACGCACATCATCAACAACGACACGCAGACCTTCGAGGTGTACGATGTAGTGGCATATGGGGACAAGAAGCCGACCATGCAGATTACTTACACGCGCAAGAAGTCATAGACTCCGGTTCATCAGGAATAGAATTGAGGCCCGGTATCTTTCCGGGCCTTGCTGTTTTGCCAGGAGACCACGGGGGCACAGGTGTTTCCGGGCGGCTATCAGCCATCGGCTCTCTGCTGAATGCTGAGCGCTGATCCCATCCCCTCGTTGCACCCGCCGTGAAAAAAAAGGCACGTTTGGAACAATACCAGCCGTGTCTCGTATCCACTAAGAGCACTCTCACACAGAATAATGCCCTATTTCGATCGGCACCCCAATCAATTTCGGCTCCTCTTCGGACTGCTTGCAGGCCATCTCCTTGTTCTTGTGGGGGTTACCTTCTATCAACTCGCGATCAGGCCCACCGATGAGAACCTGTTTACCAATCCTCAATCCAATCTCTACATCACAAAAGATTTCCCAGCCACACTTCTGACGGGGAAAAAGGGACAAGCAGACAACGAAGCACGTCTTGGTGATCTGATTGTTGGGGTGGAGAAAAATCCGGTCATTGACCGTGATGATCTGCGAAGGGAACTCGCACGCACACCGGACGCTCTGGCAGAAATCGCAATCTTTCGGTTTGGCACAAATGAAAAACGAATGTATCGCGTTACGAAAAGTTATTTGACCAACGAATTCATTCGCGACCTCGGGCCGACAGCCCGGGTAATAAACGTAACGGCGGGAGGCGCTTCCGATCGCGCCGGTATGGAGGTTGGGGATCTGATACTTCGGATCAACAGACAAACGTTCAAGAACTCCATTGATGCAGATCGCATCCTGGCCGAGGGGCAGGTGGGGAAGGCGCTCCTGTACGACATTCTTCGGAAAAACCAGGTGTTCTCGCTGCATGTGACGATAGCAGCGATTGGCGTGCCGTTTCCCGTTCTCGTCTCGACGCTGTGTGGGCTTTTCTTTTTCGGAGTTGGTCTGTTCCTGGGATTCGTCAGGCCGCGCTCTATTGCTGCGCGCCTCAGCAGTCTCACATTTCTGGCGTACGGCTATTTCATCATGGTGTTTCTTGTCAGGCGCGGATTCGGTATGTCGGCATTTGAGACCGTGCGCGATCTCACGATGCTGTTCGTTATCTTTCTCGCGGTCCCGCTCTCGATCCATGCGGGACACTACTTCCCAAAAGAGCGCCCTGAGCTGATCGCCCGACCATGGGTGCGGCGGGTTGGCTACGGGCTTGCCATTCTTGGGCTTCTTGGTGCGCTCGTGTTTAAGAACCCAGCCTTCTTTGGCGGCCTCGCAATTGTTGTGGTATACACAATCACCGTGACGCTGCTCTATCGGAAGCGGGCCAGTGAAGAGTACAAGCGGCTCAACAGGGTTGTGAAGGTCGCCTCGATCATAGCCGGTGCGGGCGCCTCGGCGTGTGCTTTCTATTTTATCTATCAGCTTCGGACGCAACAGGATCTTGGATACATCACGGTGCCGCTCCTCCTCATTCCGCTGGCTCACCTGTACACAATTGGACGGTACAGACTGATGGGGCTGGACCTGCGGATTCGCAGGAACGTTCAGTATATCCTGGTCACGACGGTCTGGATCGCCGCATTGAGCGTTGTCGCATTCAGAGTCTTGTTTTGGCTGCAAGGCGCAGAGCTTCCCATCCCCAACATTCATCTGACGGCCACCTCGATCGAAGTGCTTGACGCACCGCTGCAACCAGGCCAACGCATCTGGTTGGAAAAAGGGATCCTGATGCTGCTCTCGGTGCTTGTTGTCTACGGCACCTGGAAAATCGCACAGCGCGGCCAAACACTGATCGATAGATTGTTCTTCCGGTCGCGGTACGATTATCGCCATGCAGCGAACGAGCTGGCTGAAGTCATGGCAACGACGCTGAGCATGGTTGATCTCGCGCGGGGGATGGTTGAGAAACTTGCGGGACTTCTTCAGCTCAAGCGTGTCGGAGTGTTGTTCTTCCGTGATGAGTGCTCTTGCTGCTGCCATGAGGCACACGGTTTTGACGGGGCGGCTTGGGCAGAATTCTGTGTGGGCCATGGTAAGGCCCTGACAGAGGCAGTTCAGAAACTGGACACGGAGTCAAGTGTTGATTCCTTGCCGGAAGAATTGCGAAATGAGTTTCGGAAATTCGGTTTCCTCTATATCACCTCAATTCGGTCGAAGGACAAGCTTGTCGGGGCGCTGCTGGTCGGTGAGAAACGCTCGGAAGCGCCTTTTCACCAGGATGACCTTGATTTCCTTGGGGTTGTGGCTAAACAGTCGTCAGTAGCAATTGAAAACGCTTTTCTATACGAGGAGTTGGCTGAAAAGGAGCGGATGAAGCATGAGCTGGCGATTGCCCGGCGGATTCAGCTTGCTTCGCTGCCGCAGGTGACGCCGACGATTGAAGGATTGGAAATTGCCGGCGCGTCGCATCCTGCGTTAGAGGTTGGCGGGGACTACTTCGACTATCTCAACGGAGAGGCCGGAAAAATCACGGTGATCGTCGGGGACGTCAGCGGCAAAGGGACGTCGGCCGCGCTGTATATGTCAAAGGTTCAGGGCATCCTGCGTTCACTGCACGCGTTCAAACTCTCTCCGAAAGAACTGTTTGTTCGGACGAACCGGCTGCTCTGTAACGACCTCGAGAAAAGCTCTTTTGTCACGGCGATAACAGGAGCGTTCGATCCAAAGGCAGGGAAGCTCGTTCTCGCGCGGGCAGGCCATCTGCCGTTATACCATTACGTTGCGCAAACGCACACCGTTGAAGCCGTTACACCGAAAGGTCTTGGTCTTGGTTTGGAGGCAACAGACATTTTCTCTTCCGAGCTTGAAGAACGGGTGATTTCGTATCAACCGAATGACGTATTTGTCTTTGGTAGTGACGGCGTCACAGAGGCAGAGAATGAGGCGGGCGAACAATTCGGAGAAGACGGCCTGATGAGCCTGATTTCCCTGCATTCAACAGAAGATGCAAACACCCTTCTCAACCGAATCATGCAGGCCGTGCAGGATTTTGCTGGGGGCGGGGAGCAGCACGACGATCAAACGGTAGTAGTGGTAAAGGCCAGTTAACATCGGACGCTTCGAGCTCGAAAGCGGGCCCGTCAGATGCGTTCACAATCCTGGGATCGTATCCACCCGACTTTTCCATCCGCGAGTACAATCTTTACCCATTCTCCAACCGAATCACTCAGCGTTACCTTCAACCCTTCGTGAATCACAAACGCATCAAGACTTTGTGCGTCCGGAGACGTCTTTACCGTGGAAACGGATGCCGTAACGATTGCGTCGTTCCGTATTCGGGAGTCAGCGATCTGCGTT
>QYQB01000263.1 GCA_007280275.1 bacterium | reverse complement strand
AAGCTCTTGAACGTACTCACCTTCACCCCCGTGCACCAATCAACTTTGAACCTGTAACTTCAAACCTGGAACTATCTTCCCAGCGATATCAGGTTTACAAACAGCTTGTATGCTCCGGGAACCCCCGCGGGCAACTGCCGGAAGAACGCATAGCCGGTGAACACGTAATATCCCTTTCCATACTGTGCCACAAGGAGCCCGCCATCTTTTGAGGGCTCACCCGGATCGTTGCTGGCAATGACCGCGGCATAATGCGGATCCCACTTGTCAGCGAAATAGAGCCCTCGTTCCTGGACCCACCCGTTGAAATCGTCCTGGGTAATCTTGTTGGGGATATTCAGAACAGCATTGTCCGGCGCGATGAATCTCACCGGGGCCTCCTCGACTGAGACCCGATCCCCCGAAATCGTGAACGGATAGGGACCAAGGTTCTCCGTCTCCGCTCTCCTGGGAGTCATATACTGCACAATGTACGTCCCTCCTTTTTCGACAAACTCCATCAACTTGCGCTGGTTGGCCCTCAAGACGGGACGCGTGTTGTAGGACCGAACTCCGGCGACTATCACGTCGTAGAAGTTGAGAGCGCCGTTTTTCAGATCGTCGTCAGACAGCATCGTCACCGGATAGCCCATCTGCCTGAGGGCGGTGGGGATTTCATCGCCGGGGCCCATGATGTATCCTATGCGCCTTTCGCTTTTCTTGAGATCGAACCGAAGCAACCGTCCTTCTGCCTTCGGAAACACTGTCTGGGGGGGAATGTGAGGATAGCGGATCGTGATCTTGTCCTGCTGCATTTTGCCGTCACCGACAGTAGCCTCGACTTGAAAAGCGCCGGAGATTGAGCCCCGGCCCGGCTGCAACGAAAAACTCACGGACAGGTTCTCATCCTTCTGTCCAAATTCGAACGGGATGCTGAGAGGAGTCACCTTCCATCCTTGCGGCACTCGCAGAGCAACGGTCCCCGATACCTTCCCTCCCTCATTGCGCACATTGACCAGTACCGATTTGGAAACCCCATCGGCAAAAATGTACACCTTTTCCGGCAGATTGACAGATACGAGGGGATTAACCACGAGCGGGCGATACTGCTCCCCCTCAACAGGATCGACGATCCTGAACCGCACCGGGACGTCGAGGTCCATCGCTCCATCATCGGAGGCAATCCTGACTTTGACGGTGAGGGGCGGCGGGTTCTCTGCTTGCCCGACGAGCTGTTGATTTGAGATCCTGTATGCCCCAAGTTCTGGCGGCTCTGTGAGCCAATAGGGCTGAGTGTAAGGAATGTCCTTCGGAAGCTTCATTCCGAAAATTGCTTGAACGGGTTGATTGTTCCGGAGTTGCAGGTTCAGAACAGAGTCGGCCGTTCCGAGTGGCGCGACGATCCGCTCCAAGCGAAACGGATACATTGACCGGCTGATCGCCGATACTGTAACCTTCAAATCTGAGCCGGGAGTCACATTGTTTTCGGACGAGAGCACATCAATCCACAAACCGCCGCAGAGCTTCATCACATCCTGCAGTTCCCGCTTCTTGATCACGATCCAGGGGTCATCCTTCAACCTGCCGAGTTCCGTGTACACCCTGAGAAGAGCAGGGAGTGATTTTTCCGGATTCTCCTCGTCGTATGATCGATACATCGCCTCCAGCATGTCGCCGACAGCTGCCCCTCCGGGGACACGAGTCCATGAAGTATTCACGCCGTCGAACAGATCCTTCGTCGCTGTGTCGCCCGCGATGTGCTGGAAATAGTTCACGAACTCCCCCCGATTCTGTCCGCCGCCTGTCCCCTGGCTCTTGTTCATGCTCCTGCTTCTCCCAGCCATCTCGGTGAACGATTCTCCGAGGAGTGGGCTGTACGTTCCAAGGTCGAGGGAAGTTGAATGCTCGGGGACAGCCGGGCGGTCAGCCTGCTGGAATCGAAATACGTTCCACAACAGTCGCCTGGGTTTCCAGGTTTGAACATATTTGAGTTGTTCGGGGAATCTGGTCGGGTCGCCTGCTGCAACGTAAGCCTGATACGCCAGTTCGGCTGAACTTGTGTGATTGCCGTGTCCACCCTGGGTCGGAGTGAAGCGATTCACGACAACGTCAGGGCGAAAGGTTCGAATGCGCCAGACCACATCGGAGAGGATCTTTTCCCTTCCCCAGATGTTCATGGTCTCTTCGAGCGATTTCGAGAACCCAAAATCGATCGCGCGCGTAAAATACTGTTCGGCACCGTCGATGCGCCGTGAAGCAAGAAGCTCCTGTGTGCGAATCACGCCAAGGAGTTCTCCCTGCTCAGAGCCGATGAGATTCTGGCCTCCCTCACCGCGGGTAATGGAGAGATACCCAGCCCGCAACAACCTCCCTTTTGCCATGTAGCCGAGGAACGCGGTATTGTCATCATCCGGGTGGGCTGCAACATAGAGCACCGATCCGAGAACCGCAAGTTTCTTCAGGGCCAGCCGCAGTTCTGCACCATTGATGGCTCTTGGCGATTGCGGCTGGGACATCAACAAGCCAATTTGGATAAGGAGAGCAAGGAGAGCTAACACGGTCCGGGATCGTTGCTTCATCAAGAGTCCTTTCAAAGATTCTGTTCTGCCACCAACACTCAGGCAGGGTGGAAAGTTCTCACCCTCAGAATGTGTGAAAATATACGATTCCACACTGGAAGCCGCAACAACAGAAGAGAATCCGTTATATATTCTTTCTGTCCGACTGCAACCACCTGACTGGAATTTCGTCTAAGGAGAAACGTGCCCCACGTATGCGGGGCAAGCTCCTCGCACCACAATTCGGCATACCAAACCATCATCCAGCTCGCCGAGGCTTCTATGACACGGCTCTCTTCCCCATCGACGATCCTTCTCTCGATTACCGTTCTCCTGATGCTCGCGTGGTCCGAGGCCCATACCCAGACTCAGACAGATTCACTCGACATTCTCCAGAAGTCCGCGCCTAAAATATTCATCGACTGCGGCACGTGTGACCAGGACTATATCCGCACGGAGATACTGTTTGTCAACTACGTGCGAGACAGGAAGCAAGCCGACGTCCACGTGATGATTACGGAGATGTACACGGGAAGCGGAGGGACAGAGTACACATTGACGCTGATGGGGCAGCTTCGATTCGACGGTGTCAACGACACACTCAAGTACAATGCCAACAAGAGCGATACACAGGATATGACACGCAAGGGGCTGGTGGGAGTTCTCAGGAGGGGTCTGGTTCGTTACGTCATCCATTCACCGCTGGCCGAATATCTCAGCGTGGCATATTCCAAGCCGACCGCTGGGTCGAAAGCAGTCGACGAATGGGACTACTGGGTTTTCAGCACGAGTGTGAACAGCTGGCTCAATGGCGAGTCGCAGTACAAGTCGAGCCAAATATGGGGCAGTCTCACTGCCATCAGGGTCACCGAAGATTGGAAGTTTCGCTTCTCCGTCAATACAAGCTACAACGAAAATAAATACGAGTTCCAGATCGATGACACGACGACCATTGTCAGCACGTCGATCAGCCGAAGCCAGTCGTTCAACGGCTCCGCTGCGAAGAGCATTTCGGAGCATTGGTCTGCCGGCCTGTTCACGTACGTGAATTCTGCAACCTACAGCAACACAGACATCGCGGCATCAGCGCAACCCGGTATAGAATACAATATCTACCCCTACGCAGAATCTACGCGGCGCCAACTCCGGATCGGCTATCAAATCGGGATCAGCGCAAGGCGGTACATCGACACAACGATTTACTTCAAGAAATCAGAGGTCCTGTTCACGCACAACCTTTCTGCATCCCTCTCGCTCCGACAACCGTGGGGATCGACCTCCGTCACGATTTCCGGATCGCAATACCTTCACGATTTGAGTAAGAACAGTTTCAGCATCTCCGGGAACATGTCAATCCGCGTTTTCGAGGGACTGTCGCTTAACGTCTACGGTGGGTACAGCGCTGTTCACGATCAACTCTCGCTCGCGAAGAGCTCCCTCACTGCGGAGGAAGTCTACCAGCAGCGTAGAGAACTCGCGAAAAGTTATTCCTACTGGGGTTCGTTTGGCTTCAGCTACACCTTTGGATCGATTTTCAACAACATCGTCAATGCCAGATTTGGCAATCAGGGCGGCGGCGGAACGACGATTACCTTCAGCGACTAGAGTCCACGATTTTTGCAGCACGGGCCGCCTCCGGGCGGCTTTTTTTTCCGGGCCGATCTTCGTCTTCACTTTTTTGATCTGATTTTGTTATCTTGGGGCAGGTTATCACGTACGTCCTTCGGACAGGCAGTACCTGCCTACGCTGAAAATTCAAGATCAAACTCGACACTCTATGGTTGCTTCAATCGCCTTCCTTCTTCATCTTATCGGTTTTGGCGTGCTATGCGCGTCACTTCTGGGTGGGTTCATCCTTGACCGGACGTTGAGAGGCCAGACCGATTACAGCTTAAAGCGATACACTGCCAGGATCGCAAGAACGATCGGCCTCCTTTCTCCAGTTGCCGCGATCCTCTTGTTGGCCTCAGGAATCGGCAACATCCACAACCGCTACCTCGCCTCCACTCTGACCTGGTTTGGCGAAGGTTGGCTCGTAGCGAAGATTATTCTCTTCGCCGTCCTGGTGCTCAATGGAGTCATTTATGGCCCGCAATTGACACGCAATCGTGCGAATCTCCTCAAGGCTCTGGCCGAGCAATCCGCCCCACCGGATGCCGAGAGGCTGATGCGTTCGTACAACACTCAGATCACTCTTTTCTATCTCGTGCAGACACTGTTCCTTCTTCTGATTCTCTTTCTCTCTGTGTTTGGGACAGGGAAACATCCCGGGGTCATCTAAAAGGATTTTTCTATGAAGATTGTCGCTCCTGCTGCGCTGCTCCTTGTTTCATCACTGATGTTCACCAGCTGCCAGCCGCAGCCGCCCCCCCAGAAAGGATTTTGGAAGGGGACGGTTTCTCTTGTCGATCAGAAGCAACTCCCCTTCCTCGTCTACCTGGATCTCACTCCTCCTGCACCGTCGGGGTACTTCCTCAACGGGTCGGAACAGACGCCAATTCCAGAAATCTATCAAAACGGAGATTCATTGACGCTTGTCTTCTCGGAGTACGGTGCTGTGATGCGCTCAGTGTGGAAAGGGGGCCGGCTTATCGGAGAGTTCCTCCGGTTCCGCAAAGACACAACGGCAAACACATTCGAGGCCAGCCCATTCACAGGGGCTGAGGAGGGGGTGAAGACGAAGACGAATCCCGACGTTCCCCTCGTCGGAAAATTCCAGGTGTTCTTCAAAAACCGTGATGGAATTGACAGCTCTTCGATTGCGACCTTCTGGTCGCGCGGCGACTCCGTTTTCGGCACCATCATTGCCGCAGACGGCGACTACGGGTTGATGGCCGGAAGACAGGTTGGCAACTCCGTGCAACTCGGCCGGTTTTCCGGTTGGCAGGGACAGCTTATGGAACTAACCAGGACTCAAAACGAGTGGGGCGGAACATTGTACTACCGGACACCTCCTTCAATTTCTCTCACCCTTGGGCCCCGCCCGGCGAAAACGGTGGAGGTTTCAGATTCCAAAAAGACTTCACCCAAAGACTCACGCAAACCGTTCTCGTTTTCCGGCGTTACCCTCATGGGAGACACGATCACCAATCTCGATCCAAGGTTCAAGGGCAAGGCGCTCATCATCGACATCATGGGGACTTGGTGCCACAATTGCATGGACGCAGCCCCCTTGCTCCAGAAGCTCTATACGGACTTCAACAAACGGGGACTCGAAGTGGTGGGCCTTTCGCTTGAACTCAGCGGAGAGCTCCAGACTGCGAGGAAGAACCTTCTCCTCTATGAAGAGCGCTTTGGTATTACGTTCCCTGTGTTGTTCTGTGGCTCTCTTGACAATGCGAATGTCGAGACTCGCATCCGTTCGCAGCTCAATAATTTCTTCGCATACCCAACCACGATCTTCGTGGACCGGAATGGCATCGTGCAGTATATTCATGAAGGATTCAAAGGACCCGGTAGCGGAGAAGAGTACCAACGTCAGGTTGATCTTTACTACGAAACAGTGGAAAAGATCCTGAAAGCCAGGTTGGCCCATCGATGACGCAGGTTCATCATGGCTCCACGATCAAGCTGCCCGTGTTGCCCGGATGGCCATTGTCTCGATGGTCCCGGAGTTTCTTCCTCAGATTATTCACTTACGATCGAAGGTATAGATAATGGATCACTCACTTGTCACCACGAACTTTCAACTTGATGGATACCGGATTGTGAAGAGCATGGGCGTCGTTCGGGGAATCATCGTCCGTTCACGCTCGGTGTTCGGCAATATCGGCGCCGGGCTCCAAATACTCTTCGGCGGGAACATCACCCTGTATACCGAGCTTTGCGAACAAACGCGGCGCGATGCATTCGAATTGATGATCCAGCATGCCGCCGCCATCGGCGCCAACTCGGTGATCGGATTCCGCTACGATGCAACCGAAATCATGGCGGGCGTATCTGAGGTTCTCGCTTACGGGACAGCCTGTGTTGTAGAAAAAGTCTGAAATACCCAAATTCGATTCCGCTTCATCACTTAGTCAATCAAATCCTATGGACATCCAGAACAAATCTGTCTTGGTACTTGGAGGCTGGGGCCTTGTAGGCTCTGCCGTCTGCCGTCAAATGATGCCGGAAAAGCCGAAGCGTATCATTGTCACCTCCCTGCTCGAACAAGAAGCAAAGGAGGCGGTGGAGACGATGCGACGCGAATACCCGCAAGCGGGCAAGAATTTCTTCATCCCATGGTGGGGGAATATTTTCGTCCGCCATGTCTTGAAAGACACACCGAGGGACGAGATCCTCCAGAATGTTGGGTCGAGGGGGATGCTCATCGATGACCTGCTCGATGAACTGAGCATGCCGGCCCTGGAGCGCTCTTCGATCTACCAGCTTCTGAACAAATTCAAACCCGATATCGTGGTTGACTGCATCAATTCTGCCACGGGCATCGCGTACCAGGATATTTTTCATACGGCACGCGAGGTCCGAAAGGCGATCAGGAGCGCGAAAGCCGGGAAGGAGTCGGACGTCTTCGACCAGACTGAGCGATTGCTTGCCGCGCTCTACATACCGCAGCTGATCCGACACGTCCAGATTCTCTACAGGACTATGCAATTGGTCGGGACGACGACGTACGTCAAGATCGGGACCAGCGGAACGGGGGGAATGGGGCTCAACATTCCGTATACGCACAGTGAGGAGCGTCCATCAAGCGTGCTTCTCAGCAAATCCGCCGTCGCCGGTGCTCATACGATGCTGCTCTTCCTTATGGGCCGGACTCCGGACGCCCCCATCACGAAGGAAATCAAGCCGACTGCTGCAATTGCGTGGAAGAAGATAGGCTTTGGTGAGATCAAGAAGCGCGGCGAAGTCATCGACTTGATCGATTGCCCGCCGGACAAAGGGACCAAGCTCACGAACACACTGAAGCTGCTCGATGACGGGATCTTCGTCGAACCGACGCACCAGACGTTACACTCGGTCTTCATCGACACCGGCGAGAATGGAGTGTTCTCCCGCGGAGAATTCGAGGCTATTTCGACTCCCGGCCAAATGGAGTTTGTGACTCCCGAGGAGATCGCCGAGTCTGTGTTGTATGAAATCAAAGGCGGCAACACCGGGCACGACATCATCAATGCACTCGACAACGCGACGCTTGCACCGACGTACCGCGCCGGATTCATGTTCGAGGCTGCCTTGCAGGAGATGAAGCGGCTCGAACAGAAGCACAAGACACAGAGCATCGCATTCGAATTCCTTGGCCCCCCCCGACTGTCAAAGCTGCTGTACGAAGCATATTTGCTAAAGCTTGCCTATGGCAGCGTCAACGAGGTTGTCAAAACGACAGCGAAGGCGATTTCCGCCAGGTTGGATTCTCTCCTGAGGGAGAATGCACAAGTGCGATCTCAGATCATTTCCATCGGGATTCCAATCCTTCTTCCGGATGGAAAGACCCTCCTACGCGGACCGAAGATCAAGATACCGCCATACCGGGGCGAAAACGAGCTGAAAATCACTGAGAAATCGCTCAACGCCTGGGCTCACGACGGATGGGTTGATTTGCGCACGAAAAACATGGAACATTGGAAATCACGATTCCAGATCATCGTGGATGATGTCCAGAAGATACCCGAGGGAGAGACCTCTTCGCGTCAACTCCGCAACAGCGCTTACTGGGAGTCTTTCAAGGAAATCGATCCTGGGAAGCTGGTTGGCTGGATCTTTTCGGAAGAAGAAAAAGGGAAACGGATGAAGGCATAACGTACACTGGAGGAGGGGAATCGTATGGAAACAACGCAGAAATTGCTGCTGGTCGAAGACGAAGAAGAGCTTGTCAGAATCGTCCAAACATATTTTCGGGATGAAGGATACGAGGTGCGAATTGCCTTCAACGGCGTCGAAGGTCTCAAGGTCGTTCGGGACTTCAAACCAGACGTGATTGTTTCAGATGTGAAGATGGGACAGATGGACGGCTTCGAGTTCTTTGAGGCTCTGCAGAAGCTCCCTGAGTTCAGCAAGATTCCCGTTCTCTTTCTGACGATCATGGACGACCGGGCATCCGTCGAACGCGCAACACAGCTCGGCGCTGCAGGGTACATGACCAAGCCATTCGACGTCGAGGAGCTGCACGAGAAGATAAAAGGGATCATGGCAGCCAGACCATAATACTCCCCTTCTCATAGAAAAACCGAGGCCGAACGTCAAACGCCGTTCGGCCTTTTCATTTCAACCATCGATGCTGCGATTATTCGTAGCGCAGCGCTTCGATCGGGTCAAGATTCGCTGCTTTCCATGCGGGATACACACCAAACACGAGTCCAATAAAGGCACAGAGCGCGAAGCCGATGAGCGCCCAATCCACGGGGAAGACTGCCGGGAGCGAAAATGCAACCGCCGCAAGATTCCCCCCCAGAATGCCCAATCCAATCCCGATGATGCCTCCAATCTGACACAGGACAACCGCCTCCGTGATGAACTGGCTCAGGATATTCCCTTTTCTCGCCCCCACCGATTTTCTCAGGCCAATCTCTTTCGTCCGCTCGGTTACCGAAACCAGCATGATATTCATGATCCCGACGCCCGCCGCGAGAAGCGAGATAAAGCTGATGAAGCCAACTCCCATCTTCACGTATTTGGTGAAGTCGTTGAACGTAGAGATGAGCGATTCATTGGAGAAAATCTCAAAGTCGTCTTCCTTGCCGGGATCGACTTTCCGCACGACCCGAAGCGCCATACGCGCCTCTTCCATGCACTGGTCGTAGACTTCCGGTGATTTGGCCTTGACCATGATGTGTAGCGAGCGCTGCTTTCCAAACTCATTCAGGAACTTACTCAGGGGAATCACAACCATGTTGTCGCTGTCCCCACCCATCGCAGACCCCTTCGATTCAAACACACCAATCACGGTATACCGGTCATTGCCGATCTTGACATCCTGACCCAAGGCACTTCCGAGCGGGAACAGCTTCTTCACGACTTCCTGTCCGAGAATGACAACGTTGCTGCTGTAGGTCTGTTCATTGTCGGTCAAGGATCGTCCCTCCTTGATCGTCCAATTGTTCGTCGGAATTCCATCCGGCACTTCTCCATACACCTGGACATTGGGATTTGTCTTAAGGCCTGAGAGGGTCTGGATGGTCTGCCCCCAGTTACCGGATTCGATGGCTGCATACTGTGCAGTCCTCACGCGAGCCACAACGAATTCAGCCTGATCGAGCGTGATGTCTTTGCGATGGCGGTATTTCTCCCATGCGGCGTGACCGCCGACGAACATCCTTGGAAACTTCTCGATCTGAAAGGTATTCGCGCCCAATGAGCTCAAACCGCTTTCGATGCTATTCTGCAGAACCTGGAGCGCAGTCATAACACCGATGATAGAAAACACTCCGACCACGACGCCCAGCAATGTCAGGGTCGACCGTAGTTTGTTCATCCTGATGGCGTTGAGCGCCATTTTGATAATCTCGGCGATAAGCACTTTTTTTGTCCGCTCTCAGTGAATGGTTAGGGTCATTCGTATCGAAGTGCATCAACAGGATCCAACCGGGAGGCACGGTACGCCGGCAAGAATCCGGAAACAACTCCGACAAACAACGAAACAAGGATTGCGACTGCAACAATGCTCAACGGCATTGCCGTTGGAAGAATTGTGTCGATAATAAGACTGAGGGGAAATGCAATCGCAAGCCCGATGATCCCCCCCAGCAAGCACAGAGCCGCAGATTCCATAAGGAACTGCTGCAGAATTGTCCGCCTCGGAGCTCCGATTGCCATCCGAATGCCGATCTCCCTCGTTCTTTCCGTGACTGAGACAAACATGATGTTCATGATACCAATCCCGCCAACGAAGAGCGAGAGACCTGTGATGAAGAGTCCGACACCGGCGATGACGACACCGATCGTGTTGAACGTCTGAATGAGAATATCCTGCTGGTTGATGGCAAAATCGTCGGGCTGTTTGGGGCGAACTCCCCGGGCCTTGCGCATAATGCCCCGGACTTCTTCCTTCGCTTCGTCAAGGTCCTTGATCGAAATTGCTTTCACCATGATCTGAATCCCGCCGCGGCGGTTGCCAAATTCCTTGAAGAATCTGTTGATCGGGATGTACGCGCGATTGTCCAGGCTCTCCAATCCCAAGAAACTTCCCTGTTTTTCGAGTACACCCACAATCCTGAAATTTCCGGCCCCGAGCTTTATCGTTTTTCCGATCGGGTTTTCGTTCGGGAAGAGATTCGCGGCAATCTCCGACCCGATGGCACACACCGGTCTTCCTCCATCAGATTCCATAGGTGTGAAGAATCTGCCGAATGCTACATTCACACCTGTGGTTTGAAGGAATTCGGCGTTTGTCCCGACGATGGTGACACTTTCAAGCAACTTCCGTCCGTATTTTGCATTTCGTCTGGTGCCAGTCGCCGGGGAAACGGACCGGGCAAGCTCTGCCTGCTTCTCGAGCGCTTTCGATTGCTGGATTCTGATATCCTGTCGGTTTCGGATCTTCCACCAATCCCCGCCACCGCCCCATGGCCATTTCTGAACATAGAGGACATCCGCTCCTATCATCGCGATACTCTTGTTGAAGGCGCGGTTCAATCCTTCGATCGCCGTCCCCATCAAGGTCACCGAGACAATCCCGATGATGATGCCAAGCGCTGTAAGGACCGATCGCATCTTGTTGGCTCTGATCGCGTTAAACGCGATCAAAAGCCCTTCACGGAACTCACCAATGGAATTTCGCATTCTTAGCCCGGCGCATGTGTAAGGTCAACAACTCTCTTGTTCTGCACTGCATGATCTGTTTCGATCTTTCCATCCCGGAGGCGAATGATCCGGTCCGTGTGTTCCGCGATGTACTCTTCGTGCGTAACCAGAACGATGGTGTTTCCTTCTTTTTGAAGCTTGTCGAACAACGCCATAATCTCATCGCCCGTCTTGCTATCGAGGTTACCCGTGGGCTCGTCTGCGAGCAGGATGGAAGGCTGAGTGACCAGGGCGCGAGCGATTGCCACCCTCTGCCGTTGGCCACCGGAGAGCTCATTCGGCTTGTGATGGATTCGTTCTGTCAATCCAACTCTCTCGATTGCTTCCCTCGCGAGCTTTTTTCTCGCGCTTGATCCTATACCACCATAAATGAGGGGGAGCTCAACGTTGTGGAGAACATCGGATCGGGCCAGCAGATTGAATGTCTGGAAAACGAAGCCAATCTCCTTGTTGCGGACCCTCGCAAGCTGGTTGTCGTTCATTTCGCTCACATTGTGGGTGTTCAGCTCATACAGTCCCGACGTCGGTGTATCCAGGCACCCGATAATGTTCATCAGAGTGGACTTTCCGGATCCGGAAGGGCCCATGATCGCCACATATTCGTTCTTTTGGATCTCCAGGGTGACTCCCGCGAGAGCGTGCACGTCTTCCGAACCGACGTGATAGATCTTGGTGATATTGTTGAATCTGATGATTGTGGGCATGCCGACCTTCCTCGTGAATAATTGTTATTGAAGCTCGTTGACCTTCTTCTCGAAATTCTTTTTCTGATTCTCCGACAGATCCATCGTCAGGAGTCGCTGGTACTGCTCACGTGCCTCTTTTTTCTGGCCTTTGAGTTCGTATGCCTGAGCAAGGATGCTGATCGCAGGCACATAGTCATTGTCGAGCGTCAATGACTTCCTCGCAAGCGCAAGGGCCTTCTCTGCGTCCTTTTTCTGGACATATGCCTGCGCGAGGAGATAGAACGAGTGTGCGGTGTCCGGCCTCATGACCGTGTACTTCTCAAAAGACTCGATCGCCTCATTCGTCATCTGATTCTGCAGGTAGAACGATCCTGCAGCACGCCACGCCCGCCATTCATTGGGCCTGTGGGTCGTAAGAGTCTTGATCTCCTGGGCCGCCTCGGTGTTCTTCTTCTCGGAGAAGTAGATGCTCGCTTTGAAGGGACGACCCCTGATTTCATCCAACTCAATGACTGCGTCGGCTTCCTTCCATGCCTTTTCCATATCCCCGCCCATGATGCCCGGCGCCCGCCAATAGTACTGCGCCAATCCTATATGGGCTTCCACAAGTTTCGGATTGAGTTCCACAGCTCTCTGGAACGCCTTCTTGATCTTGGGGGCCATGAAGGCCTGCTTGATGACGCCTGCGTTCTGCGCCTTCGTCCCGTATGCGGCACCCAGTCCGTACTGGTAGTCTGCGCTCGCCGGATTGATCTCCACTGCTCGCTCCATATGATCGACAGCGTCGTCCTCGTTTCGGAACTGACGCATCAGGAAGATCAGGCCAAGCCGGTAGTGCGCCTCACCGCTGTTGTCGTTCTGCTTGAGGACACTCTCAAAGATGGACTTTGCCTCGCCAGTCTTTCCCTTGTTGAGGAGGACCACTCCTTCATCAAGGGATTGCGCTGATGCCCAGGATGTGAAGACGAGAGAATATGCAAGCCAGCTTAGTAGTTTCATCCGTTTTCGTGTCCTTACTTCTTTTCTCCTTCAGCAGACGCACCGGTTCGTTTGACGTTCTTATTCTCCACTTTTACTACCGAGCCGTTTTCCAAATCCCGGTTGATCGCCTTGAAGGGGCCGGACACCACTTCAGCACCTTCAATGTTTTCTCCCTTGACCTCGTAGTATGCGTCGTCACTCAATCCACGCTTGACAGAAACAGTCTTCACTTTGCCATTGTCGACAACAAATACCACCTCATCGAGCTTCTCTTCCTCTTTTTTCTTCGCCTTATTTTCAGACAACTTCGCCTCTCCCTCTGCAGGAGCTTCAACTTTCTTCTCCTCTTTAGGGGCACGGACGGTAATAGACTGGATCGGTACGGCCAGCACGTTTGTATGCGTCTGCGTTTCAATATCAGCAGCCATCGACATACCTGGCCGGAAATGCACGCCTTCGGGTGTAATCACCCGAATCCTTACTTCGAAGTTCGTGACCTCGTCCTGAGTTCCGAGCCCACGAGACTTGGCAGTGTTGGCGATTTGGGTCACTGTGCCAATGAATTTCCTGTCCGGATAGGAATCAACCTCAACCTTCGCGGTATCGCCGACCGACACGAGAACAACGTCATTCTCACCGACGTCCACGCGCGCTTCCATTCGCGAAAGGTCTGCGATCGTCATGATCTGAGTGCCCTGTGTGAAGGTACTTCCGCTTACGCGTTCACCGAGTTCGGAAACCAGCTGGCTGACAATTCCATCCATCGGGGCATAGATCGTCGTCTTGGAGAAAGTGACCCTGGATTCCTTCAAAGAAGCCGCCGATTGATCGCTCGACGCCTTCGCACTCTGGTACGTCGCCTTCGCAATGTCCATCTCCGATTGCGATACGAGCTTCTTGGAGAACAGCTCCGAGACGCGCTTGTATTCGGCATCAGCTTTGAGCAGGTTGGCCTCGCTCATAGCCATCGATGCCTGTGCACGATCCATGCCGGCCTCGTACGCATCCGGCTTGATGTGAACGAGCAGCTGCCCCTTCGCGACACGCTGACCCTCACGCACTGCGAGAGTAATAATCTCTCCGCTGACCTCAGCATTGATCTTCACCTGTACCTCGGGCTGGATCTTACCCGTGGCGGAGACAAGCTGCGTGATCGTCCGCCGCTGGATCTTCTCCGTCTGGACCGTCAGAACCGTGTCCCGTTTGCTTCCAAGGATCACAAGCAAGACGAGCACAATCAGCACTACGCCGATGATGGAGAAAATGATGAGCTTCTTTTTTGACTTCTTGCCGTTCGTTGCCATGGAAAATGACTCCTTCAAAAAGTGTGGACCCCTTGAATTACTCCTCCTAGTATTTCTTCTCCCCTATCACGTAATCAAGGTTCCGGGATGCAGTAATGTAGTTGTATGTTGCGTTCACTTTGTTGGCTTGAGCATTGACCAGTCCGGCGTTGGCCGTGAGAAGATCGACCAGTGTGCCAGAGCCAAGATTGTACTTCTCTTCCGCTACCCTTCGATCCTGCGTTGCGGACTGCAGGCCCTTCAGACTTGCATCGTATTGTTTTCTCGCTGCATCAAGATCCAGAAGTGCCTTCTTCACATCAACACTGATGTTCCGCTCGGTTTGCAAGAGAGAGAGTTCCGCGTTTCTCCTCTGGGCGATTGCCGATTGAATCGACCGGTTTGTCTGGAACCCATCAAAAAGCGTCCACCGGATGTTGAGACCCCAGCTGACACCCTTGCTCTCCGAGAGCTTGGCGATCTCCGTGTTGGAAAGATTGTATCCGGCTGATGCAGAAACGCTCGGGAAATAGCCGCTTGACGCAGACGTGACGCCGGATTGCGCTGCATTGAAGTTTTCTTTGGCACCGACATAATCCGGCCGAGCTGCCATAGCCCGTTGACGCATTTGCTCGAAACTCTTGACTTGTGCGCTGGTAGCGCTAAAATCTGCCTCGGAAAGTTCACTCGGCAGCGTGGGATCGGAGATTTCGTAGTTCTCGGAGACATCACCGCCGATGAGCGACACCAGGTCCGCAATGGATTTGTCGTATGTGTTCTGTGCGGATATGAGGCCGACTTCATCCTGGGCAACCTGAGATTGCTGACGATAGACATCGCCGATTGACAAAGCCCCTACACGGTTGGATTCGGTGATGCGCTCGAGCTGCCGTTGATCTCTCTTGAGATTCTCTTCACTCACCTTTACCAACTCCCTGTTCCTGAGAACTCCCAAGTACGCAGCCTGCACCTGAAATACGATTTGTTGAGTCGTTCGTATGGCCTGCTGATCGGCCGATGTCGCGGCAGAGACGGCCTGGCTGAAATTGGCCTCGCGAGCGAAGCCGTTGAAAACTGTGTACCCGAGAGAGAGGCCAGTCGAGTAATTGCTCGTCGTAGACAACGTAGCTGGAACCTGGATGGGCTGCCCACCGATGAGCTGAGTCGAGGCCGGCCTGTCGGTCTGTTGGCGGGTCCAGCCACCATTCACAGAAGCCGATGGCAGGTAGGAGCCATAAGCAGCAAGCACTCCACTCTGCGCAGAATTGGAGTTGTTGTAGGCCTGTCGGACGCTGATGTTTTGCTCCAAAGCTACCGATATCGCCCTGTCAAGAGAGAGTACTTTGGTCTGTTGAGTCGAAACTTGGGCAAGCACTACGCTTGCGAAGACGATCCCGACGAAGAGGATCAAAGCCAACTTCTTCATAAACAAATCTCCGAAATGGTGGGAAGAGTCACGATGGCACTGTTGTTTATTGCGGTTACGCTATCTATAGACGGCAAAAGGAACCTAAAGTTTCGATAAACATTGGCATTTCTAGGTCAATCCAGAATCTTTTTGGCGCTGAGCTGGCAAAACAGAACCGGTCAGGAGGTACTTGAAAAACGCGCCCAAAACCGCCAATTCGTCCCACAATTGCAACAATTAATAATAAGAAGGCCCTCCGATGATGCTATCTTTCTTTTCCAGGAGGTACGACAGAGCAGCGTCGTGGTCGTTCGGGATGAGCCCATCGAGAATCGCATCTGTAATTGCTGTCTTCAGCTTGCCGACGAGCGGACCCGGCTCGAGCCCGCAGACCTGCATGATCTCTTCACCTCTGAGAGGTGGCTGCCAACTCCGGATTCTGTCCCTCTCCTCAACCTCAGCCATTTTCTGAACAACCAGTTCGTAGTTCTGCCTCACCTGGACAACGAGTTTCGGGTTCTTTGAGGTAATGTCGGACCG
The DNA here is from genome assembly GCA_007280275.1 of bacterium. Taxonomy (GTDB): domain Bacteria; phylum Bacteroidota; class Ignavibacteria; order UBA10030; family UBA10030; genus UBA9647. Next base: position 537 of record QYQB01000263.1, on the reverse strand, counting down.
GCAGAGCGCCATAAGGTCATCGATATCTTCGCCCGCCTCGAAGAGGAGCCGACGGACGGCTGAGTCCGTCACCCCTTCGTCGACCAATGCCATCGGTCGAAGGTGCAGACGCACGAGTTTCTCGACGTAGGGAATGTGCTCAAACGGGAACCGCATCCGCCGAAAGATCGGCTTCACCATTCGCGCACCGACTTCCTCGTGGCCATGAAACGTCCACCCGATTCCCTCTTTGAATGCCTTCGTTCGCGGTTTTGCGATGTCATGCAGGAGCGTGGCGAGGCGCAACCAGACACCCGTCGACACCTCAGCGACATTGTCGAGAACCCTGAAGGTATGCTGCAATACATCTTTGTGATGAAAATCCTGCCTCTGATCGACGCCGCCAAGATGTGCGACTTCAGGAAATACGACATTCATCACGCCGGATCCGTGCATCAGCTGCAGACCAACCGATGGCTTCGGGCTTGCGAGGATCTTCATGAACTCATCTGAGATCCTCTCCTGCGAGACGATCTTGAGCCGCGGGGCCATTTTCTT
>QYQB01000170.1 GCA_007280275.1 bacterium | reverse complement strand
TCGCCGAATATGTCTCGTCGTTTGTTGAACAGAGCGGAATCATGCGGAACGGCTTTTCTTTTCAGGCCGGGGCCGGTGGCATAAGTTTGGCGGTCATCAAGTATCTGAGAGATCGGATGAAGGAACGGGGGATCAAGGCACGGTTCGTCCGCGGCGGGAGCACGAAGCACCTCGTGAGCTTGCTGGAGGAGGGGTTGACAGACTATGTTCTCGACGGTCAACTGTTCGACCAGGATAGCGTGCGATCAATGCGTGACAATCCTCGCCATGTTTCGACAAGTCCGTTCACCAGCTACAATTATCACGGAAAAGGCAATTTCGCGTCGATGCTCGATTTTGTCGTTCTTGGGGCGACTGAAATCGATCTGAATTTCAATGCGAACGTTGTTACACATTCGGACGGCTACCTCTTGCACGGGATCGGCGGTTGGCAGGATTGTTTGTTCTCGAAATGCACAATTCTCGCTGTCCCTTCATTCCGTGACCGCATCCCAGTCATCGTCGATGATGTGACGACCCTGTGCGGTCCAGGTGAATTGATCGATGTGGTTGTCACCGAGCGGGGCATAGCGATCAATCCTCGTCGGAAGGATCTGCTCTCGGCAATCAGGAAATCGGGGTTGCCGATAAAATCGCTGCGTTATATTCAAAAGGAAGTGTACGAAATCTGTGGGGGGGCCCCCGAGAAACCGCAGTTTGATAGGAAAGAGGCCGTAGCTATCGTGAAATGGGTGGATGGAACCGTACTTGATACCGTGTATAGAGTCGGGCGGTAGGTGCCCTGAGTAAATCGCATCGCACATTGTGGGTTTTGGCAATATTTGGACGGATTCAAATAGGGAATCCATTTGTTAAAGGGGGTTTTCTATCGCCTACTCCAAGATCCGAAGTCCGATGCTGTGAATGCCGCCCTTCGACTCGTCCCAAGAGAGGGGACTTCCGCCAATCCTCCAACGACAGGGCGGACGCAAAAACGCGAAGGATGGCGGACAGGCGCTCAGCTCAGGCTGCGAGAATAGCCCGCTTGGCCGGCGAAAACGTCAGCTGGATTATCTCACTTCTTCCAGGATGGGCAAACAGAGCAACTCCGATGGAAAAAGCGCAAAGTTTCTATGATGTGCATCGCGTGCCCCGGACTTGAACCTGCAAGACGTTCGGCAGAAGGCTTCAAACCGTTCGACCTAAAGCCATTTTCGTTTGCCTGTGGGATTTCCTTCGTTTTCTTCTCAATTAAGTGGATATTCACACACAATTGTAAACAAGTCATCCCCTGAACTGTAGTAGTTGTCGAACCCCGTTGGGGGTACTAATCATTATCGATTGACGATTTTCGACTGTCGATTGAAGGGCCGATCTGGAAACAGGTCGGTTTTGTTGTTTGGGGGACGCGAGTCCGCCTGTCCTCAGGAGTCTGTTTCGAAAGACGAAGGCGGAAATCTCGTTGGGGGTACCAAGCAATTTGCAATTCCCGATTTCTGATCTTTTATTGAAGAGATAGATCAAGCGGTGTAACAAAATGAAAAGCCGATCCTGGTAGGGTCGGCTTTGGTCTTTTTGAGGATGAGTTCGCTTCTTCGGCGAAATCCCAACGCTTACTCGTCGAGTCGTCGCGTGTTGGTTTCTGCCATCGGCCACATGATTGCGAGGCCAATCAAACCGTATATCGTAATGTAGTATGCTGGTGCCAGTGGGTGGCCCAGCGATTCGATGAGCCACGACGATACGAGCGGCGCTGTGCCGCCAGCGAGCGCCAACGTGAGGCTGTACGCGAGACTCATCGATGTCACGCGCGAACGGAGAGGGAAGATCTCCACGACCATCGCGCCCTGCAGCCCCAGCGCCATGCCGATTGGTATGGCAACCAAGACCTGACCCAGGACAAATCCCGATGGCTCGCCATAGAGCATAAAGTGCAGGGCGGGGTAGATCAACGCCATCACCGCGACGGTGAGTGTCATCATCAGTTTACGGCGCCCGACCTTGTCCGAAAGCCATCCACCGAGTGGTTTCGAGATCAGTACTACGAACAACGTGATCGTGTTTGCCAGCAGGAACAACTCGCCGCTTTCCACAGCCAGACTCTTTCGCCGTTCGACGGCGTAGGTAAAAGTCAGGTAGTACGCCGCATTCGTCATCGCGACGATGCCAAACGTCTGAAGGATCGGCAATCGGTCGGCGATGAGCGAGGGGAGGAGCTTCGGGCGGATCGTTCGTGCTTTCTCCCCTTCGGCCGTTTCAACGATGCCCCGCCGGAGCAGGTAGCCCGCGATCAGGAACACCACACTTCCGACGAAGGGTATGCGCCAACCCCATGACGTGACCTGGTCGGGAGGCAGATATGAGTTGACCAGCCACGCCGTCCCCGAGCCCAGGATAAATCCAATCGTTGTGCCGGCAGCGGTCGAGCTGCTGACGAGTCCGCGCATGAGCGGCGACGAACCCTCGGTGGTGTAGACCATCGAACCGGTGAATTCGCCTCCGAGCGAGAAGCCCTGTATCAGCCGCATCGAGAGGAGCAGAAGAGGAGCCAGCACGCCGATCTGATCGTACGTCGGGAGCAATCCGAGCACCAATGTGGCTATGCCCATCATTGAGATTGAGAGCGTCAGCAGCGCACGCCTGCCGATACGATCACCAACCCACCCCAGCACGAGGCTGCCCGCCGGGCGCGCAAGGAAGCCGAGTGCAAAGGTACCGAAGGTCAGGAACTGCTGGGCGGTGTGGCTCGAGTGCGAAAAGAACTGTTTGCCAATGTCGCTGGCGAAGTAGCCGTAGACCGCAAAATCAAACCACTCGAGCACGTTACCGATAAGTCCGGCAAGAGCAGTTCGCAGAGCCGACTGGGTGGGAACAGGTGTGTCTGCCATTTGCTCCTCGTATGAAGTACGCAATATAGCCCATAGACGCCCTCGTGGGCGGGCCGCTGTCTCTTATCATAACAATGAGCGAGGTTCACCTCGCCCTGATGGTAGGGAACCCGGAGTGCAGTCTGGGAAAGTGTAGCTAACGTTGCGGTTCCAACTGTATCAGGCAAGATAGATGAATTCATATAGAAGGGCAAGCGTGGTGCCCAACGGGTTTGGCCATACCATGGGGGCAGATCAAAGTTGATCTGGAAATCTTCTGAATAGCTCACGATGACGGGTCAGCTTTTTGTGTTTCATGGGCACCCTCACGTGTCGGCCGGCGGCTTTGTGTGAGTCACCATGGTGCTTTGCACTCTCCAAACGAATATCCGTCCTCCAAACCTTGAGCTTCTGATCCACAGCCCGGACACTCCGACTCTCACCTCGATTCTTTCGTCAGTCGATTTGGAGCAGACGACGGTGCTCTGGAACAAGCGCCGAACACACACCCATCGCCGACTTTCTCTGTGAATCCTTTTCCCGGATCGACAAGATCCAACGGTTACGTATGTACTAGGAGCAGTTCTCGAGTATGGCAAGGGAGTTTTCGTGACCCGCACCCCTTTGTCGGAATGGCATCAACGGGCGGGTTCGGAAAAAGCACTTGACATCGTCCGGAATTATCCTAACTTGTGTACCAACCGTTACAGCAACACCCACGTCTGTATCAATAGTTACCGCTTGAAGCCCTATGTCTCTCTCGCATGATCTCGTACACCTGTTCCTGCATTTGGCACCCATTGAAGGGATCTCGCTCTTCGAGCGAAGAATCGCGGATGAAGTCGCAGCACTCCTGACCCGGGCCGGTGTCCGGGTGGTGGAAGATGATTCCGCCAAAACGTTCGGCGGCACCACCGGAAACCTGCTGTGTTTTCCACCGGGGCACCGCGCGGATCAACCTTCCATGATGCTCACAGCACACCTCGATACAGTGAAGTCAACAGTTCAACTGAAACCGGTTGTTGACTCAACCTCGATTCATTCGGACGGCACAACGATCCTCGGAGCCGATAATCGGGTTGGACTTTCCGTTTTGGTTCGCCTGCTGAGAGATGTCGCCGAGGAGAAGACGCCACGCAGCAATTTCTTCGTTGTCTTCACCGTCGGTGAGGAGACTGGCCTCTTTGGCGCAGGGAGTATCGATCTCTCCCCCTACAATGTTTCCAGTGCATACGTCTTCGACTGCTCAAAGCGTCCCGGCGTCTATATCCGCGACTCCGTGGGACTTTATGCATTCGAAGCTGAATTTATCGGCAAGGCAGCCCACTCGGGTGTCGCGCCGGAAAAGGGTGTCAGCGCAATTCAGCTTGCGAGTGCGGCAATAGCAGGATTGAAACTGGGCCGCATCGACGCTGATACGACAGCGAACATCGGAAAGATCCATGGTGGAGAAGCAATCAATTCCATTCCCGAGAAAGTGGCTATTGAAGGAGAGGTCCGCTCCTTCACCCCGCGGCGGATTCGAGAACAACTCAACCTGATCGAAAAGCATTTACGCTCATCGGTTGATGGTACAGGCAAACTCACGTTTAAGTCGCAATCTGATTTTGAGCCATATATGTTGGCCACGGATGCTCCCATGATCGTCGCTTTGGAGCGTGCCATGCGAACGGTGGGGCTCACCCCCCAGCCAATCCGCTACACAGGCGGGAGCGATGCGAACAAGTACAATGCAAAAGGCGTCCCGGCTGTCAATATGGGTATCGGAGCACAGAACCCTCATTCGTATGAGGAATTCGTGCTCATCGAAGATCTGGTGAAGACCTATGAGCTCGCACGTGCGATCATCAGCCCCCGGGACTAGCCGACAGGCGCCGCCCTTCCGCAACATCAGGAAGCTATAGGAAATATTCAAGGAAGAAACCCGATGAAGTTCTCACTCAACACCCTCGTGATGATCTACGCTGTCGTGATCGCGGTTGCATGCACGACATGGATCATATCGGGCGGCGAATACAAGCGGGAAATCCGGAACGGGAGAACACTGGTCGTGCCTGGTTCGTACTCGGAGGTGACGAATGAACCGCAGGGAATCGGGGCTGTTCTCGTTGCACCGATCAAGGGATTTATTCAAGCCGCCAATATCATCGCATTCCTGTTCGTCATAGGTGGAGCGTTCATGGTGATACAGGATACGGGGGCCATCGGGGTGTCCGTCCAGCACCTCGCGCACACCTTCGCCAGCAAACCGCACCTTCAGAAATTTTTCATACCGGTTACCATGACGCTATTCTCGATCGGCGGCGCGGTTTTCGGCATGGCAGAATCGGCAATGCCATTTGTACTCATCTTCATACCTCTTGCGCTCTCGCTTGGCTACGACTCGATCACCGGCACCTCGATTCCTTTTCTCGGCGCCGCGGCAGGATTTGCGGGAGCGATCCTGAATCCCTTTACGGTTGGAATTGCGCAAAGCATCTCGGAGCTCACACTCTACTCGGGATTTGAATTCCGGCTGCTGATTTGGGTGTTGAGTACGGTGTCTATGGTGTCGTTTGTCATGTGGCATGGTTCCCGCGTTCGGAAGAACCCGCGCCTTAGTCCGGTCTATGACCTCGACCAGGAGCGGCGCGCAAAACTCCATATCAACGGAACAGAAGCGGCCAACTTCACGTGGAACCACAAACTCGTTCTCATGCTGTTCGGTATGGCGATGCTGTTTCTCATCTATGGTGTGCTTGCGTTTGGATGGTTCATCAACGAAATCGGGGCGCTGTTCCTGGGAGTTGGCATTGCCTGCGGATTCGCAGGGAGGTTGAAACTGGGCCAGATGGCAGAAAGCTTCAAGAAAGGCGCGCAGGGCATGATTGGCGTTGCGCTGATTATTGGATGCGCTCGGGCAATCCTGGTGATCGCGAATGATGGCAAAATCCTCGATGTCATGCTGTACAACCTCTCTGGCGTTGTCGCGAACGTTCACCCCATATTCGCTGCACAGGCGATGTTTGTAACTCAGTGCATAATAAATTTCTTTGTGCATTCAGGTTCGGGGCAGGCGGCACTTACCATGCCGATCATGGCTCCGTTGGCTGATGCCGTGGGCATCACGCGGCAGACGGCTGTGCTAGCATTTCAGTTTGGAGAAGGGTGGATCAACCCGATTCTCCCGACATCCGGAGTGACCATGGGTGTGCTCGGGATGGCTCAGATACCCTGGGAGAAATGGTTCAGGTGGATGCTGCCGCTGCAGATCTATTTCTTCTTTGTAGCGTTGATACTCCTGGCGATCGCCTTTCTTATCAACTACCAATGAGATCGTCTCGTCCATGCGTTGAACACTGTTGATCGGACAATCCAATGAAGAAACAAAGGGATAGCTCGAGCCACCTCTCGGTGCAAAAGGCGCTGAACAAGAAGATCGTTGATCTTTTCCAGCATCTTACGGTGAACCAGCAGAAGGTGGCCAACTACATCCTCCAGCAGCCCAACGAGTTGGCGTTTGTGACGACCGAGCTGCTTGCTCGTAGGCTGCAGGTGAGCAAACCGACGATTGTTCGCTTCGCAAGAAGCCTGGGGTACAATGGGTTCACTGAATTGCAGCAGGAATGTCTCGGTGCACTGCAGGCCGATCTTTCGAGTGTCAATGAGTTTCTTGGAGAACTAAAGAAACAGACGCATGATGAAGCGTTGACAAAAGTCGTGGAAGCCGAGGTCCAAAACATCAACGAGACGCTCAATCATTTCGACCGTGCAGTGTTTGACGATGTCGTGGACATGCTCCTTCGTGCAAAGAACGTGCTCACCATGGGGGTTGGCGTTTCCTCGCTGTTGTCGCAGATCCTTGCCTATGAGCTGACGCAAGTGGCGATCAATGCACGCTCCATTTCGGCTAGTCCGATGCGGTTTGTCGAACAGCTGGCCCTGTCAACGAAGAAGGATGTTGTTGTGGGCTTCTCCTTTCCCCCGTACTCCCGTGAAACGATCGACGCCGCGGGGTTTGCAAAGGAACGAGGAGCCCGGGTCATATCATTCACCGATACACTCACGTCACCAATGACGTATCTTGCGGATCGTGTCATCGTGGTTCGGTCGCGGAACATGCTCTATACCAACTCAATTGCGGCGATATCTATCATGATGAACGCGATCGTAACGCAAATTGCGCTGAAGAACAAGAAGGTCATTACGCCGACGATGGAAGTTGTGTCACGTCAGATGCGCAAGACCGGTCAATATATTCCTTGATCTGTTGAAGGAGATCGTTCGTATGAAACAAGCCATCAGCCAACTGTGTATGTGGATGCTTCTGTGCGTGTCCGTGGCATTGAGTGGAACGACGGGCAAGCTTGCAGGGCGCATCACGGACAGCCAAACCGGCGAGCCAATCATCGGCGCTAATGTTACCCTCACATCGACAAGAATGGGGGGGAGCACGGACACGGATGGATACTATCATATCCTTGAGATTCCTCCGGGGACCTACGAGGTCACCATCAGTTGCATCGGGTACAGGAAGGCCAGCCACCGAGTGACGATCAAAGTCGATCTTACGACGACGCTCAATGTCCCGATGAATCTCGAGGCTGTCGAGCTGTCGGAAGTCGTCGTCACCGCGGAGCGTGCAATCATCCAGCGGGACCAAAGCTCTACCATTCAGAAGACAAGCGCCGAAGATCTGGAGACGATGCCTACAAGCACAATCACCGGTGTTCTGCAGCTACAGACCGGCGTGGTCAATACGGGCTCTCTGCATGTGCGCGGCGGACGTTCCGGTGAGGTGGGATACTATCTTGACGGGTATCGTGTCGAAGATCCGTTGTTCAATGGGCAGGTGATCGAAATCAACAACCGGGCGATCCAGGAAATGGAGCTGCTTTCAGGCACCTTCAACGCGGAATACGGCAACGCTCTTTCCGGCATCGTCAACATTGTGACAAAAGACAACGTTGGCACCCCTCATGCCAATTTGTTGTACAAGAGGACCAACATGGGGCTTGAGGAGGCCAGCAACAACCTGAATGAACGGTACTATGAGGGAACTGTCAGCGGACAACTGTGGAGTGGAAGCCCCATCGGTCTTCTCATCTCGGGGAAGAAAGTAGACGCGGACAGTTATTATTTTTCCGGCCTCAAGGAAACTGCAGGCGGGTTGAATAAATCAATTGAATACTCAAAGGCCAAACCGTTTGGATTCAACGATTTGCTCAGCGCGGTCGGCAAGCTCTCGTGGTCACCGTTCGGCTCGGCAAAGCTCACCCTTCTCGACAACTACTCGAAGCGCCGATCGAGGTCATACAGCCATAGCATGCGGTTCATCCCCGACAGCACCTATATCAATTCTTCGGAAAGCAATCTGCTCGGCCTGAACTTCCGCCACGCGGTTACCAACGACTTGTTCTATGAAATTCGTCTCTCCTCGTACCGGTATGGCTTTACGCAAGCAGTCGATGGCAGGTCGCCTTCACAGTACTCAAGGGCATTGTTCACCACTTTTTCGAATTCACTTTTCTATCAAAACATGTCCCAATCTGCGTATGAAGACCAAACGACCAAAGCGTACGCGCTCAAAGGAGACATGACGTGGCAGTTGAACAGGCTCAATCTCCTCAAGGCGGGAATCGAGCTGAAGGCGAACGATTTGGACTACTACTACAACAGCAACCCGGTGAATCCCACCGATCAAGTAATAAATCTTTATCGGAAAAAACCGCTGGAAGGCGCAGGGTACATTCAGGACAAAATTGAGTTCGAAACCATAGTCCTGAATCTTGGACTACGATATGATTTCTTCGACGCGACGACATCGTACCCGAGAGATCCATTCAATCCCGGTGACGCATCGCAGCCCGCGTTGAAAACAGAGACTCAATCGACGGTGAGCCCGCGTGTCGGTATTGCCTATCCTGTTCGGGACAACATGGTATTTCATTTCACGTACGGTCAGTTTTTCCAGAAACCGGAATATCAAACGCTCTACAACAACCTGGAGAGGGTGTTTGCGAACAGAGGCACAACGCTGTTCGGATCTCCGACGCTGAAACCCGAGAAGACATCCAGCTACGAACTCGGAATCATGGCAACAATCGGCACCGGCACTTCTGCGCAAGTGACCTTCTTCAGCAAGAAGATCGAGAACCTGATCGGCGTGGCTTGGATTTATTTGCCCCACGCGTACGCCTACTATGTCAACGAGGACTTCGCGACGGTGAAGGGATTCGAAGTGTCGACAAAAACACGGCTTCACAATGTCTCCTTCGGCGTGAACTATACGTTCTCGGTGGCAAAAGGAAGTTCGTCATCTCAGCAGGATCGCTACACGAGTGTCTATAATATCGTTGGCGTCCAGTCGCTGCGCTTCCTTCCCCTGGATTTCGATCAGCGGCATACCGGGAACGCCCAGATCGGCTTCGATTTTGGAAAAGGCGAAGGCCCGTTTGGATACTTGAGCCCTGTGTTTGAAGAAGTTTCCGTCAATCTCATCGCGCGCTATGGAAGCGGCCTGCCGTATACGTTCAATCCGGCACGCTCCATTTACGTGGCGGAGCAGAACAATTCACGGCTTCCGGAGACGGTGACGGTTGACCTGTATGCACGAAAGTCCTTCTCACTTGGATCCGTGCAGCTTGGACTTTTCGCCGATGTTCGAAACCTGCTCAATCGGAAGAATGTCGTGTCCGTTTATTCGGCAACAGGTTCGCCGGACTACTCGGGTGACGAATCAAATAGAGCGACTCCGGACTACCAGAGAGACCCGAGGAATTACTCCGCCCCGAGAACGATATATGTTGGCGTCGAAGTAGGATTCTAGAGTATAGGATGAGCCTTCTTAGACAAGGAGAAAAGAGTTTATGAGACACACACTGGTATTTCTTTTCTTGATGATGGCAGGAATCGCCACGCCAGCAGCCGCACAACTGCGTCCCGACGCTCGCGAAGACAAGGGCAATCACTCCTCTCTTGAGAAAACTCTTGGAGCGATCGACCGGGCACAGAATGTTATCAATATCAATCAACTCGGACAGGTGGTGACGAATATGGGGCAGTGGCACCCTTACACGGGGACTTTCCCCCGCGGCCGATGGCCTGTCAATACAAACCACGACCAATTGTACAAAATGACTTTTGCTGTCGGCATCCCGTATAGCGGAATCAACGGCGCGAACGTGGCGAATGCCCGTGGAAATGGGACGAAGGAATGGGATCCGCTTCCCGGATACAACAATCGCAACACGGGCAAGATCGCATTGAGTACCGACAAGACAACGTGGCCTCTGGATATTTCAGGAAAGCCATATTGGCCTGTCCGCACAGCTGACGGAAAAGACAGCATTGTGTCGCAGCAGGATTCGTATTGTGTGTATCGCGACAACACCAATGCACAACCGAAGAAGTTGAATATCCAGGTAACTCAAACGAGTTATGCGTGGAGCACTTCCAAGGATCAGGATTACATTATCTGGAAACTGGAAATACTCAACGATACGACGGCCGCGAAAGACAGCCTCTATTTCGGATTATACTACGACTTTGATGGCGGTGGAATTTCCAATGAATTCGATGACGACTACTATGTGTGGGATCCGGCAAAGCAGTTCACTTACGTCGTCGATGCCCCAGGAACCACATCCTGGGAGCCGGGATCCACGCCGTTCGCACTGGGGCTTGTCTTTCTGGAAACTCCGAAAGTGAATGCAAGTGGAAGGCTGGACCAAAATGGAACACGACGGGGAATCACCGACTGGCACTGGTCGGGCGTGTACAGTTCGGCGTGGGGAGATAATGTCGCCGATGACACGATTTTTTACGGTTGGATGAGCAGTGATCAACGACTCAGAAGTAATGCTTCCAGACCTACCTTATTCCATGGCCCCAACCGACATTTTGATGATTGGCGCCTCCAGGATCTCATTACGGGTAATCAGGAGGGGGGAGATGGAGTTGATGGCGTTGCAGCAAGTGGTCCGTACCATATGGAACCGTATGAAAAAATGACCTTTGTCTTCGCGCAAGTTGCTGGGCCAGGTACAGGACCAGGATCGCCGAATGTTTCTCGTCTTTACACCACGGTCGACCGTATCTATACCATGTATAACAACGGGTTCAAGTTCATTCCCCCGCCGAAGCCCAACGTTCGGTACGCCGCTTTGGACAACACCGTGAAGCTGCTTTGGAGTAATGACAAAGAACTGTCCTATATCAATCCTCTGACAGGTAAGTCCGGCGTGAAGGAATATCGAGTCTATAAAACAACAGATCCGAGCCGAACGAACTGGGGATCGCCTGTTGCAGTGATCCCAAGAAATCAAGCAAAAACGAGTGTTGATTCACTCGCATATCAATGGAAAGATCCGGCTGCGACGAAGAACTTCTTCTACTATTCCTACGCCGTGACCATTCTCGATGATGACAGCCTTGAGTCAGGCAAAGCATTTCTTCCGGCAGATCAATCGGCAAGCGAAAATACTGTCGAGGCGCGACCGGTAGATGCGTCAAGAACTTCGCTCAGCGAAATCAGGGTGGTGCCAAATCCCTATATCATCTCTGCGACATGGGAACGAAAACGATTGGGTGACCCGAAACTTGGAGAACCTATTCGGGACGTTGCGTTTACCAATCTCCCGGGCCGGTGCACCATCAGGGTCTACACACTCGATGGAAACCTGGTGAAGACCATCGAACATACAAACGGGCAAGGGACGGAGTTCTGGGATTTGCGATCCTTCTCCAACCAGCTTATCGCAACCGGCGTCTATATCTATCACGTTACATCTGATGCCGGCGAAAGAGTCAGTAAATTCGCCGTCGTGCGCTAGGAAGGGAAAGGAGCCTACAATGAAAAACATCTACAGCAGAATGTTCAGTCTCATTGCCCTTTGCTTCGGCATGTCGGCCATTTCCCTCGGTCAGGGCTTCAGCAATGTGGGGTATGCAGGCGCGAATTTCCTCAAGATTCCGGTCGAACCGGTGGGGGCCGCGTTGGGCAATTCACTCGTCGCGTCAGCGAAAGGCGTCACGGGACTTTATTGGAATCCCGGAGCGATTGCGTTTACGGAAGGGACGGAAATTGTACTTTCGAGGGTGAACTGGCTGAGCGACACACGGGTGTCATTCTTCGGCATTGCGCAAAAAGTCGGTCCTGGCGTCCTCGGCCTCAGTGTGACGGCCTTGACGATGGATGACATGGAAATCACGACAGAGACATCCCCCAATGGAACCGGGACTTACTTCAGCTCTGGCAGCTATGCCATAGGGTTGTCGTGCGGCGTGAAGATCATCGATCGTTTCAGCTTTGGCGGGACGGTGAAGTATATCTATGAGTACATCTGGGAAACTCATGCTTCCACCTACGCATTCGATTTCGGATCGGTCTACGTTACGAATTTCTACAACATGCGGATCGGCATGCGGCTCGCGAATTTCGGGGCAGAGGCCATCTTCGTCGGATCACCGATCGACAACAAACCAGACGCAGTGGCGCAATCCGGAATCTCGTACTCGTATGACCCGCGTCTGGAGCGGGTCTCCAGAGAGTCCCCGTTGCCCCAGATATTTAACGTCGGTATCTCGATCGATCCGGTGGAAATGGAAGGGCACAAGGTCACCATCACGGCCGCTGTGAATGACCCGAACGACAATAATTCCCAACTGGAGTTCGGCGCACAATACGCATGGCAGGACATGATGTTCCTGCGTGCCGGGTATAAGTCCGGCTTCGATGAGCAGAACTTTAGTCTCGGACTCGGTGTGAAGGCGAACGTGGGTGGGATTGACTCCCGTCTGGATTTCGCCTATGCCGCATTCGGCCGGTTGGGAGGCACGAGTTTTCTGAGTCTGAGGGTTGGGTTCTGAGTGACGCAGATTCTCCTATGCTTCACAAACAGAACTCGTCATCCTGACGACGATTGTTCCCGAGATCGGTTCCAGCAACGGTACGCAAAACGTGAAGCGTGAAATGAATATTCTGTTTAGGCTGACACTCCTTGCTTCTTCCCTCTCCGGGATTGCCCTCTCGCAAGGATCCGTCCTCCTTGTCGGTGGCGGCAGCGAAAACTACAATGACTGGTCGGACATACCATATCGATGGTTGGTTACGCATGCGCCCAATCGAAAAATCGCCGTCCTTCACTATGCCGACACCACAACCTGGTTCTCCGGCTACTTCCCGTCGTTGAGCCCGTGTTCGGTCTCGAATCTCGCGATCATTACTAATGCACAGGCTAATGATTCCGCGACCTATCGGTTTATTCTCCAACACGACGGAATTTTTCTCCGCGGCGGTGACCAGGCACAGTATGTACGATTGTGGAAAGGCACGCTGACCCAACAGGCTATCAAGGAGATCTTCGAACGGGGAGGAGTAGTCGGAGGGTCGAGTGCCGGCGAGGCAGTGCTCAGCGATGTCGCTTATACCGGTGGATCGTCCGACGTGGGGGCGATTCTTCGCAACCCGACGAACTCCATCACCCTTGTTGACGATTTCCTCCCCTTGGTTCCAAACATCCTCGCGGAGAGTCACACCAGTGAACGGGGGAGAATAGGAAGGTTGCCGGTATTCCTTGCGCGCTACAAGAGTTCGAGTGGAAGGGAAATCACCGGGGCGGGTGTGGATGCAAACACCGCTCTCGGCGTAGACTCAGCCGGAATAGGCGAGGTCATGGGAGGAAGTGCCGTGGCGCTGGTACGCTGGAAGCCGGAAACCAGGTATCTCATCGAACCCGGCGTGTCGTTTTCCATGTCGAACATGAAATTCGACCAGTTGATACCAGGATTCAAGGTGAATCTCAGAACGGGGGAAGTGCTCCGTCCATCAACGGCGGTCCCGTTCGTGTCAAAGCATGTCTCTTCTCCGAAGGGGGCAATACTACTCGATGGCAGTGGCAATCTGGCGGATTGGTCATCGTCAAATGGGAGTTTGAAGAAGCTTCAGTCCAGTCTCGGCACTCCGACTGACACGGTTGGAATATTCTCTTCATCTGCCAGTCCGGCGCTCGCAAATTCGGTGCAATCCGCACTAAGCTCCTGGGGTGTGGCCTGCAGATTGCTGCTGATCGATGAATCTCGGAAGAACGACGCGCTTCTGGCGTTGGCGACAGCCTCATGCGGAGGTTTCGTATTTGTTGGGAACAGCCTCGATAGTCTCGCACGGTTTCTTGATCCAGCCACTGGTGTAGGAAGTGCGGTTGCGTTCAAGGTCGGTTCGGCAAAACCAATCCTCTTCTTGTCTGAAGATGTGATGCTTGCGGGCGAGAAAGCACTCGGAGGTCTGTATACCAGCCCGTATAGCGCCTACTATGGAACGCTCACTCAATTGCCGGGCTTGAATCTGCTCAAGGGCATGCAGCCGGTTCCCAGATTCTATCAGAATCCCGACAACAAATCAGCGTATGACTACAGCGAAAACCGGATCATGGGAATGCAGTGGTCTATGGCAAAGTCCCAGCTTCCGTACGGGATCTTGATGGATGCCGGCGCGTATGTGCGCGTAACAAATGGGAAAGTCGAGACCTTCGGCATTTCATCGACCTCCACACCAGTCCTGTTGTTCGATGCCCGCAATACTCAGTGGGTTGATTTCCCGACATTCCATCGACCTGGAAAGCCCAACGCTGTGCAGAATGCAGCCATTATTGGTGCGACCTTGCATGTCCTGCGGTCAGGAGACACGCATGTCACGACAGATGTCAGGCAGGATCGTCAGTCGGTGCCCAGTGCATTCATGCTGGAACAAAACTATCCCAATCCGTTCAATCCCTCTACCAATTTCGAATTTCGCCTGCCTGCCGGTCGGGCAGGAATTGCCAATTGCGAATTGGTAACTCTGAAAGTCTTCGATGTCCTCGGAAGAGAGGTCTGCACGTTAGTGAACGAGATGCGTCCGGCAGGAGTCTACACGGTCCGTTGGGATGCATCATCGCTCCCGAGCGGAGTCTATTTCGCAAGGCTGAACCAAAGTGCCGAAGGATCAATTCAGAGCGATACGAGAAAGATTGTCTTGAGCAAGTAGCTATCGTTTATCAGTCCCACCAATCAACTTCATCACATCTTCGAGGGAGGGTACAATGAAATCTCGGTCACTTTTTTGGATCACAGTGCTAGGCGCCATACTTCTTCTGGTACCTGCACTTGTCCTGGCGCAAAACATTACCGGCACCAAGATCATAGGCGGTACCGGCACACCGGACTATCCTACACTGTCAGCAGCAATCACTGCTTTGAATACGAACCATGCCTCCGGCACGGTGACTTTTCTTATCGACGGTGATTTGACTGAAGCAGGCTCTCCGGAGATCACCGACACGGCGCTGGTCGGGGCAAACAAACTCATCATCAAGCCGAATACCGGGAAAACACCGACAGTGACGTTCACTACGGTTGCTACTTCCGGAAACAAGTCGAATGCAGGTCTTACTATTACAGGCAATTCTGCCAGTTTCGGGAGTGTGGGCAACGTTACGATTGACGGCTCGAATACCGCGAATGGGACGACGCAGGATATGACATTTGCGATCAACGATGCGACGAACGGCCGCTACCTTATTCGGTTGAGTGGAAACACGGATAATGTCACAATAAAGAATCTCAAACTCGTACCGACAGGTGTAAAAGTAGCTTCGGCATCCGGAAACAGAACATACGGGATCAACTGCCTGGCGATGGCTTCTGGTGCGGCCGATAATTTGACCATTGCCAATTGCAGTATCATGGGATCAAGCACTTCAGCATTCTATTATGGAATCTACAAACCGGATGGGGGCACTGTTCCAGCTGGCGCAGGTTTGACAATTTCTGGAAATACGATATTTGCGCAGCATAAAGGCATGAGTCTCTGGTGGCCGGCCGGCACCACGAACATCAATGGCAATACGATCTCCATGCTCGGCGCTCTGACTGGCAGCTATGTTCAAAACAGCATCAATGCGATTTATGTGCAGACATGGACAGGAACCTGCAACATATACAACAACAAGCTTGTCACCTTGAAGGCCAACGTTCTGGCACAGACCACACTCAAACCCCTGTATGGTATCCTTCTTTACAATACGTCCGTCGACGCACCTGCGGGGCAGACAGCAAATGTCTACAATAATTTCATCAGCGATCTTTATTACACGGGTGATGTTGCCAGCTATCCGTCAGAAATCAATGGAATAGCAGTCGACGCTTATGGGCAAACAGTGAACGTGTATCACAATTCTATCTACATGAATAGTGCTAACATTACATCCAATCCGGTCTATGGTAT
>QYQB01000072.1 GCA_007280275.1 bacterium | reverse complement strand
GGTTCCAGACTCAGCTGCAAAGTATCCGGGGACATGGTCGGTCGGATTTACGCCGTTGTGGTTTGCGAAGTTTGGCAACAATGACGGGTATAACACTGTTGGACCCGGGAATGACTACACGTTTACATTCCCGAAGGTGACGTCATTTGACTGGACAGAGTATACACTCGATGTGCAAGTGCCGACGGGAGTGGGGGTAAAGGCGCTTGAGACACGGTTGCATGTGTATTCGACGTTTGTGGGAACAGTCTACTTTGACGATCTCACCGTGCAAAAAGTCGGGACGACTACTGCTGTGAGCGGCAATAACAGTAATATTCCGAACGTCTTTGACCTTTCGTACAACTATCCAAACCCATTCAATCCTTCAACGAAGATACAATTCGCCGTGCCTCACGAGCAGAACATCTCGCTCGTCGTTTACAACATACTGGGCCAGAGCGTTCGTACACTCGTGCAGGGTGTCCATGCTGCGGGTCAATACACCGTGACATGGGATGGAAAGGATGAAGCAGGGCGTACGGTCGAATCCGGTGTCTATATCTACCGCCTGGAAACCGGATCGATT
Source organism: bacterium (assembly GCA_007280275.1). Taxonomy (GTDB): domain Bacteria; phylum Bacteroidota; class Ignavibacteria; order UBA10030; family UBA10030; genus UBA9647. The sequence continues at coordinate 33,321 of QYQB01000072.1, read as the reverse complement.
GCACTCGTAAAGAAGATGCTCATGTTGAAGTGATGTCAACCCAAACGGGGTGCGGCATATCGGCTGCACCCCGTTTCTTTTATCGCGAACCAAGCCAACGGAGAATATCGATGAACGTCTTTCGACGTCCATTGTTGTGCTTGCTTGTTGGGCTGGGGCTGCTCGTGTGCGATGGGTATGCAGGCACGACGGGCAAAATTGCGGGGAAAATCGTTGACGCGAGGACGAAAGAACCGCTGATCGGTGTCAATGTTGTCATTGTTGGCACGATGATGGGTGCCTCGGCTGACGAAAGTGGCACATACTTCATCATCAATGTCCCACCGGGGAAGTATCAACTCAAAGCGACGATGGTCGGCTATGTAGCTTCCGTGGTGGAGGACGTCTCGGTGTCTGTTGACAAGACGACCAAAGTAGATATCGAGTTGCGGGACCAGGCGGTCGAGATGACGGCGGTGACGGTCATTGCATCCCGCCCGATTGTCCAAAAAGACCTTACATCGACCACATCGACGGTCAACAGCGATCAGATTTCGAAACTTCCGCTCGAAACTGTCTCGTCTGTTGTCAACCTGCAGGCAGGGGTAGTGGAAGGGCACTTTCGAGGAGGCCGGACAGGCGAGGTCAAGTATCTTGTAGACGGTCTCTCCGTGAACGATGTATTTTCGGGGTCCTCTGCGTTGGAGCCTGAGGTGAACAGCATTCAGGAGATTCAGGTTCTCAGCGGCACGTTCAATGCTGAATTCGGCGAAGCGCTCTCGGGTGTTGTCAATCAGGTCACCAAGATTGCCGGTGACAGGTACACAGGACAGGTCTCTGCTTATACCGGCGGCTATCTTACAGCTCGCACGGATCTCTACCAAAATCTCAATCATATTTCACCCACCTATTTGCGCAATTACGAGGGATCGCTCAGCGGTCCCATGCCTGGAATTCCGTCGTTGGTGAAGTTCTTCGTATCAGGCAGGTACTTCCATGATGACGGTTACCTCTACGGCAAACGCGTGTTCAATCCATCTGACTCGTCGAATTTCTCCGCGAACGATCCATCGCAGTGGCATATCGGCGCAACAGGCGACGGGAAATATGTTCCGATGAATTATGATACGAGATGGAGCGCGCAAGGAAAGCTCTCAATCAATGTCGGCTCTTCAAAGGGGATTGTGCTCGAGGGATTGTACCAGGACCATCAGTATAAGACCTACGATCACCAATTCCAGCTCGATCCTGATGGAGACTATACAAGATTTCAGAAGAGCTTCCTTGGAATCGTAAGTTACAATTATGTGTTCGGTCCTTCCTCGTTTGTCGATTTCAACGCTTCAACGATCGTATCGAGCTACAAGCAATATGTATACGAGAACCCGCTCGATCCGCGCTATGTGAATCCGCAAAGGATGCAGGATGTCAGCGGTAACGCGTTTCTCACGGGAGGAACACAGAACTGGCATTTCGCTCATCAATCCAACAGCTACACGGGAAAAATCGACTTCACGTCGCAATTAACTTCTGCGCACCTCGTCAAGACCGGCGTTGAGGTGCAATACCACAGGCTCAATTACGAGGACTACCAGATCCATGTCGATGCGAGCAGCGGATTCAAACCGGCCTTGCCGAATGTGGGAGATTTCGATTACAACGTCTATACAAACCATCCGTATCAGTTCGCCGCATACGCACAGGACAAGATCGAGCTCGATTATTTGATTGTCAACGTTGGAATGAGGTTCGACTACTTTCAACCCGACGGAAGGGTGTTGAAGAATCCGAACAACATTGCTGCCCTCGATCAATTGGTGCCTCCTTTTCCCGATTCGCTTACTTCACAAGCGAGCGGCAAATATCAGCTGAGTCCCCGTATCGGCATCTCGTACCCGATAACCGATCGCGGCGCGATTCACTTCTCTTACGGCCATTTCTTTCAGGTTCCCCCGTTTGAGTTCCTTTACAAGAATCCGAATTTCCGTATCCCGCTCACCGGCAACTTCCCGGAGTTCGTCGGGAACGCAATTGGCAATGCAGATCTTCAGCCCCAACGAACGACGATGTACGAACTCGGCCTTCAACAGGAACTCACTCCGTTCCTCGGCATCACTGTCACCACCTACTACAAGGATATCCGCAACCTCCTCGGTATGGAACTGTACATCAAGAATGATTTCAAGAAGTTTGGACAGTACATCAACCGGGATTATGGCGCTGTGAAAGGGTTCACAGTGTCGCTCGACAAGCGATTCAGCGGCGGTTTCGGTGGCACGGTGGATTATACATACCAGACCGCATTCGGGAACGCTTCGGATCCCAACGACAACTTCAACAAGCAGCAGGCGAGTCCGCCGATCGAAATCAACAAGGAGCTTGTCCCGCTGGACTGGGACCGTCGCCATTCTCTGAACCTGACATTGACGGCCGGCGAACCGGATAATATTATCGGCAGCCTCATCGCACGTCTCGGATCCGGCCTGCCGTACTCGCCTTCCTTCCAGAACCAACGCACAGGATTGGAGAACAGCGACAACCGGCCTATGTTTTTCAACGCCGATTTCTATCTGACGAAGTACGTCCGGTGGCTTGATCACCAATTTTCTTTATTCCTGAAAATCTACAATGTTTTCGACACTCCTGCCGAAGTCAACATTTTCACTGACACAGGCCGCGCAGGCTATTCGCTTGAACTCACACGGGCGCAGCAGGCGCCCAGAGGCGTGAACACATTGCAGGAGTTCTTTATGAGACCTGACTTTTACTCTTCGCCCCGACAGGTCGTTTTCGGTGCATTGGTATCCTTCTAGGATTCAACAACGGAGCCTCGCAATGATCCGAACATCGCTTCACGTGCGTTTCCTCCTGGCAGCGAGTCTTCTTGTCGCGTCGACTGGTTTTCTTTCCGCTCAACGACTCATAGACAAGGGCAAAGGGAACCACAACGAGACAAAGAAAGGACTCATGGATGGCAACCTCGTTTCCACGGTGTACTACAATTTCGGTGAGATCGCGGATTGGCAGAACGATCCGAGCCGGAGCGGCGTCTGGCCAAAGGGAACGAATCACACCTACGTAGATGGTGTGGCAGTGATCGTGCAGGCAGAGACAAAGGATGCCAAGGGGAACATTTTTCACCCGCTCGAAACAAACTACTATGAATACACACGCCATGATGTCGGCACCGGAGTGACGTACGGCTGGTGGTCGCTGCCAAATTACGCGAATCGTTTTCAATCGAGCCCCGCACAAAGCACGGATCCCAATACATGGCCTCCTACCTGGCCCGATCGCCCGGCCGACTGGAACCAGCGATGGAATGGGTTCTTCGGTAACGGTGTCCAGAATGCCGATCTCGAAACATACTTTGTTTTCGATGACAATGAAGACCGTGAATACATGCTCAAGAACAATTTCCATCCGGACGCGGATGATACAACGCGGGGCGGACTGGGGATGCAAGTCCATGCAAGGGGATTCCAGTGGTCGCAGGTTCTTGCAGAGGACGTGATTTTCTGGTTGTACGAGATTACGAGCATGGGAACGACGGACTATACGAAGACGCTGTTTGCTCAATACGTCGATTGGGGCATCGGGGGACACGATAATTCTTCCAACAATGCCGGTGACTACAATGAAGAGCTGAACCTTTCCTATGCGTGGTCCGCCGTGGCATTTGGAAGTCCCGGCAACTGGAGTCCCGTTGGCTATGCCGGCTACGCCTTTCTTGAAAGCCCGGGCATTGCCGACGACAATTTCGACAACGATCACGATGGTTTGACCGATGAACGTCGAGACAATATTGTGCATACCTTCATCACGGATCCGTTCAAAGATCCATTCCTTCGGGATGTACAACAAGACACGGCCCGCTTCAGAAAGTTCTATGGATACGCATGGAGGCCACATTGGGATGCCGATGAGAATTGCAACTGGCGTCCTTTCACCGATCTAGACGGCAACGGTAAATGGGATGCAGGCGAGCCCCTCAATGACGATGTAGGAACGGATGGACTCGGACCATTCGATGAAGGGTATCCCGGACCCGATCCCGACGGTACAGAAGGGAACGGCAAGCCCGATCAGGGAGAACCCAATTTCGGGATTCTTGACAAGGATGAATCCGATCAGCTCGGCCTCACGGGATTCGTCATTTCCGCGGTGCACACATACGATTTGAATAACGACGAGCGAAACTGGTCAGCGCTTTCGGCCCTTCCCCAACCGCACGGGCAATCGCTGGTCGGAGTAAACCTGGCTAATCATTTTTCGAGCTATCTCTTCCATTTGCTCGGAAGGAACACGTACAGTGTTCGCTCAGGTCAGATTCAGCAAACGGGGGAGACTGAGCGCTTCTCGATGGCGTTGATTTTCGGCATGAACGCCGACGATCTCTTCCGCCGCAAACGGACCGTCCAGCAGATCTATAACGCGAACTATCATTTCGCGAAACCTCCAGAAAAACCAACCGTGAAAGTAATCCCGGGCGACCATCGTGTCACACTCTACTGGGACAAGCGTTCGGAACTGACGTTCGACGCATTCTATCAGAAATTCAACTTTGAAGGATACCGGATCTACCGGAGCACCGAAGCCAATTTCCTGGAGAACAAGATCATCACGGATGCATTCGGCCGGCCGACCTATCGGCTGCCGATCGCCCAGTTTGACTTGATTGATGGGGTCAAGGGACTCCATCCCATCGGCGTCAATGGTGCCTACTTCAACCTTGGCGATGATACGGGGTTGCAGCATTCGTTTGTCGATAGCACCGTCGCAAATGGACAAACGTACTATTACGCGGTTGTCGCTTATGACCAGGGCTTCACGACGACCACCGTGACGGGAGAGTTCGTCGGAATACCGCCTTCAGAGACAACGAGCATCATCAAGATCGACATCAATGGCCGCGTGAAGACCGACATCAATACCGCTGTCGTTACGCCGCGCGCGGCAGCAGCGGGATACATTCCGCCTGAGATCGGCAGCCTGACAGCAACCGGTCCCGGGACCGGATCAATGAATATGACAGTCCTCGATGCCGATTCGATCAGGGACAATCACACGTATCGAATGGAGTTCGTTGATTCGACGGCCTTCCATACGAATTCGTATCCATGGTACCGGCTCGTGGACAAGACAGCGAAAGATACGCTGGTCTCGCTCACGCGACTTCTCTCCACACAGGTCCAGTCGCCGGTAATCCGGGGATTCGTCGCGTCAATCAAGAATGATCCTGACGTCATTATCAATCCGTCGAAGACCGGATGGACGAAAGGGACCAGCAATTACGTAACCCAGGTCGGGTTCGATTCACGTTTTGCTCCGGCATATCAACCACGCCGTGTCAATTATCCGGCAGATTTCGAGATTCGTTTCACTGCCAAGAACCAAGGCGACACTTCATTTCCGGGATCGAGTTTCAGCTCCGGGGTGCCGTCGAACATCATAATCAAGAACCTGACGGAAAACATCGACCACGTTCAGTTCATTTTCCAGGACATCAACGGAAACTCGGTATTCGACGCGGGTGATGCGCTCTTCATTGTGGCCGGAGACTCCGCCGGGCAGTCGGCGACGCAGTTCTTCAGTGCGCGCAAGAGCTGGTCGTTGACACTTCTTCAGGACACACTCATCCCGGCGCCGTTGCAGCGACAGCCTCAGCCAGGTGATGTGTTCCGCATTTCGACGAAGAAACCGTTCCGCACCGGCGAGTACTTCGAATTTACTTCGAAGGCGCGAACGCTCGACCTGTCCAAGGCTCAAAATGATTTGAGCAAGGTCGCGGTGGTTCCCAACCCGTACGTCGGAGCAGCTTCGTGGGAACCGCAAACGACATCGGTCGGCAGAGGTGAGCGGCGAGTGTTCTTCATTCATTTGCCGCAGTCATGCACGATTCGGATCTATACAATTAGCGGCCATCTCGTTCAAACGCTGACGCACAGCAGCACGATCGATGATGGGCAAGAGCCGTGGAACCTGGTTTCCCGCGATGGGATGAATATTGCGTTTGGCGTGTATGTCATCCATGTCGAAGCTCCAGGCCTTGGAACGCAAGTTGGTAAATTCGCTGTCTTGAAATAAGATCCATGTTGACCTCAGGCAAATCGACCCGGAGTCGAAAGGTATGAAGAGACTTCTCATTGTCGTCCTCGTATACGGTTCGGCTGTTCTCGCAGCTTATGGTCAGACCGGGAGCCAGAACGTTTCCAAGTCCGGCACAACTGCGGCCACATTCCTCGAGATTGGGGTTGGAGCGCAGGCGATGGGGATGGGAGGCGCTTACGTAAGCGTTGCCAACAACGCGACAGCGCTTCATTGGAATCCGGCAGGTGTGGCATCGCTTCCGGAGTTGACCATCGATGTTGTCCATACCAGATGGATCGCTGATACGAAGTTCGATTTTGCCGGAGCAGTATTACCCCTGGGAAGCGCAGGCACACTTGGGTTCAGCCTGACCTCACTCTCGATGGGAGACATGGCGGTCCGGACGGTCGAATTCCCGGAGGGGACAGGCGAGTTCTTCAGCGCTGGTGACCTCGCCGCCAGTATTTCCTACGCACGGCAACTTACAGAACGGTTTGCAATTGGAGTTACGGCGAAGTACGTTCAACAATCGATCTGGCACGAAAGCGCAAGCGCATTTGCCGTCGATCTGGGGACCACGTTCAAGACGGATCTGTTCGGCGGAATGACGATTGGCGCGTCGCTCTCGAACTTCGGGACAACCATGAAAATGTCCGGAAGGGATACACGTCAGTTCATCCGCCTTGACCCGAACAAGCAGGGATCGAGTGACCAGATAGCCACGAACATTGAGCTTGATTCGTGGGACCTTCCCTTGCTTTTTCAATTTGGCGTATCGACGCGGATCTTTGACAATAACCAGTACCGCTGGAGCGTTGCTGTGGACGCTCTCCATCCAAACGACAACTACGAAAGTCTCAACATCGGAACGGAATTTGTCTATTCAAATTACCTGTTTCTCCGTGCCGGGTATCAATCGCTCTTCCTTGATCAGGCCGAAGGTGGTATGTCGTTCGGGTTTGGAGTGTCCTCCGCTGATCTCCTCGGCAGTATTCGGGTAGGAGTCGACTATGCCTACCAGGATATGGGGCGTCTCCAGGGCGTCCATGTATTCACTGTCGGTCTCCGATTCTGATATCATGAAGAGTCGAAATGCCACTTCAATGAGGCAAGGTGCCTATCTTCTCGTACTCTTGATTGTGGCACTTGCTCCTCCCGCTCGTTCCCAGCGCATCCGCGAATACTCCTCTTACTCTTCCCTCCTCGATCCGAGGTTGGACCGAATCACGGTGGCCACGGTTGGTCCCTGGACGATCTCCGCGGGCGAGTTCATGTTGAGTTATGAATACGGACCTGCGTTCGTCAAGCGGGAACGAGACTCCAGGCAGCACTACCTGACCTTCATGGCCTATGAAAAGCTCCTCGCTTTGGATGGACGTGACCGGGGCCTCGGTTCATGGCCCGACCTTCAGAGGCAGGTTAAAGAAATTGAAGCCGACCTTGCCACTGAGGAACTCTACAAGGAGGATGTCCTGCCTCACGTGAAGGTGGGAGACGGACAGATTGCGCGCGGCACTGAGCAGGAACGTGTCCATCTCACGGTTCGATGGATTTTCACCCCGACGGCTCCCGCGATTGATGCCCAAGTGAGAATGATGAAAACCGGAGTGTCCTTTGACTCATTGTACGCCGCCCAGCTACGGGGCGAAGTAAAGCCCGACGACCGGTCGCTCAAGACCACCAAATTCAAACTTCGCATGCAGAATCCCATGTTCGCTTCCATCATTGACACGATGCAACCGGGCGCCGTGTCGCTCCCTGTTCATGGTCCCGACGGTTGGTACATCGTCAAGATGGCTGACGCCTGGAAAAACCCCATCGTCACGCAATCAGAGGAAGTGAAAATGCGGGAGGACGTGAAGCGTAGCCTGAGTCAGCACCTCGCTGACTCACTTTCCGATGATTACGTGCAACGAATGATCGTTGATCAGCATCCGGTTATCGTGCGCGAGACCTTCAATGCCATTCAGGCGTATCTTGGAAGAAAATTCCTGAGTAAAGAGAAGTTTGATGAGTGGGAACTGGCAGGCCGCAAAGGAGCCAGGGAACTGAAGGACGTTTCGCGGCTGGACACGATCGAGTCCCGTGCACTCGTTCAGTTGAAGAACAAGAATCTGAATCTGCGGACATTCCTCGATTGGTACCGGATGCGTGAACCGTACATCAAGCTGTCGTTGACATCGCAGCAAGGGTTTTTCCAATCCGTTGAAGGAATCATCTGGCGCATGGTCCGTGATCGGTTGCTGACGGACCGGGCATTCGAGCGAAAACTCCAGAATCGCACGAGTGTCAGGCGGCAAAAGGAATGGTGGAAAGAGAAATTTCTCTATCTTGCGAACAAGGGTCGCATCGCTGATACCATCCAGGACTCGCTTCCGCTTCTGCGAAAATACTACGAAGAGAACGCCCGCAACTTCTGCGACACTGCGGGGGTAGTTAAACCGTTTGATGAAGTGCGCGAAGACGTTTGGAGAGAGTACTCGTCATTCGAATTGACAAAGAAACTGCTTCATGAAATACTTCGCCTGAAACAGAACTATGGTGTGGCGATCAATGAAGACGCGTTGAAGAAAGTCGTGATTGACATCGAAAATGATCCGAAAGCCATCGATGTGTATACAATCAAAAAAGGGGGTATCTATCCGCGCACCGCTTTTCCGACAATCGATTATGACTGGCAATCGTGGAACTGACGTGACCCATCCTGAGGGGGACAGCTTACGATGAGCCGCGGAATCGTGAGAAGCATTATGCTCGTCATCTCTGTCTGCACGCTCTTGTGGTGGACTGGTTGCTCGAATCAAAAAAGCCCGCAAGGCTCCGGCAGCGGTGAGGTCGTTGAGTTGACGTATTGGCCTGCCCCGAATCCTCAGGAGATGCAGCTTGCGGACACGCTGGTCCGGCGATGGAACAGGACCCATCCCGGAATTCAGGTTCGCATGCAGTCCATTCCGGTCAGTCAGTCGACCGAAGAAGTTCTGCTTGCTGCGATTGCGGGGAAGACCACGCCGGATGTCTGTTCGAACATCTGGCCGGGGGCTTTGCATGAATACACGCGTGCCGGTGGACTGATTGCCCTTGATCAGTTCTCCGACTTCGATTCCATTGCGCTTGCACGAACGCCTCATGACCTTCTCGAACCGTTTCGGTCCGAAAACGGGCGTTTTTATCAGATCCCGTGGAAAACGAATCCGGTCATGATGTTCTACAACGTCCGCATGTTCGAGGAAGTGGGTATAACGAAGGCTCCACGCACCTACAGCGAGTTCTTTGCCGCCGCGAAGAAACTGACGCGTGATCTCGACGGCGACGGACAGACCGATGTGTGGGCCGGCGAGCGGGATATACGTCCCATCTGGTGGCAACGATTGTTCGACTTTTACCCGTTCTATATCGCCGCATCCGGAGGGAAGACCCTCTTCAAAGCTGGAGAGCCGGATTTCAACGATGAGGATGCAAAAAGTGTATTCATGTTCTTTCAGGAATGTTACATGGAGAACTACTTTCCTCACACGTATTTCCAGGGGGGGGATCCGTTCCTCCTTGAAAAGAAAGCAACTCATTTTGCCGGACCGTGGGAAGTTGCAACGCTTCATTCGCTTGCGCCTCACATCCGCTTCGATGTTGCACCGTTGCCCGTGCCCGATCGGCATACGGGTCCGGTATACACCTACGGGGATTACAAAAACATCGGGGTTTTCGGGACGACAAAGCATCCACATGAGGCCTGGGAGTTTGTCAAGTATCTTATGCTTGCGGAACACGATCTCTTGTTGTTGACGATTACAAATCAGGTTCCTGTCCGCGGGGACTTGCTGACGAATCATCTGTTCTCGGAGTACTTCCGGCAGAATCCGAAGATGGTCCGGTTCGCAGAACAGGCCATCTCCACCCGCGGCGTGGATGCTGCGCCGGACTTGAAAGAAATCCTCGATGCAATCTCACAGGTATACGAATCGTGCGCAGTGTACGGAAAAGTGACGCCTGCCGAAGCGGTCGATGGCGCGTTCCGCAGAACGCAGATGATTGTCAAGTGGAACAAATGACATCTCTCTGGAAGTTCGATTCACCACGACATCGGCAGTCAAAAACCGGCTACTGGTTTGTCCTTCCGTACGCCGTCTTCTTTGGAGGATTTGTTGCCTATCCTCTTATCTTTTCGTTCGTGCTTCTGTTTCACCGCTGGAATGTCGTGACACCGATGGAGTGGATCGGGCTCAAGAACTTCGAGCGGTTGTTCAGCGATCCCCTCTTCTTCAAAGCGATTATCAATACGCTGAAGTTCCTGCTCATCCATATACCGCTGCAGATGGTCGTTGCACTGGGGCTCGCGGTATTATTGAATTCAAAACTGAAATGTCGCGGATTCTTTCGTGCGGTCTTCTTCCTGCCCGTTGTTGTTTCCGGCGTCGTAGTGACGATTTTATGGCAGCAGTTGTATGCGTTCGACTCGGGCTTGCTGAACCGTATGCTCTCAGCCGTCGGTATCGGCAGAGTGCCGTGGCTCATCGATCCCGATATGGCGATGTTGTCGATCGCGCTTATGGCGACATGGAAGAATGTGGGAATCTACATCATCCTGTTCCTTGTCGGATTGCAGGATGTCCCCCGTGAACTGTATGAATCTGCCAGCATCGACGGAGCCACGCGGGCCCGTCAGTTTTTCCGAATCACGCTGCCAATGTTGCGCCCGACCTTCGTGGTCGTTGTGGTGCTCTCAACCATTGGTGGATTCTCCCTGTTCGTGGAGCCGTATGTCCTCACCGGCGGCGGCCCGATGGAAAGCACGCTTTCCGCAGTCCTGTATATTTATAACCAGGCATTCTATTTCAACCACATGGGATATGCCGCGACGCTTGGATTCGTCTTCGCGCTGATCATCCTCGGGGTGGTCTTGCTGCAGCGAAAAGTCATCGAGACGGAGCCGACGACATGAAGGCGACCGCCAAATATCTCGCTCTGGGTCTCGGTGCCATCGTTTTCGCGTATCCCTTTCTTTGGATGATTACTTCGTCATTGAAGCCCGAGGCTGACATCGGCGGGTTCGGATTGTGGTCCACACATTTTACGCTTTCAAACTATGCGCAGGTTTTCGAGCGTATTCCTCTCGGCAGGGCCTTCCTGAACAGCATCATCGTCTCCCTCTCTTCAACAGTCTCGGTGATTGTGTTCGGGTCCATGGTGGGCTACGCGCTTGCGCGCCTGCAGTTCAAAGGACGGGGTGCTCTCTACGCGGTCGTCGTGTTCACGATGACATTACCGTTTCAGATAACGCTCATACCGCAGTATATCCTGATGGTCAAGCTCGGGATCACGGACACGTATTTAGCGTTGGTGGCGCCGACGCTGATGACGGCGTTCAGTATCATACTCTTCCGTCAGTTCTTCATCTATATCCCCCAGGCTTTGATCGATGCTGCGCGGATCGATGGGTGCTCGGAGCTCCGGATTCTCTTCCGGGTGATATGGCCCCTTTCTCGGCCGGTTGTTATTACCGTGTCATTGCTTACGTTTATGTCAAGCTGGAATGAAGTCCTGTGGCCGTTGATCGTGGTGCGTAACCGCTCGTTGATGACGATGCCGCAACTCGTCACGCTCTTCACAATCGGAGGCGAAGCGGAGTCTCTGCTTGGGTTGCAGCTGGCGGCCGCAACGCTGCTGGCCCTGCCAATCATCATCGCCTACTCGTTCTTCCAGAGATATTTCATCGAAAGCATGGCGTCCGCGGGGATCAAGGGGTAACTCAAATCTGGAATTGTCTTCCAATGAAAAAGCATGGTGTGACATGTTGGGTGGCCGTGGTTTTGATGTGGAGCGTGAACGTTACCGCGCTTCAGGCACAAGAAGAACGTTCAAAAGAGGACCCTCTCTCGTATTTCTTCGATGGTCAGCGGGGCCAGGTTGAAGTGGGGGGGAGGTATGCGGGATTCGAATTTCATCACAGCAGGCCGGTCCCTTCCCGTATCAGCTTCTTCTACCCGGTAGCCAACAGCATCGATGTCAGCACTGACTACTGGAAGCGGGACAACTCGCTCCCGTGGGCGATTGGGTTCCGGATTGGCACCGGCAAAGCCGAATGGATCAACAACCAATCCTGGTCGTATCACCTCAGCCCTCACAAGGTGACATTTGTGAAGAACGCCGGTGGTCTTCAATGGTCTGTCTCGTATGAATTCTGTTTGAACGAGCCGGCAGCGGTCGCATCTATTGTGGTGAGGAACGTCAGCGGCCAACCTGTGGCAATTGAGCTCTATACACATTTGTTGATGAGCCTCAGAACGTGCCAGACCTACAGGCGCAGGGACACGTCAGAGATTGCCTTCAATTCCGATACGCAGACGCTTTCTGCACGGTTCAACTATGTTGATACTGATAGTGCTGCACTCTTTGTGCAAAACGTCGGTGAACGTCCGGCCGGATGGACGTCTGACGCCGAGCTGCTTGGGGCAACGGACAGCGGAAGCTCCCGGTGGCCTATGAATCTGGATTCGCGCGCTGGAATATCATCGGGTCGTGGCCGCGGAGTGGCAGCGTTCACGTACAAGAAGACGCTCAATTCGTCCGATTCGATGAAGGTCGTTCAGATTGTCGGTAGCTGCAGGGGAGCCGAGATCGAACAGCGCAGTGCGCGACTCCGCGCTCAGTGGAGAGATGAAACCCTGGCGTATGATACCTACATCAGGATGAAGGCACAGAGGGAAGCCCGGTTCATCACAGGGAACAAAGAGATCGACCGCTCCGCTGTCTGGGCTCGTGCCCTCATTGCAGCGAATGCCCATTACCTGCGCGGGAGAATTGTTCCGATGCCGTGCCCGGCGGAATACAATTTCTTTTTCACCCACGACCTCTTGTTAACGAATCTCGGCGCCGTGAATTTTGATCTTCCCAGGGTTAAGGAGAACCTTCTCTATGTCGTGTTGCTGTCTAGGGACAGCGTGATACCGCATGCATACTACTGGCGCGACGATGGATTCAAGACGGAATACTGTGAACCGGAGAACTGGAATCATCTCTGGTTCATCCTGGTCACCGGAAGCTATCTGAGGCATTCACTCGATGATTCGACCGGTCGGGCGCTTTACCCGAATCTCAGGAAAAGCGTCCACGAATTGTTGACACGTCTTCATCCGGATGGTCTTATGTACGCCTTCCGCCCCGATTGGTGGGATATTGGTCATCTTGAGGGCTCGCGGGCGTACCTTACCGCCCTGGCAATCCGCGCCCTGAGAGAATATGTCTTCATCTCTTCCTTCCTTCATAAGATCGGTCCGGAGCTCCTGGAGTATGAGCGGACGGCTGATGCGATGCAGCACGCACTCGTCGGGAAACTCTGGGATCGCAAGGATGAATATCTTACAAATTTCAATGGGGGAACAAAAGACTATCATTTCTACGCGGGATCACTCATCGCTCCTGTGTATGGGCTGCTGGATGATGAGCACGCGCAGAAGCTCGTGGCTACTGCCGCGAGGCGATTGGTCGATCCGCAGATCGGAACGCGCATTGCGGTGCCGGTTGATTTTGCCACCGACTCCGTCGTTCGGACTTTCAAATTCGCAGGCGCCGAGGCCGGACCGGCATACTCGTATGCAAACGGGGGAGTGTGGCCGCACGGGAATGCCTGGTATGCAATGGCGCTGAAGAATGTCAACAAGCTGAAAGAATCATTTGATTTCGTCCAACGTACGATGACGATCGGTGGTGTTGCCGGCAGCCCGAACGGATTGCCTGCGATGTATGAGTACCGCAGCTCCGATCCGGGTTCCCCCTCATTTGGGACAATTGACAAGCCATCGTTTCTGTGGGCAGGGGGCATGTATCTGCAGGTCCTTTACCGGCTTCTCGCAACAGACGAGAATGAATGGAATATCGGAATCAGGGACGCTCTGCCGCCGCAATGCGATTCGATTGCCTGTTCATTTTCATTCGCAGGCCTCAAGGAACTCAACGTTCGCCGGTTCCCGGGCGGATTATGTGCATTGGCAGCCGATGGCGTTGTGATTCCCTCACGTATCATCCCGTTGGAACTCCGGTCAAAGAAACGCTGGGAGCTCACGCCTACTACGTCGCGAATTCCTGTCCTGGTCAGTGCGACCGCGATCATTCATTCTGTACTCTATGACGGCGCGAAGAAGCAGATCCGTTGTGACCTGTCGTCCTTCAACGGCCATCTGACACAGCTTGTAATCGACAGTGAAAACGCCCCCGCACGCATCATGATCGATGGAACCACAGCTCACGGCACGGAGATTTCGCCGGCACCGGGTTCAGTACGTAGAACTGCGGTGGAGTTCGCTGGATCAGATAACCATCAACAGGTCATTATTCAGTTCTGAGCGCATATGAAAGTCGCACTCTTTGAGAAACCCCATCAGCTCAAAGTCACCCACAAAGACCTTCGCAAGCTGAATGAAGATGAAGTGCTGGTGAAGGTCACCGCATGCGGAGTCTGCGGCACCGATCTGCATATCGTCGAAGGTAGCTCACGCTCCAGCCCGCCGGTGGTTCTCGGGCATGAATATGCGGGCATCATTACCGACGTCGGCAACGAGCCGAATGGGTTTGCTCCCGGGGATCACGTTGCCGTCGATCCGAATATCGCCTGCGGGACATGCTTCTATTGCCGACGCGGCGATGTGCACCTCTGTAAAAATCTCCGGGCCCTCGGTGTTGATATCGACGGCGGAATGGCGGAATTCTGTATTGTCCCGTCATCGCAACTCTATCGCCTGCCGAGCACGCTGACACTGGAACAGGCTGCCTTCATCGAGCCGCTTTCGTGCGCAGTGCACGGGATCGACCGCGCTCAGATTCGTGCAGGTGATACTGTCGTGATACTTGGAGGGGGGACGGTCGGACTTCTGATGCTGCAACTTGCAACCATCTCGGGAGCTTCGCGGGTCATTGTCGTTGAGCCTGTGGAGTGGAAAAGGGGGATTGCGACTCGCATCGGTGCCTTTGAAGTTCTCGATCCCACCGTCGTAAAGGTCTTCGAATGCATAATGGATCTGACAGGCGAGGGGGCTGATGTCGTAATTGAGTGTGCCGGCCGACCAGAGACAACCTCGCTTTCATTGACACTGGCACGTCGAGGGGGTACAGTCGAATGGTTCGGAGTGTGTCCGCTTGGGGCGACAGTACAGGTGGAACCGAACAGCGTGTACTTCAAAGAACTCACGATTGTCGGTTCGTACGTGAATCCGCACACGTTCGACCGGTCGATTGCGTTGATCGCGGCAAACAAGATTTCGTTCAGGGACTTTGTCATTGACAAGTTTCCCCTGGATCGTGTCCACGAAGCGCTGAAATCACTGGCTGAAGGGAAGACGATCAAGAGCCTCATTGTGCCGACGCTCTAATATGAAGGTGGCACGACAACTTAATGCTCCACGCGGCAACTTCGCGCTGAAAATGTATCTAGCTAACAACCCGGGTTGATATGAAGAAAACCGTCCTAATTCTCCTGCTCGCGATTGCGACCGCTTTCAGTCAACCGCAGAAGAGTTCACCGGTCAACTTCGCGCACCTCCGGCATCTCACGCAGGAAATCGTCCTGAATGGTGGTCCCGTCAGCATCGTGCACGTGTATGCGAACTATCCGGATTATGAATGGGTGGAGGCAGCCGATTCAGGGCAGGAAGGAATCGCGTGTGTGGACGATGCTGCACGTGCCGCCGTGGTGTATTTGCGGAGCTTTGAACTTCAGCATGACACCTCCAGCCTTATCAGCGCCCGATCACTTCTTCGGTTCGTGATGTCGATGGAGGCAGAGGATGGGAACTTCTACAACTTCATCCGGCGTGACCACTCGATCAATCGTGACGGGAAAACGAGTTTCAAATCGTTCGGATGGTGGGCCGGGCGTGGAGTGTGGGCGCTGTCGCTTGGTTACCGGCTCACAAAAGACTCTGATGTGAAGTTCGCGGGTGAATTGAAACGGTGCATCGAGCGCTCGCTGTCGCATGTTGAGCAGGTACTTGGCCATTATGGACAAACGAAGACGGTATCGGGATTCAAGCTTCCCTCATGGCTTCTGTATGAGTCGGCTTCAGATGCGACAACTGAACTGATGCTTGGACTTATCGAATATTACCAAGCCACCCATGACAAACGTGTTAAGACATCTGTTGAGAAGCTGGCAGATGGTTTGATGATAATGCAGGACGGGGATATGAAGAGTTTTCCATTTGGGGCACATCGCTCCTGGGAAACGATGTGGCACTCATGGGGCAACAGCCAGTCCTTCGTCCTTGCCTATGCGGGGCGTGTTCTTGGGGACAAGAAGATGATTGCATCGGCGGAGAAGGAAGCCAGTGGGTTCTATACCCGCCTGTTGATTGACGGGATGATAAAGGAATGGAACTTTGCCGAGCCAAAGAAGAAATCCGAGTTCGAACAGATCGCGTACGGCATTCGCCCGATGACTCTTGGATTGCTGCGCCTGTACGATGCGACAAAGAACGAAATCTATTTGAAAATGGCGGGGTTGGCGGCTTCGTGGCTCTTTGGTAATAACGTATTGCAGCAAACAATGTATGACTCCACGACCGGCCGGTGCTTTGATGGGATCAGCGACCGGACCCGGCTCAACCGCAATTCCGGGGCTGAGTCGACTATCGAGGCATTGTACACGCTCCTTGAGATTGAGCAGTACCCGCTGGCACGCAAGTACTTGTCATACAGGAAGACATCGAACCGATCGACAAAGGAGATTCTGTCCGCCACATTTCAGAATGATGCCGGTGATACGCTGGTCTTGACGATGAATCTCAAGCGTGGGATCGTGCAGGCCCAAGGGCGATGAGGCGATGCCAAAAATATCCGGTCAGGAAATCCAGGGGGGGCATCCTTGTCCTGGCACTGTTCGCCGTCGTGACCGTTTGCACCGGCCAGCAAATCACGATCAATCGAATTGAATCGATGCCCAACAAGCCATTCCCGTACGAGATGAGGGATTGGAAAAAGGTGGCGAGGGGATACGATTCGCTCACGTTCAGTTCAAACGCGGCCGGAGATCACTTGCCATTCCTTTCGCTCATCTCGAACACGGTAAACTATCCCGGACAGCAAAGCTTCAGGCAACCGAGTTACGTCGGAGCCGTCTCTTCCGGAGGAGAGGGGATCAATTGCCTGCCGGCCGTTGTCGGAGCCAGCCTGGTGGGTATCGACAAAAGTAATCAGCAGGGGCTCAACTGGGTGGCGATGTGCAAGGAGTGGTTCAACAACCGACCGGCTGAATACGTGTATCTCAACCAGCCGAGCGCCAGCAGTGGAAGCGACTGGTGGTACGAAACGATGCCGAACATCTTTTTCTATCAACTCAATGATCTCTATCCTGCGACGGGCGACTTTTCGTTTCAATTCACAACGGTGGCAGATCGGTGGCTCGGTTCGCTTCGTGCGATGGGGGGGAGCGCCGCACCATGGAATGTTCCAAACATGAACCATCGCGCATGGTCACTTTCAACGATGACCCCGAACGATGCAGGCGTCCACGAGCCGGAAGCGGCGGGAGCGATTGGTTGGATGCTGTACACTGCATACGTGAAGACCGGCCAGGCGAAGTATCGCATAGGTGCAGAGTGGGCGCTGGAATATCTCAATAGTCAGCAGTCAAATCCGGCGTATGAACTTCAATTGGCATATGGTGCCTCCATCGCCGCACGGATGAACGCAGAGCTGGGGACCTCATACGACATCGCGAAGATGCTGAACTGGTGTTTTGACATCGGCCCATTGCGGAATTGGGGAGTCATGGCCAAAGACGGGCGTTGGTTTGGATATGATTGCGCCGGACTGATTGGCGAAGTGAACGGAGTCAATAATTACGCCTTCGCGATGAACACGTTTGAACAGCTTGGAGCGATTGTGCCCCTGGTCCGCTACGACACCCGGTTTGCACGCGCGATCGCGAAGTGGGCACTGAATGCGACAAACGCGGCACGGCTGTTCTATCCGAACTATTTGCCCGATGAAAACCAGGACAGCCGGTCATGGTCGGCTGCGTACGACCCGAATTCGTACGTTGCTCACGAGGCACTTCGCCAGTATAAATCATACGTCAGTCCTTCCAGTAACACGCCTGGTCCATACGCGACGGGGGATGCGATTTCGGGCGGTTGGGCTGCAACCAACCTTTCGCTCTACAGCTCATCTCACGTGGGCATCCTGGGCGGCATCATTGACACGACCAATGTGCCGATGATTCTACGACTCGACGTGCTGAAGACTGACTACTTTCACGCACCCGCATATCCATCCTATCTCTATTTCAATCCGGATTCGATCCAGCACGCCGTCAACGTCGATGCCGGGTTAGGACTGCATGACATTTACGATGCTGTGAGCCACTCATTTCTTGCCAGGAATGTGAGTGGAGTAAGTTCGATTTCCATCAGCGCCAACACGGCCATCCTTACCGTTCTTGTCCCCTCATCAGGAACGATTGGTTATGATCTTGACCGGCTCGTCGCAATCGGAATCGTTGTGGACTATCATGCAGGTCGCGCGATCCAGAACTACCCACCCAGAATCAAAAGCCTGGTGCCGGACAGCGCCACAATCCTCGCCAATCGTGCAGTCCGGATTTATTGTACGGCCATCGATCCAAACAATGACAGCCTCGCGTATTCCTGGAGCAGTTCAGGGGGAACATTTCTTGGCAGCGGTGCATCGGTAAGTTGGATTGCACCGGACTCCGCCGGGACCTATGTCGTGACGTGCACGGTGACTGATAAGCCGGGGGCGAAGGCTGTTTCATCGGATACAATTACGGTTGTTCGGTTCGTTAATCACCTTCCGGTGATTCTCAAGCTGAATGCGGTACCGAGAAAAATCAATGTCGGTGCACGGACGACGCTTGGCTGCCTGGCAGTTGATCCTGATAGCAATGCACTTTCCTATCAATGGTCTGCACGGAGCGGTTCGTTGAGTGGAGGAGGCTCGATTATATCATGGCAAGCTCCTGTGGCAGAAGGCAACTATTTTGTCCGTTGCACAGTGAATGATGGTGTTGGTGGGATAACGACAGACAGCATCGGCCTCGAAGTAAGGGATTTTTCGAAGGGGCAGTCTGGCAGGTTGGTTGCATTCTACCCCTTCACCGGCGATGCAAAGGATGGGAGCGGCTTTCATCGTGATGGCCGCATCAATGGCGGGACATTTGTCGGCGATCGGTTCGGTCGCCCATTGAGCGCATTTGCCCTGGATGGAACAACGGTTTCTGTCGTCGTACCGAATGACTCCGGTTTGAATTTTCAGAATGGCATCACGCTGAATTTCTGGATGACTATACGATCCTTCTATGATCGCGAACAATATCCGATATCACACGGCAACTGGCAAAACCGGTGGAAGGTCTCGATCTCGAACAAACACGTCCGCTGGACGGTCAAGACATCGGGCGGAATCAAGGATCTCGATTCCGAAACGCAGCTATCGTTGGACAGCCTGTATAATGTTACCGTCTGCTACAACGGCGCAGATATGGAGATCTATCTCAACGGGGCTCTCGATGCATTTACTTCCTTGTCGGGGCCGATGGCGACAACATCATACGATCTGACGATCGGTCAGGATCTGCCGGGGGATAACAAGTACAATTTCAAAGGGGTGCTGGATGATATCCGCATCTTTGATTATGCGGCCTCTGTTCAGCAGATCGCCAGTCTGTTCGACATCAATACCGCCATCATGGTAGCGAATGACGAGGGAACACTCAAGAGTTTTGCACTATATCAAAACTACCCGAACCCGTTCAATCCGAGCACAGCGATCAGCTTTCAGCTCTCGGCGGTCAGCGTTGTAACGCTCAAAGTGTATGACGTTCTCGGGAGAGAATTGTCCACACTCATCGACGAACGAGAGCAACCCGGAGTCTATAGCATTCGATGGGATGGCTCGGCGTTTCCCAGCGGAGTGTATTACTATCGCTTGACAACTTCTGCTTTCACTCAAACCCGGAAAATGGTGCTCGTGAAATAAGGACAATGAAAACGATTGATCTCAACGGCGAGTGGGCGTTCAAAGGGGTCGGCCCAAAAAGGAGTTTTCCTCCGGAACATGCCGATGCACTGCAGTGGATGAAAGCGACTGTCCCCGGAACAGTACACACCGATCTGATGGCGGCCGGTCGCATACCTGATCCCTTCGTTCGCATGAACGAACTTGACGTGCAATGGGTCGATTCCCGGCAATGGCTCTACAGGAGGGGGTTCGATGTGGATGGTGACTTCCTTCGTGCGGATTCACTCTCTCTTGTTGCCGAAGGACTCGATACGTATGCCAGTCTGTCGCTTAATGGACACATCGTTGGCCGGACGGATAATATGTTCGTGGAACATCGATTTGATGTGAAGCGCTTCCTGAAGGCAGGACCGAATGTACTCGAGGTGCTCTTTGATTCTCCGGTGGTTCATTCGAAGAAGCTCGAGCAAAAATACGGTGCGCTGGAGGTTGCTCTCGAACCGCATCGCGTCTATGTGCGCAAGGCGCAGTATTCATTCGGCTGGGACTGGGGTCCGAAGCTCACAACCTCGGGCATTTGGCGGAACATTTATCTGGAAGGCGTCTCAGGCTGCCGAATTGCCAGCGTATTCGCAAGGGCTGAAAGGATCACCAAGAACAACGCCGTAGTCCGGGCGACGATTGAGCTTGATCGAATCGCCAGATCCCCTCTTGATATCACCCTGGAAATCCTGGGCGAGGGATTTGAACACAGGCAGTCGTTCGCAATGCGCGGCAAGTCGAAATCGCTGGTCATCAATGTCCCAAAGCCGCGCATTTGGTGGCCGAACGGATACGGAGAACACCCCCTTTATCAGGTTCGTGTAACAGCCTCCGCCAACGGTGCTGTCTGCGACTCGAAAGTCGTACCGTTTGGGATCCGATCGGTTCGCCTGCTGCAGGAAAAGGACGAAGAAGGTCGCTCGTTTGTCATTGAGGTCAACGATGTGAAGGTGTATTGCAAAGGAGCCGACTGGATTCCGTGCGATTCCTTCATTCCGAGGATCCCGACCTCAACGTATGAACGACTGCTGACACTTGCGCGGGACGCCCACATGACCATGATACGAGTCTGGGGGGGCGGGATCTATGAGCAGGATATTTTCTATGAGCTCTGCGACCGACTGGGATTGATGGTGTGGCAGGATTTTATGTTCGCGTGCGGAGAATATCCCGAGCGGCCTTGGTTCCTTCGGTTAGTGAAGGACGAAGCTTCCGAAGCAATCGCGCGCTTGCGCAATCATCCGTCGGTTACCATTTGGTGTGGCAATAACGAGTGTGAATGGAACTTCTGTAAGGAGAATCCCGACAAAACACCGGATGACATGACGGGCGCGCGGATTTTCCGTGAGCTTCTTCCTAGGCTTTGTCGTTCACTCGACGGGACGCGTCCCTACTGGCGCAGCTCTCCGTTTGGCACCGGATTCCCCAATGCGGAGTCCAGCGGAAACCATCATCAGTGGGCTGTCTGGGGCCAATGGAAAGACTACAAGGAATATGAAACCAACAATGCACGATTCGTGGCAGAGTTCGGTTTCCAGTCGCCTGCCCATGCCGTGACATTTGAACCGGTGACCGTACCTTCCGACCGGACTCCACAAAGCCGGGTGCTGGAGCACTATAACAAATTGCCTGAGGGTACGGAGCGGCTCTTCCGGTTTCAGGCTGCCCATTACAAAGTGGGAACGGATTTCAATGATTTCATCTGCAAGGGCCAACTGGTTCAGGCTGAGGCCTTGAAAACAGCCGTGGAGCATTGGCGCCGCCGCAAATTCAAGACTGCCGGATCGCTGTTCTGGCAGCTCAATGATTGCTGGCCTGTGAGTAGTTGGGCCGTCATAGACAGCGCGTTGCGACCGAAGGCCGCTTACTTCTACGCAAAGAAGTTCTTCGCTCCACTTCTTGTGAGCTTCGGTCAGAGAGGAGCCGCCCTGGATGTATGGGTTACAAACGATCTCCTTTCGGCTGTCGATGGAGAGCTCGCGGTCAGCCTCCGTTCGTTCGACGGATCGGTAAGTTGGTCGAAGAAACTAGTAGTGCCCATTGCCCGCAACTCTTCGAGAACACTGACGCATCTCGATGCTCAGGAGTACGAAACGTGTGACAAGAGCCAAACCTATCTTCTGGCGCAGTTGATTGTGCGGGGAGAGGTTTGCTCCGAGAACAGGTTCTTTTTCTGTGAACCAAAACACATGCGCAGTCAAACGCCGGTTCTCTCTACTGAACTGGTCAAGACCGGGAGCAATGCATATTTGATGACCATCAGCTCGGCTACTTTTCTCAAAGGCGTATGCTTGGATACTGAAGGCCCAGATGTTGAGGTGGACGACAATTATTTCGATATCGATGCGGGGATTTCAAGAACGATCGCACTTGTTTCCAAGTCTCCGAAAGAATTGGACACAAAAGGAATTGTTTTGCGGTCGTTGTGGAGTTGAATTGAAGAGATAACGAAAAGTATTATCAATCATTCGACAAGGGGGTACGTGTAGATGAACTCGTCACAGCATCAAGCGCGGCGGCTGGGTACATCCATTATACCGGACAAGGCAAGGGTTCTCCTGAGGCCGCTTGTCCCCGGAAAAGCGGATAGAATGAAGAGCATCCTGCGCCGGATCATGCAACTTACCGATGGACAAGCCGAGAAGGTATTTGAAGACGTTTTGCCGGAATTCCAGGATCGCCATCGGGACGTGAAGGCTTTCTTTGAGCAGCGGTTCAATCAGTTGAAACCATTACTGCCGCCCAGGTTCAAACCGTCAGAAACGAAGCGTCTCCTGATCGGTTCATATTTCTCATTCGAGTATTCACTCGAGTCTGCAGCACTGTTCAATCCTTCGATTGTTCCCCATCCGGACCAAAGCCGGCTGGAACCCGGCTCAATCCGGTTCGTTATGAGTCTTCGCGCCACGGGAGAAGGACACATCTCGTCGATTGAGTTTCGTACGGGCACAATCAACAAGAATGACAAAGTCTCGGTCGATCCGCCCAGTCGCTATGTCTCTTCTCCGGAAGAGTATCCTGATCTGGAGTACACAAAACCTGAGTTTACATTGAAGCTTCTCGATGAGCAGGCTCTGACGCCCGCGACAAAGGAAATCCTTCGCCCACTCGCTAACAAATTCAAGAGATCGCAGCTTGTTGTCCAAATTGCCCGATACAAAAAGGGGCACGCAAAGCTAACTGCCGTTCAGCGCCGATCGATCGAGCAGGCCGAAGTGCTGGCTGATCTGAACTACGAGATCAGGTTTTCGAAATCCCTACAGCTCTCGGAGCGTGTGATTTTCCCGGTTTCCTATCATGAGAGGAACGGCATCGAGGATGCGCGTTTTGTGAGATTCATCGACGAGGACGGATCTGTCACCTACTACTCGACATATACCGCCTACGATGGCAAGGAGATCAGACCTCAATTGCTTCAGACAACCGATTTCACGCATTTCCGCATTCGATCACTCAGTGGAGCAGCTGCAAAGAACAAAGGGATGGCACTCTTTCCAAGAAAGATCGGCGGCAAATTCGCGATGATAACGAGACAAGACGCGGAAGTTCTCTATTTCGCACTCTCGGACGACGTCTCGCGCTGGAACAAACCGGTGAAACTGCTTGTACCAACCCACGAGTGGGAGTTGACACAAATCGGTAATTGCGGCTCACCCCTGGAAACGGAGAAAGGCTGGGTTCTCCTTACGCATGGTGTTGGTCCGGTCAGGAAATACTGCATTGGCGCTATCTTGCTCGATCGTGACAATCCGGCCAAGGTGATTGGACAACTCCGGCAACCGTTGATTGCCCCGGATGAATCCGAGAGGGAAGGGTATGTGCCAAATGTCGTCTATACATGCGGCGCGATTCTGCATGATCGAACGTTGGTTATTCCCTATGCGGTGTCAGACACCATGACACGCGTCGCAAGTATTGGTGTCGACGAGCTGCTTGAGGGAATGGAGTAAAAGGATTGAGGTGAACTCAACCATCATTTGCAGTGACGATATCCTCAATTGCCGAGGGCGTTCCCGTCACATTGATCAGGCCTCCAAAGCAAATCCGGCGGAATAACCGTGAAGTTACATCAGTTTACTCAGAGTCGATCTCGTGATTCGCCCGAGATCGAGGAGAGGAAACCGCCGAGAGGACAGGGTGCGACTCTTGTTGAATCGGTGAAGTGATAGGAGAGAAGGTGGGATGCCAACTCGCACCGGCGATATCGGCAAAACTAACATTGTACGAAGGCCTCGGCTGGAGAACCCGAGAATTCGATTGGCATTTGTCGTAGCCCTAAAGGGATTCTCGAGCACCCTGAAAATTCGTGCTTGGTACTCTCACTGGACCTAGATTGAGCAGCCAAGCATGAAGACCACGAAGCTCACATCTTGCACTTTGTGCTCATTCTGGCGGCCATCGTCCTCTTCTTGACCGACTGGGATTGCCCTCGTGCGCCTATGTAACTTATGACACTGTGGGCCGTCGAACGGCCGTTGCGTTGCTCGGCACCTCACCAAAAGGAACGAAACTACTATTTCTCTGGGTGACGGGCAGAGGCTGAATCTCTCCAAATACCAGAAAATCAAAGAGTATGCGTGTCCCTCGAAAAAGGACAGTTTCTGGATAATGTGTCCTTGACAAAATGACACAATTTTCATAGATTTTAGCTATGGCACTTCACCCAATTCTCCTGGAAAAGCTGAATGAAGCAGTCTCAGCAGGCGAGGGACAGCCCTTCACACAGCGAGATGCCCGGTTGCCAGCAATCCCAGGCAAGGTCCACGCAGTCATCGGCATGCGTCGCGCGGGCAAAACCACGTTCCTTCGTCAACTGCAAAGTGAGCGTCGTAAAACATTTCCTCCCGAGAGGGCTCTCTACGTAAGCTTCGATGATGACCGGCTGATGGACCTGCCATCGGGACAACTGAGCCAACTCCTCGAGGAGTACTATCGACGATATCCGGAGCTTCGTGGCAAAGAGACCGTCTCTTGGTATCTCGATGAGATTCAACTGGTCAACGGCTGGGAGCGGTTCCTCCGCAGGGTACTTGATTCCGAGCGGGTCGATGTGGCTGTGTCCGGCTCATCGGCCCGGCTTCTAAGTCGGGAAATCCACACCTCACTGCGCGGTCGAAGTGTGGAAACTATCATCCGTCCATTCAGCTTTCGGGAATTCCTGCGGCATCGTGGCGAAGAGCCAGCGACGTCCGCTGAACGCTTGACAGCGAATGAGCGCTCTCTCATTGAAAAACGGTTTCGTGAATATTTGCAGCAAGGCGGGTTCCCGGAAGCTCAGCGGCTTCCGGCAGGCTTGCGGACAGAACTTCTGCAGGGATATGTGAACACTGTGCTCTTCCGCGATATCCTGGAGCGCTATCACATCACCCAGGTGGCGGCGCTACGCTGGCTTGTGCGACAGTGTCTGCGTAATCCCGCCGGTGCAATGAGCGTGCATCGGCTATATCAAGATCTGAGAGCGCAAGGACACGGAATATCGAAGGACGCGCTCCACGCAATGTTTGGCCACCTCTCGGACGCTTTTCTCATCAGCGCTGTGCCTCTCTCCACTGACTCGGAACGGAAGCGCAATTCCAATCCGCGCAAGATCTATCCCGTCGACACGGCGCTCATCCACGCGTTCGATGTCGCCGGCAGATCGAACGAAGGCCACGCCCTGGAAACCGTCGTGCTGGGTGAACTCGAGAGACGCAAAGCAGACGTCGGATACGTCAAGTCCACTTCCGGATTTGAAGTAGACTTCCATGCGCGCTTCCTCGACGGCAAAGAAGAGCTGATTCAAGTCTGCGCCGATCTCTCTTCCGCGCAGACACGCGAGAGAGAGCTTAGGGCCTTGCGGGAAGCGTCCCTTGAGCACCCGCGAGCCCTCAAACGACTGCTTCTGTTGGACCACGAGCAGACGTTACAAATGCAACTGCCGGAGGTCAGTGTCCAGACTGTATATGAGTGGCTATTACGGGGAGAACCAATCCTCTAATCATCTTCCGCTTCACCCCCTACGATCGAATTCACGCACGAAAAGGTAGATCCTTGAACCTGTCCTGATTGACCCGAATCCATACTTGCGTTGGCAGTTCCATCTGATCAGGTGGCAAATGCGCGAAAGAGGGCGTTCGTAGCGCGCTCATGATCGAGATGGATTGCACTGAACGCGTCTCGGCATATCCTCTAAGGTGTCATGACGCCTTCCGCGTTCACAGAGCTCCGGCAGAGCAAGCAGCGTTTGACGATAGGAAGCATTGATTCTGCCAATTGGACGAACTTGACATGTAACTAGGCAAAGCGTATGTTGCACCGCATATGATGCAACCCCCTCAGCCAAGTCCCTCATCGCCCCTTATCGCGGTTTCCCACTCAACTTAAGATCACCGGTCTTCCAAGGATATGAAGGAAGAGAAGAAGATTTCTCCAATGATCCCAGTCGTTGTTGACGATCGCGAGGCCGGTTCTGAAGTCGTTCACGCACTCAGAGAGATAGATGGTCTGGTGGTCGAAGTTCGGCGGCTTAAACTTGGTGACTACTACATAAACGGAAATCTTCTGATCGAGAGGAAAACGTTTGGAGACCTCGCCAGCTCAATCAAAGACGGTCGGTTGTTTCAGCAGGCATCCCGGCTTGCGTCTTGCCCGACGCGAAGTGCGGTGATTCTTGAAGGAACGGCTGACGATTTGATACGCAGCCGCATGCGGCGTGAAGCGATTCAAGGCGCGCTCATCACCTTGACGATAATTCTTGGCATACCGGTTTTGAGATCGAAGGATCCGCTTGAGAGCGCTCGCCTCATGCTTTATGCAGCGCGGCAGACGGGCGCCGTTCCACGCCAAAGTTTCCCTCGAAGAGGAAAGCGGCCCCGAGGAAAACGGAAACTCCAACTATATATCCTTCAAGGGTTGCCCGGGGTGGGACCGGGGCGCGCCAACCGACTCCTGGAGACCTTTGACAGTGTTGAAGCCGTGGTGACGGCAACGACCGCCCGATTGGCAGAAGTTCATGGAATCGGAATTAAAACGGCTCAATCAATCCGCTGGTCAGTTACTCCGTAAGGAAAGGTGATTTCTATGAGAATGGTTTTGAAGCTCGAACTTGGTCACTAACCTACGGGCTTCCCGCGATGAGTCGTGTGACCCGCGAGGATCATACATGCGACAGATTTCTTACAGCGGTTTGAAAGGCGGAGGAAGGCAATTGGCAGGCGTTGTGAGTGACGACTAACGAACGCCGGTTAGTGAAGTGAGAAATTCAGGGAGGAGTGCAGTAGCGCTAACGGGATCCTCGAGCACCATGTAAATGCGTGCATACTGCTTGAGTTGACGCTTGGCCGATGACACTTATTCCGGCATTTCCCTGATTTGTCGGATCAAAATGTCGACCGCGAACGGACCATTGATACGCCGCACCCCGTCTGCCTGGTAGTTGTAACAATCCAATAATTGTTGTATAATTACGGCACATATATTCGAATGTGCCTTAATCATACATGAGGTAACCATCACAAAGACGCTCAAAAACGCAATCCTCCAGGCTCTCAATCATGCAAAATACGCAAGCGTCCAAGGATTGAGAAACAGGCTTCGAAGCGACCGAAAGATTCCGCCGGCATCCCTGCACACAACGCTCTACCGTCTTGTAGAGGCTGAAATGCTCTTCGATGCTGGAAGGAGATGGTACTCCACGATCGCGACAGCGTTCGAACCACGCTATGATCCCATAAAAGCCCTTGCCCGGCAGGTTGAAAAACAATTTCCTCAATTGCAGTTTTCCGTCTGGAGCACCCAGCAGCTTCAGCCGTTTGCACATCACCTCATGGGCCGTTTTACGACGTTTATCTATACTGAAATGGACGCCATCGTGCCTGTGACAGACTATCTGCAGGATTCGAAGCATTCAGCCTATGCCAATCCCAAGCAGACGGAAGTCGAGAGGTACGTTTCCGCCTCCGGGCGGCGGATCATTGTCCGTCAACTTATTACGGAAGAACCGGTCGACGCTCACTACGCGAAAATCGAAAAAATCCTTATCGACCTGTATCTGGAAAAAGATCGGCTGTTCCTCATGGATCTCGCGGAATTTAAGCGGATATTCGAAAACATCGTCTTAGCCCATCGCATCAACATGGGGAGGTTGCTCCGCTATGCTGAGCGCCGGAAGGTCAAGGCTTCCATGGTGAACCTGTTTTCCGAGCACAAAGACCTGATCATCATGTGATGGGGGCAACTGTGATCATTGACAAATCGTTTTCGAGAGAGTGGATTCAGGAAAAGCGCAAGGCCTATAAAGGCGTGGATCCTGGTCTGATAGAAAAGCAGATCTATGTGTTCGAATTGCTGCACCACCTCGCAGAAAGCGGAAAAGAATTCGTCTTCAAAGGCGGCACATCGCTTCACCTCATTCTGCCTGACCATCGACGCCTTTCCACCGATCTCGATGTCGTTGGTGCTTTTTCCCTGGATGAGCTCTCAAACCTCATTGAGAAGTCACGATTTGTACGAGTCGAGGAAAATATCCGCAAGAGAAGGGCCATTCCGAAAAGGCATTTCAAGTTCTTTTATCCTTCTACAGTCGATCGCCGAGAAAGCTATGTTCTCTTGGACACTCTGGAACTGAGCCATACATACCCCAAACTGGAGAAGCGATCCATAGCCAGCAAGCTATTCGAGACAGATGGTGATTTGGCCGTCCAAACGCCGTCACGTGAAGGAATCCTCGGCGACAAGCTGACCGTGTTCGCCCCGCACACAGTGGGGATTCCTTTTGGTGTTGGCAAATCGATGGAGATTATCAAGCAACTCTTCGACATAGGCGAGTTGTTCGATAACTGCAGTGACGTCAGGATCATGATCGACGCCTACAATGCCACACAAGCGCAGGAAAGCGGATTTCGCAGGCCAAAATATAGCCCGGAGGCTTCACTCCAGGACACCATTCAATCGAGTTATCTCGTGTCTCAATGTCTCTTGAAGGGATCCGTGTCGAACACCGAGACGGCCGAAATCGCCGCTGGATTGAAGCAGATCGAGAATCATCTATTAGGAGTTCCTTTTAGGATCGATCAAGCCCGCGTAGCAGCTTCGAAGATTGCACTCCTGGCAGCCATAGTGCAAAAAGGGGATGCTGGTCTCTCTCTTGATGAGATGCGTTATGAATCGTCGAAGGATGAGGGCCTTTTCAAGACCGAACTCTCCGGCGCGTACGAAATTCTGAATCGGTTGAAGAAGCTTCGGCAACTTGAAGCCTTTCACTATTGGGTTCAGGTTTCACGCATCCAGCAAAGTGGGCGGGGCACGCCCGGTTGATTCATCGCGCGACGGTCTATGTCGAATTTGTAGGAATGCCAGATGGCAATTGTAGGATAGGCTTAAGTTGGTGAGTGCGGCGGGAACCTGCTGGCAGGCAAGATGTCGAGAGACGGAATGCGACATCGATCAAGGAGTGGCCGGAGGGGGGCCGACCCCACGCGTTGGCTAAGTTCGACGAAGCATTTCGAATAGGGGGATTGATTGAAATTGCCAATCGAAGGTTCCAAAAAATCGATTGGCAATTTCATGTAGCCCTAAAGGGAATCTTCTGCACCCTGAAAATTCGTGCTTCATGATCGAGTTAGAGCTGGCGCGATTTTGACGTTCGGGAAGCTGGGTCAGTTTCAGAGTTTTTCCATTTCTGACAAACTTGTAATTATTTGAGAATCTTCTTCCAGCATGGAGACTTGGTTCTTAGGTTTCAAGCCACTTTCGTGGTTTGTATGGCCGCAATAGACGTGGAGCGGTTCCTGGAGCATCAGGAAGAAAGCCAAGGCTCGTGTCCCACGTATATCTCGCGATGAAAGTTTCTGCGGAGTGAAATTCCCCCCGGGCTTTTTCGTCCCACCGGTATCTGCTTCTTTGTGTTGAATCCCGGGAAGCAAATCCCTACGTTTGGGTATACCAAGTGTATCGCACAGCGCCGTGAACCTCAGTTCTGCCCACAGAACAATTCTTCAATCCATCCTTTCAGGGGTGTATACGCCCTATGACGTACGGGAACTTGTACGTATTTGCTACGCGTTGGCCCTTCCATTGATTCGCAAAAGGATTGCTCAAGGCAAGATCAACCTCGAATCGTTGGGTTTGAATCAAATCGACGTCGTCTATGACTGCATAGCAGACCTTTTCGTGCGAGACAACGTCGGCAACTTTACCGAGATAAGAAGATTCTTCAACAAGGAAATTGAAGACAGCACTTGCTGCTCTGATGCACTCCTGCTCAGCACGCTCCGACGCATTGTCTTTGGAAGCGTGAACGTCAATCTGATCCGAATTCACAGCGGAGCCGACCCGACCTTCGGCAAGATATTGCACAACCTCAACATTGCTCTGACGAGAACCCGTCTCTTCGAAAAATATGTCCAATTTGGCGAGACAATGCTGGCATGTTGTGAGTCAGATTTGCTCCTGCACCTT
Source organism: bacterium (assembly GCA_007280275.1). Classification (GTDB taxonomy): domain Bacteria; phylum Bacteroidota; class Ignavibacteria; order UBA10030; family UBA10030; genus UBA9647. Next base: position 2,808 of record QYQB01000072.1, on the reverse strand, counting down.
CCTGATCCACCCCTTGAGTACTTGAGGCAACAACTCTCGCTTATCATCCTCATTCATGATTCCATGCCAGCGATGCTGAAGAAACTGCACGATATTCTTCAGAATCAGCAAGAATACCAGAGGACCATTCCGCTTATTTGCGCAGCGACCCTCCTGAAGGAAGTGTATGCGCTCGGTGCGGAACCTGAGCGGGAATCTGATGATTCACCTCTGAAAGACTTGCAAGAGGAGGATGCATCGCGGATGGTACGGGCTGTGTGCGCCAATCTTCGTAAGGACATGTTTTCGCACTATGTGGGAAACGGTAAGATGACGGAGTACGTATTTGAGGCATACCTTCAGGCGACGAATGGCATCCTCTCGGATTTGGTTCTGAATGGCCGCGATGAATGTAAGCCTTACTTTGAATATCTGTCTGGCAGTTTGCCGGCGTTGACGAAGGAGGACTACATAAATCGCCATAAGTCGATTCTGGAACATTTCGTCCGGGCTGCAAAACAGGGGCTGTCCGAAAAAATTAGGCGCAAGGAGACTGCGCTGTGATCATTGTGACGTACATACTACATGGACTAGGATGGAAGAGCAAGTGACACCGTCAACGGAACATCTGGAAGAGAGACTTCTCGACCTCTATGTGCTGAGAGCGCCGGAGGTAAACGAACGGCGTGGCGAAATTGCCGCTCATCTTGAGCAGTGTGCCGGGTGTACAAAGCGCCACCAGGAGATTAGCGAGTACTATGCTGAGGTCGAAGAGCTGCAAAAGACGGAAGCTGAGAGCATCTTTCCAGCACTGCAGGCGTCCTCCCGTCTCGTGCGCTTCCCTTTTGTCGATGAACGCGGCCCGTTGAGTCCGGTGAGGCGTCGGGCGGTGCAGATCTTTGTTACATCATTCAAGGCGTACCCCATCCGTTGGTCGGCTGCGTTTGCCGTGATCCTTACGATAGCTATTCTCCTTGTACCCAAGCTCATCACGACTGACAGGAATGCGGCCTACGTGCGTGCATGGAATGGGTACTTGATTGTACAAGACAAGAATGGGGAGGAGCTCTGGAGAAAGTACATCGGACCAGGAATTGACGCAGGGGTACTCAAAATCCCACTCGCTAGCAGCGCAACAAGCAAGGAGGCTATTGCACCAGCTAAAAGCGGCTCCGCCGTTTCTTTGGCAGCGACACCGTACGAGCTGGATCCGAGTACTGCTCTCCTTGACCATTTCAATGGAACAACAGTGGGGATGGCCTTTGGCTCGTCAACTTTCGAAAGTAGTTTACCGGCTTACGGACAAGCAATTAATATTGTCAGGAACAGTTATGTCAAATATACACTTCTGGGTTGGGGGGAGCGTCAAGGCACTGTAGAAATGTGGGTAAGACTACGCCAGGGCCCACCTTCTACTATATTGGCCCTGCAATGGCTCGATGTGACCTCTTCTCCACCATGGGGCTTCGTTGGGAATCTCTGTTTAACTCAGAAAGGTAAAGTAGCATGGGGGGTATGGAATGATGAACAAAGAGATGAAAGTTTTGATGGAAAAACGACGATCCCTCTAAATGAATGGACCCATATAGCTGTAACTTGGGGGGCTGATGGAACGAAAATATATGTTAACGGCGTTGTTGATGCGTCCACAAGTGCGAATTTTTGCCCTTGTTTGAGTTCCCCCACATATGCATATCTGAATAATTGGGGCGTATGGGATCTTGGCTACGTTGATGAACTTCGCATCTCAAACGTCACAAGATCTGCGGAAGAAATCAAAGCTCAGGCGGCGAGAACCCCGCCAACCTCAATAATGAGGTAGCGTATTCTGTGAAGTAGGGGAAATGTAACGGTATGGAAGGGGACTTGGTGATCATAGTCCAGTAAATATCGAACGGTTTCAGATTGTTGAAAGCCGAATTGCCAGATGTGAGAAGGCAATTCGGCTTTTTACGTTTTGACCTGACAGATTCGCTGTTCGAGGGGTTGTGTGGAGTAGATCATAGAGACGATCTCGTGCTCTTCTCTTGCGACAACCTGCACTTCGGTCCGACGGACGGAGCACATCAGATCAACCTCTTGATCGGCAGCGATTTCGAAATCCTTAACTACAGTAGCACTCTGGTTCACCACCGTTGCGTTTTCATCAGGAATGAAGGAGAAGCGTGATGAAAAACACTTTCCGATTTCTCTTTGTGGTGTTTTGCCTATTCACTACTCAGAATCCATTGCTTGCCCAATGGGTCCAAACCAGTGGGCCGAACGCAGGAAATGTCAACTCTCTTGTCTTCACCGGTACGAATCTCTTTGCCGGGGCTCAGGGCGGCGTCTTTCTCTCGAGCAACAATGGCACAAGCTGGACTGCTCTCAAAACTGGCCCCTGGGTCTTGTCTCTTGCCGTCTCTGGCACCAATCTCTTTGCCGGGACTCAGGGCAACGGTGTTCTTCGTTCCACCGATAACGGAACAAACTGGACTAGTATTAGCTTGATGTATCCTTATGTCAATGCTCTTGCAGTATCCGGTACGAATCTCTTTGCCGGGACTGGTGGTTACGGTGTCTTCCTTTCCACCGACAACGGCACAAGCTGGACTGCTGTCAATGCTGGCTTGACGAACCCCAATGTCTTGTCTCTCACCGTCTCCCCCGCCAGTGGCGGGTCCGGCACGAACCTCTTCCCCGGGACTCCGGGGACCGGTGTTTTTCTCTCCACCCAAAACCGCACAAGCTCGACACCGGCCAGCAACGGCTTGATATACAAGAATCTCTACGCTATTGCCGCTAGTGGCACGAACCTCTCTGCTGGGACCGGGTGGACCGTGTTTTTTT
>QYQB01000279.1 GCA_007280275.1 bacterium | reverse complement strand
GGAGAATGGCGTTGTGTCTCTGACGATCAGCAAGACGACCGGAGCAATAGATGCGCTGCAGTGGAAAAGCAACGGGCTTCAGCTTGTCGACACGGCTCGAGGTGCGGGATTGAACGAGTACATCTACGTCCCCGGCAAGGATCCCGCCGATGCCAGGCGGCTCTCCAATGTGAAAATCACCGGTGGGGAACAGGGAGGACTCATTTCTTCCCTGGTGGTAAAGGCAGATGCGCCAGGCTGCAAGAGCTATTCCTATGAGGTCCGAGTCCTCGACGGAATCGACCGAATCGATATTATCAATGGAATCAACAAAGAGGCAGTGCGGGCGAAGGAAGGAGTCCATCTGGCGTTTCCGTTCAGCCTCCCGGGTGGCCAGCTTCGATACGACGTTGCACATGGCATCGTCAGACCGGAAGTAGATCAATTGCCCGGCGCGTGCAAGAACTTCTTCTCGGTGGCAAGCTGGGTCGACGTCTCCAATGATCAGAGGGGCGTCACATGGGCGACGATTGACGCGCCGCTTATCGAAATCGGAGATATCACCGCAGAAAAACCGTGGATGAAGGAAATCGCTCCAGCCCAGAACTTTTATTCGTACGTGATGAACAACTACTGGCACACGAACTACAAAGCTGACCAGGAGGGGGAAGTGTTGTTTCGCTACGCGATGAGGCCTCATGGAGTCTACAGCCAGGTTGATGCGGCCAAGTTTGGCGTTGAGCGTCGCCAGCCACTGATGGTTTTGCCAGCCAGCGGAGACGGTACAACTGAAGGACCGCTTTATGAACTAGAGGCTGCGGGAGTAATTGTTCTTTCGACCAAACCAATTCTGAACAACGCAGGCTGGTTGCTTACCCTCTACAATCCAACAAATCAAACGCGGTCGGCGATGCTGCACTGGAACAAGAGCGCTCAGGTGTCGATCCATGCGAGTGACGTGTTTAAGCGAACGGGGGAGCAGATTGATGGCGGGATTGAAGTTCCGGCGTACGGAAGCGCCTTTGTGCGCGTGAATCCAAAATAGGAAACAGATGAGGTGCCACGCACCTGCACGGAACACTCATAAGGTGCGTGGCACCTTCCTGGTTACGAGGCGCGAGCATGTCTCAAAGAGGACTGCAATTTGAGAAGGGTGAATACTACCACATTTACAACCGTGGTTGTAACAAGGAGGACATATTCCGGGATAAGGAGAACTACGTCTATCTGTTGCGTCTTATGGAGGAGGGTATCGTGGCCTATGATGCAACGCTGGTAGCCTATTGCCTGATGCCGAATCACTATCACTTGCTGGCCAGGCAAGATTCAGAAACACCGATAAGTGAATTGATACAGGACGTGTTCAACCGATATGCCAAAGCATTGAACCAATGGGTTGGAAGGCGTGGGACGCTGTTCGAGGAACGCTTTAAAGCAAAACACATCGACAAAGAAGAGTACTTGATGCATCTTTGCAGATACATCCATTTGAATCCACTTCAAGCGGGTTTAGTCAAGTGGGTTGAAGAATGGGAATTCTCAGACTACCTTGAATGGGTAGGTAAGAGGCCGATCAGGTTTGCAGATCCACGGATTATCCGTGCGAGTTTCCAAACGCCAGAAGCGTATGAGCGATTTGTCTTGAACCACACGGCTTCTGAAGAGTTCTCGCGCAAACATAAGAAGTACCTATTTGACACTCAGTAGGTGCCACGCACCTACACGGAACACTCATAAGGTGCGTGGCACCTTCCCGGCTCTGAGGCCCTAGGCACCTACACGGAACACTCATAAGGTGCGTGGCACCTACTGTGCGTTACAGCAGGCTCTCGAGCTTGTTCATGTTGACCGCGTTCGGGTAGAATTCCCCCCACCACCGTGCGCATCGATTGGCATCGAGTGGAACTCCCACTACGGGCACATCAAACTTCAGACACATCCTCATTCCTCTGACAAGCTCCGGTATACACGCGATGCCAAGTACGCCGAGGCCGTCTCCCTCCTTCTTCGCATTTCGTAAGAGCCCGCGGAGATCGGCACTCATCCAGATATACGGTTTGACTCCGTGAAGCCGCAGCACTTTGCTGGCGTGATTGACGTTGCACTCGTCGGTGCACCCCTTGCAAACGAAGTCGATGTCCCGCTGAGCCGCGCGACAATCCGCGGAGAGGTCTCTCAGGCAGTGGGGAAGAAATGCGAATTTCGGGGAGCTGGAACGGAAACGATCTGAGTACAAGCGATTCGTCAGTTCGATTTCGAGCATGTATAAATGATATTGCTCCTCCGAGGTTGCCAGAGTCCTGTCCCACCTGTCGATAAGCCGAAGTCCCCGTAGATGAGATTGCACGTTGGTCGTATAGGCGGCGAGTTCGTCTTTGAGCGTCGCTACCAATGCGCCGTCATGGGAATCTGAACCATCGCGAACGAGTCTTCTGATGAAGCGCTTGCTTCTGCTGAGTCTCTGTATCCTGGTCAGGAGTTGGCGTGAATCGGGATGTTGCTGAACGAGCCTGTCTGCGAGTTCTGCAATCGTACGGTAGAAGACATCAGAGTCCGGCTCGTGCATTCGCAGGGAGTAGGTCTTACCCTGGAATTCCTCTCGTGTCAAATTCTGCAAGGGCTCTGGGACCATTTGGTTAAGACTCCCACTAAGTGGGCGAAACAGGAATCAGGTTCTTTTAGCGACGCCTGCAAAGTCGACTTGAACACCTCTCAAAAGTGTTTGTCACTCCCACCGCCCTTGTCATTCCCGAACGTATCTATCGGGAATCCAGACGTGAATTCTAAAATCGATCAGGCTATTCTGGGCAAGGTCTGGATTCCCCGCCAGACCCGCCCGACCAAGTCGTTCGGGCGGGCCGCCGGCGGGCTGGCCGCCTACGACATGCGGGTATGACATTGGTGAAGGTGGCAGCATTCTCGAGACCAGTTCTAATGAGGTTCAAGTCCCGTAATTTATGCGCTTACTTCCCACAACCGATGAGCGACGCTTTCGTCATACGAAATCTTCGACGATCGGATTTCTTTCTTGTCGAGGAAGTACTTCCCCGATACTCCCTCTACTTCCGCGGCCGAGGCGAGCCAAATGACGGTCTCGGCCCCTTCTTCAGGAGATCGCATCAAGAAGTCGAGGCGCTTGAAAACAAACCCGGCGATGCCCGAGAGCTCTTTCCCGAAACCTGTCCTCACGGCTCCGGGGTGCAGAGCGTTCGCAGTGATTCCCGTGCCGGCCAGATGACGCGACAGCTCATACGTGAAGAGAAGATTCGCGAGCTTTGATTGGGCATACGATTTCATCGCGTTGTAGCCCTTCTCGAAGCCTGGGTCGTCGAATTCCAACGATCCGTACCGATGCGCTTGCGAGCTGACGTTCACCACGCGGCCGGCGGGCGCGGCCTTGAGGATCTCAAGAAGAAGGTTGGTGAGCAGGAAGTAGGCCAGATGGTTCAGGGCGAACGTCAGTTCGAGGCGGTCGACTGTGAGGATTCTCTTGTCGAATATCCCGCCCGCATTATTGACCAGGATATCGAGTTTTGAGTACTTCGACTTGATATCACTGGCCAGCTTCCGTATGTCCTGCTGGGATGAGAGATCAGCGATCGCGAGATGGATGTTCTCGTTCCGGGTCTTTTCGGTGATGGCAGCACGCACCGATTCGCCTTTTTCCTTGTTGCGAGAAACCATGACGATCGACATGCCCTGCTGGGCGAGAGAGAGCAACGTAGCTTTGCCGATGCCGGATGTCGCGCCCGTAATCAGGCACACCTTCTTGCCGCTCATTCGACCTTTCCGGTACTTTGTTGACTAACTCGGTTTTCTTGCCTAATATAGCGCCACGACTTGCCTCAAGCAAGGGTTGATGACACCAAATGTTGTTAAGGAATAGAACCACCTCCCGGCCGCATGTTCGGCGAAGAAGCCTGCTCCCCCCGGCTTATCGATTGAGCAGCCACTAAGAAAAGGAAGGCACCTCCATGAAAACTCTCCTCACTCTTTTCTTTACAGTTGTTTGTCTTGCCCAGCCCCAACAGGTGAAAAACTTTCTGGAGGAGTCAAAACCGCAATATGAAGCGCGGATGAAGTGGTGGAGTGAGGCCAGGTTTGGTATGTTTATTCACTGGGGGCTTTATTCCATCCCGGCCGGTGAGTGGAAGGGGAGCACAAACCATGCGGAATGGATTCGAACAACGGCACGAATCCCCCTGACAGAGTATGACAAGTTCGTTGAACAATTCAATCCCGTCAAGTTCAATCCCACTGAGTGGGTGCGTATGGCGAAGAACGCGGGGATGAAGTACATCGTCATCACATCGAAACACCACGACGGGTTTTGCCTGTTCGATTCGAAATACACCGACTTCGACGTCATGGCGGCGCCGTTCAAGCGCGATATCATGAAAGAGTTGGCGGACGCGTGCCACAAAGAAGGGATCAAGATTTGCTGGTACCACTCCATTATGGATTGGCATCATCCCGACTATCTTCCGCGGCGTGAGTGGGAAAAAGACCGGCCGATCGCCGGCGCAGAGTTCGATCGATATGTTCACCATATGAAGAATCAACTCAAGGAACTCCTGACGAACTACGGCGAGATCGCCGTCCTCTGGTTCGATGGAGAATGGGAATCGACATGGAACACGAAGTACGGAACCGAGCTCTATAATTACGTCCGAAGCCTCCAACCCAACATCATCATCAACAATCGAGTCGGAGCAGGGCGATCGGGCATGGAGGGATTCACAAAGGCGGGGCAATTTGCTGGCGATTTTGGCACGCCTGAGCAGGAGATTCCCGCAACAGGTTTGTCAGGTGTCTCATGGGAAACTTGCATGACCATGAATGATAACTGGGGGTTTAACAAGAACGATCAGAAATGGAAATCGACTGAGGACCTGATCCAGAAGCTGGCAGACATCTCATCGAAGGGGGGCAACTTCCTCCTCAATGTCGGCCCGACATCCGAAGGTGTATTCCCCCAGCAGGCCATCGAACGGCTCCGTGAACTGGGCGACTGGATGAAAACAAACGGGGAGTCGATCTATGAAACCAAAGCCAGCCCGTTCAAGGACCTTGAATGGGGACGGTGCACACAAAAGGCCATTGATGGAGGCACCAGACTCTATCTTCACGTATTCAATTGGCCTGCGAACGGGAAGTTGACTGTTCCCGGAATATTGAATGAACCGAAGCAGGCTTTTCTTCTCGCGGACAAAGAGCAACTGCATCTGCTTGTGCGAAGGCAGGAAGACGCCCTTGTCATCGATGTTCCGGCGAAATCTCCCGATCCAATTAATAGCGTAGTCGTGTTTGATGTCCGCGGAAGTGTCGATGTGACAACTCCGCCAATCATCAGTGCGAAGTTCGACATCTTCGTCGATCGTCTTGATGTCACAGTGAAGTCTGAGAGAGAGAGTTTCAGTTTGAGATACACTCTCGACGGAACGACTCCGGCCGCCAGCTCGCCTCTCGTGACAGGTCCGATCAGACTCACGAGTACGACAATCGTGACGGCACGTTGCTTCCGTGAGGGCAAGCCCGTCAGTGGAACTGTTTCCTCGACATTCACCAAGGTAAGTCCAAGTCCGGGAGCGAGCGTCTCGGGACTCGAAAACGGAATCCAGTACTCGTACTATGAGGGCGATTGGAATGTCTTGCCGGACTTCAGCAAACTCACGCCGACAAAACAGGGGGATATTCCTGCATTCGATCTCTCGCCGCGAAACCAACCGGAGTACTTCGGACTGGAATACCGGGGTTTCGTCAGAGTGCCTGAGAACGGAGTCTATGGATTCTCCACGGATTCGGATGATGGGAGCCGGTTGTATATCGATGACAACATGGTCGTTAACAACGATGGCCTCCATGGAATGAAAGAGGTGAAAGGGGCCGTTGCCCTGGGTGCTGGATCCCATGCGATCAAGGTGCAATACTTCCAGAAAGGGGGCGGCAGGGAGTTGAAGGTTTGGCTGGAAGGTGTGAAGGGTGAGAAACAGATCATTCCTGAAACAATGCTCTTCCACCAAAAGTGATCTATCGTTGTTCAACAATTGTGGGAACGATGAATCGGGATCGCTTTTTCTTTCTCCTCCTCCTGTTCGTAGTCCTTGCGGCGCAGGCTTTTTCTCAGCGTAGCAAGGCTCGCGTCACTTCCCACGATCTTCATTTTCCGAGGCTCGCCAGGAGCTGGGATGAAGGGATCCCGCTAGGAAACGGGATGATCGGCGCGCTCATCTGGCAGCGTGACAGCGTTCTGAGAATGTCTCTTGATCGGGCCGATCTATGGGATCTGCGGAAGATCAAGGAATTTGAACAACCCGAGTTTCGATTCGCCTGGGTCGTGGAGCAGGCGATCAAGGGAGATTACAGGCGGGCTCAGGCAATGGGCGATGTTCCGTACGACCGTGATGCGGCCCCGACGAAGCTGCCGGGAGCAGCACTGGAAATCCCAATCCCCGATGTGAACGATGTAGAATTCGTCCGTCTCCAGCTCGACGATGCCCTCTGCACGATCAAGTGGAAGTCCGGGATTCAGCTGCAGACATTTGTTCATGCTACCGAGCAACTTGGTTGGTTCCGGGTTACAGGTCTCAGACACGGAGTAGAACCGCGGCTCATTCCGCCGCCGTACGCGCTGCCAGATACCTCGACGCAAGGCACGGATAGCGGTCCTGGCGGCAATGATCTTCGTCGTCTGGGGTATCCACCCCCGAAGATCGTCGAAGGTAGAAACAGTATCATGTATCGGCAGGATTGTTATGGTGGATCCTCGTACACAGTTTACGTCAGCTGGTCGAGGGATGAAGACAACATCCTCACGGGGATGTGGCAGATCTATCCGGACAAGCCATTCAGGTTGCAGGACGCTTCGAAAAAACCTGTTGTCGTCCGGTTCACGAAGAAAACATCATTCGATGAGGACCTCAAGACGCATAGAGAATGGTGGCGTCAGTTCTGGCGGCAGTCTTCCATTCAGCTCCCTGATTCGATTCTCGAGATGCAGTGGTATCGGGAGATGTACAAGTTTGGGAGCGCCTCGCGCCGCGGCGCCCCTCCTATCACCCTTCAAGCCGTTTGGACGGCCGACAACAACCGCCTGCCCCCGTGGAAAGGAGATTTCCATCACGATCTGAACACGCAGCTGAGCTACTGGCCTTGTTATAGCTCCAATCATCTCGAGGAAGGACTCGCGTTTCTCGATTGGCTCTGGTGGTGCAAGCCGGTTGCAGAGCGCTACACACGCACTTATTTTGGTACGACAGGGCTGAATTTCGCGGGTGTCTCCACGCTCACCGGAGAGCCGATGGGAGGATGGATTCAGTACTCACTCTCACCGACAGTCTCTGCCTGGCTTGCCCAGCACTTCTATCTCCATTGGCGGTACAGTCTGGACAAACAATTTCTCCGTGATCGGGCGTACCCGTGGATCCAGTTAGTCGCCCTTCACCTCGATCAACTCTCCGTTCGAGATAGTCTGGGAAGAAGAAAACTTCCGCTGAGTTCTTCCCCCGAGATCAACGACAATCGGGTGGAGGCATGGTTTCGAGCCATGACGAACTACGACATTGCTCTCGTCCGATGGTTGTACGGGGCGGCAGCAGAACTCGCTCTTGAACTGGGCAACAAGGAAGAGTCAGAACGGTGGAAGGCAATGCTGGCAGAGTGGCCGGAGCTTTCGGTCTCGCCGGTCAATGGGAAACTCCTCGTCGCTCCCGGCGTGGAGTTGAAGGAATCACACCGCCACTTCTCACACCTGATGGCTATCCATCCGCTTGGACTGCTCGAGTGGGAGAACGGAGAACAGGATCGAAGAACGATCTCTGCGTCGCTTGCCGATCTCGAGCGGCTCGGAACCGATTGGTGGTGCGGATACTCGTACTCATGGCTGGGAAGCATGTGGGCGAGAGCCAGAAATGGGGACAAGGCGGCTGAAGCGCTCAGGACCTTCGCCACGTGCTTCTGTTTGCCCAACAGCTTTCACGTGAACGGTGATCAGTCGGGAACGGGGAAATCCAAGTTCACGTACAGGCCCTTCACGCTCGAGGGAAACTTTGCCTGCGCTCAGGGAATTCAGGAAATGCTCCTGCAGAGCCAGAATGGCACGATCAGGGTGTTCCCTGCAATCCCTGAAAGCTGGAAGGATGCATCGTTCTCGAATTTCCGCGCTGAGGGAGCCCTCCTGGTTACTGCATCCCGGAAGGAAGGTCGTACGAACCGCGTAAACGTCGTGGCGGAAAAAGGAGGGAAGGTGAAAATGATGGATCCGTTTGGCGGGAGCCTCTTCAAAACCAGTTTGAAGGGAGTCGGACCTGTGAAGATCAAGGACGGCTTCGTCGAGTTTGATGCGAAGGCCGGAGGATTTGTAGAATTCGTCAGAAAGTAAGCTACCGGCAGACAGCGCGCTTTGGGTGCGTGGCACGTCCAAGGTACTCAATCGTTGTATCACTCCTGAACAGGTCGCTCAATCGAATCGAGAAGGCGCAGTCTGCGACTCACTTTCATTTCATAACCTGATCTGAAGCACGATGGAAAGAAGAAGAAAAGTCTTCGTCACTGGTTGCTTTGACATGTTGCACAGTGGTCATGTCGCGTTTCTGAAGGAGGCAGCCGAATACGGTGATGTCTACGTGGGCATAGGGTCGGATGAGACGGTCGGAAGGTTGAAGGGACGGTACCCGATCAACAACCAGGACGAACGACAATTCATGCTCGAGGCGTTGCGGTGTGTCACCCGATGCACCATCAACAAAGGCTCCGGGATTATGGATTTTGTGGAGAATGAAGATGTCCTGTCGGCAGATATTCTTTTCGTCAACGAAGAGGGTCACAGTCCGGAAAAGGAGGACTTCTGCCGGAAGCAGGATCTTCGGTACCTCGTGAGCAAAAGAATTCCTCACGGCAACCTTCCTGCCCGTTCAACGACAGCGCTCCGAACCGAATGCAACATCCCGTTCC
>QYQB01000301.1 GCA_007280275.1 bacterium | reverse complement strand
TGTTCAACCAGTGCTCGCCCTGCGCCGCCGATGTTGCCGAAGCCAAAGAGGATCCCGTCTTCCTCCATTGATTCGGCGATGACATTCGTGATTTCGTCAGGACTTGAATACGGCAGGATTGAAGCGGATTTCACTTTTCTCTGAACAACGTGTGCGTGACCGCCAACGACGTAGAGGTTCTTGAAGTGACTTGATGCTTCCTCCTTCAGGGCTTCGATCCACTGCACAGTCCGGTCAGGACGATCGTAACGGAGGTTCAGCAGGCCGGTGAAAAGAGCTGGAGCAGCCGCAAGAGTCCGGCGGGCCTTTTCGTAGATCCTCATCGTCGAATCCGGATCGTTTGCTGCGAATGCATTCACGAGGAATATTCGCTTCCCACCGATTCGATACGTCCACACCCTGAATTTCCCAATGTCTTGGCGGGCGTTCTCAATGCCCCGTGATGCAATATTATCCGGCACACCGAGATCTCTCACCACTGAGGCTACGAGATCGAGGTTCTCGGTGAATTCTGTCATCTGCCGCGCTTTGAGAGCGGCCCTCAGGGGATCAGAGCATCCCTGTCGGACAGAACTGATTCGAGCAGATTTCACCCCGGGACTCGGGGGATCCAGAAGGGATCGGAATTCTTCCGGAACGTAAACCGAAGCGGCGGGCGGAAGGTCCAGCCGGAGCACGGACGCGATCTCTGTCTCGGTTTCCCCCATTGCCTCCGTGTGGTCACGACGAACATTCGTGACCAGAACAATGTCAGGCTTGAGGATCTGCTGGGATTCGACGAAATGGTTTTCCGGACGAATGCTCATGATCTCCACCACAAGACAATTCGCGCGCAGCTCTACGGCTTTCCTGAGGACCTTCTTTTGCTCAAGGATGGATACAATCCCTCGCCTCGGCACATCCTGAACCGTACCATCCGGCAGGACGAACTGGGCTTGCGAGCCCGTTGTCTTGGCCAACACGGTGTCCCCTGCCTCCCGAAGAACGGACGCCAGCATGCGCACGACGCTCGATTTCCCCCGCGTTCCGGTCACAGCTACCACCAGCGGGATCGAATTCCGAAGTCGGTTCAACACCACCCGCTCGTACACAAGAGAGAGAAGCAAAAGTGTCAGCGTGAGAAGAAGAATCGTCACAGCGATCTCGGATATGGGGGGAAGGAAAGACGGGACATAATCTATCTAATTATTGTCTGGAAGCAAATTGCCTTCTTGCCAGGAAGTGGTGCTCTCAGTTCCCGGATTGACCTGACCCCATCGAACGATCCAATTGTACTATTGGATCAGGGAAGAGGGGCTCGCTCTTGCGCTCTTGTGGGTTCGGGTCGGGTGCGACAGTTGTCATTCGAGCAGCGTCTCCACATACCGTGCGATTGCCGCCGACGCGGTCAGCGCGGGCGACTCCATCCCGATCAGGTTAATGAATCCTTCCAATCCCCTCTCCTTCTCATGCACGATGACCCAGTCTTTCTCCGGCTCACCTTTTCGCTGCAGCTTAGGGCGGAATCCGCTCATGTCGGGTGCCAGGTCTTCATCTGTGATCGCCGGAAATATCCGGCGTACAGAATTGCCGAAAACGTTCCGCTTCGTGTCGTCAACCCTGTAGTCGAAATTTCTGTCGTCCTGGTATTCAGTATCGGGCCCAAACCTCAGCCGGCCGCCGAGGTCGAGTACCACGTGAACTCCAAGGGTTTCCTTGTTGGGCATCGGGTAGACGAGGCGCGAGACAAGCTTCGCTTTCGATGAGACGACTGAAAAGTACGAACCTTTTGCATAGACCATCCTGTATCCCGCTTTGTCGATATCGATCCCTGCGAGCTCCGCGATGCGGTCCGAGTACAATCCGGCCGAGTTGATGACTTTTTCACTCGTGAATGTCGATGTCTGGCCGCCCTCCTTCACCGTTATCAGGTATCCATTATTTGTCTTCTCGATCCCGTTCACCTCGCAGTGATGTTGAACGGTAGCGCCGTTGCTGACGGCTGCATGATAGTAATGGTCCATCAATTCGTGTGCACTCACAATTCCGGTCTTCGGCGAGAGAATTGCTCCGACGGTGTTGATATGGGGCTCCAGGCGGAGTGTTTGATTCCTGTCGAGTATCTCAAGCTCGACGCCATTCCTGGTTCCGAGCCGATAGACCTCCTCGAGCTGGTTCAGTTCTTTTTCGTTTGTGGCGGTGATAATTTTACCGAGCTGCTTGTGCCCGACATCGTGCTTCCGGCAAAGAGAATAAAGCTCATCCCTTCCCGCGACACACAGTGTTGCCTTGAGCGAGCCGGGCTCATAGTAAATGCCGGCGTGAATGACCTCGCTGTTCCGGCTGGATGTCTCCATCCCGTATTTCTCGTTCTTTTCGAGGACAACGAGGTTCGTACGCTTTTCCGAAAGCCGGGCAGCGATCGCCAGGCCCACAACACCGGCACCAATGACAGCTATTTCAAAATCGGCCATAATGAGAAGTCAAAAAGAGGTTATTCTGCATCCCTTGACAGCGGACGGAATATTACCAAAAAACCATCTTAAACAACAGGGGAAATCCAGCCTCGTCACACATCCCGCGATCGTGGACATCCCACATTCAGTCTGCTTGCTGTTTGCTGCAAGCTCCAATCTCTTTTGCTTTTTCCTTATTCATTGCTACCTTCCTGCTACGATCTATCCACTTTCCCAGGGAGCTCTCACATGATCAAAGAAATCACCGCCCAGAAACTCAATACAAAACGCTTCATTGACGAAAAGGTCAAGGAGATCCAGACCGCCATCGGCGACGGCACAGCGATCAACGCGCTCTCCGGTGGCGTCGACTCTTCAGTTGTCACGATGCTGGGCCATCGGGCCCTCGGAAAAAACCTGAGAACGGTCTTTGTGCAAAATGGTTTGATGCGCGAAGGGGAACCGGAACGCGTCGTACGCCTCTTCCGCAAACTCGGCGCGGCCGTTGAAATCATCGATGCGAGGGATGAGTTCTTCGCAGCACTCAAAGGAATCACGGATCCTGAGCAGAAACGTGAAGCGATCACTCAGACATTCTATAGACACGTGTTCGGACGAATTGTGAAGGAAAGCGGGGCGAAGGTTCTCCTCCAGGGAACCATTCTTACGGACGTCGACGAGACCGTGGCGGGGATCAAACGCCAGCACAACGTCTTCGAACAACTCGGGATCGATCCACAGGTAACGTTCGGATATCGCATCCTCGAACCGCTCATCCAGCTTCGCAAGGACGGCGTAAGAAAAGTGGGCAAGGCCCTCGGCCTTCCGTCTGAGATCTTCAAGCGTATTCCTTTTCCCGGGCCCGCCCTTTCGGCGCGCGTCATCGGTGAAGCAACGCCCGAGCGTATCGAGACAGTGCGGATAGCGACGTCGATTGTCGAGCAGTTGTTGAAGGGCACCGGAGCATTTCAGTATCTGGCGATCCTGCACGAAGATCGCGTCACGGGCATGCGCGATGGAAAGCGCGAGTTTGGTCAGCAGATCGAAGTGCGCTGCTGGGACAGCCTCGACGCCCGCACGGCGACACCAACGAAGCTCCCGTTCAAAGTCCTGGAAAAGATTGCTAGAGAAATTACCCGCAAGGTGCCGGGTGTGGTCAGTGTGACCTACAATATCGCGCCAAAGCCGCCGTCAACCATAGAAGCGGTCTGACGATCAACGTTGAGGTTTAGATGAAATCAAAGCCACGTACTCTGTTTGTGATGCTTTCTTTCCTGCTCTTTGTGGGCGGAGTATTCTGCGCGGTTCAATCACAAGACCAGAAGGAAGACCCGGCCCTCAATGATAGAGTGAAGAAGTTCCTCGACAGCCACGCGGGCCGATGGCACGACATGAACATCCCGACGTCTGACGGAAGGCTCTTGTATGACCTGATCATAAAGAACAACTACAGGAACGCGCTTGAGATCGGAACATCCACCGGACACTCCGGCATCTGGATTGCCTGGGCTCTGAGCAAGACAGGCGGTAGACTGATCACGATCGACATCGATGAAGATCGCCACAAGCAGGCCGTCGCCAACTTCAAAGAGTGCGGTCTTTCGGAATTCATCGATGCCAGATTGGCGGATGCTCATGATCTTGTCAAAGAACTCAAGGGACCCTTTGACTTCGTCTTCAGTGATGCCGACAAGGAATGGTACAAACAGTATTTCATCGACGTGGCGCCCAAACTGAAGGCAGGCGGATGCTTCACAGCCCATAACGTGCCAGGGCGCCGGGGCGGATATGGGGGCATTCAGGACTATACCGAGTATGTCATAAGCCTCAAGAATTTCGTGACCACATTCAACACTGTTGGTTCCGGTGTTGCGATCAGCTACAAGAAGTCTGAGAAGTAAACAGTGTTGCTGGAGACAATCCGCCCGTCTCGCGGTTCGGGCAGGCTCCTGACCTCGCCATCCATTTCGATCACATGGAGTCCACCATCATGAGAATTGCGCTCATCCAGCAACGCGCCACAAACGATAAAGCAGCCAACCGGGGAAAGGGTCTTCAAGCCGCGGAGGCAGCCGCCAGGCAAGGCGCTCAGCTTATCTGCTTTGCCGAGCTGGCATTCGAGCCGTTTTACCCTCAAGAAAAAGCTTCAGCCAACGTGGCGGATCTGGCTGAAACCGTTCCCGGCCCGACAACCGAGGCATTCGCTTCACTTGCGCGCAAGTACCACACTGCTTTTGTCCTCAATCTTTTCGAGCGAGATGGAGAACGAACATACGACACGTCGCCAGTCATTGGTGGCGACGGAAGACTCCTGGGCAGGACGCGAATGGTTCATGTGACTGACTACACATGCTTTCATGAAAAGGGATACTATGCGCCGGGTGACTGCGGAGCACCGGTCTATGACACTGAGGTCGGCAGAATTGGTGTTGCAATCTGCTATGACAGACACTATCCTGAGTATATGCGTGCACTGGCTCTTGCCGGCGCCCAGGTTGTCGTGATTCCGCAGGCAGGGGCGGTTGATGAGTGGCCCGACGGATTGTATGAAGCCGAAATGCGCGTGGCTGCGTTCCAGAATGGATACTTCACCGCGCTCTGCAATCGCGTTGGTAAAGAGCCTAAGCTGGAATTCGGAGGCGAATCGTTTGTATGCGACCCTGACGGAAGAGTCATCGCCCGAGCCGGAAAAGGACGAAAGGAGACTCTTTTCTGCGATCTGGATCTCGGCATGGTCGAGCGATCACACGCAAAGAAACTGTTTCTGCGCGATCGTCGGCCTGAGCTATATGGCAAGTGGCTAAAGTAAATTCGAAATCTGAAACTCGAAATTCGAGGGAGGTTCGAGTTTAGGATTTTTCCTCAAACTCAGGGCAACGATGTCTAATCTAGAAAGTCTCATCCTGGCATTTTCACTTTCTCTTGACGCAGCCGCCGTCTCATTAGCGTTGAGCGCTGCCGGACACCTCGGCAACACGCGTGCGAAGTTCAGGATCGCATTTCACTTCGGCCTCTTTCAGTTCCTGATGCCGTTGGCCGGTTGGGCCATCGGGACTCGAATCGAGCCTTACATCAAGTTGTTTGATCACTGGATCGCAGCCGGTCTTCTTGCATTCGTCGCCGTGCGCATGATCCGCTCCGCAAACGAACCACCCGACACGCGGGAAGCGAATGATCCCACTCGTGGATGGACGCTCGTGACGCTTGCGACTGCCACAAGCATCGATGCCCTCGCTGTTGGCCTCGGGCTCGCCGCCCTCCGAATCTCCGTCTGGTATCCAAGCGTCGTCATCGGACTCATTACCATGGTTTTGTCGGTCATTGCGATTTTTGCCGGACAGCGGGCCGGCCGTCGAATCGGCCCACGTGCTCAGGTTGTTGGAGGAATCGTTCTCCTCTTGGTCGCTCTCAGAATTGTGATCTTACCATAGAGGGAGAGCTTTTTCCTGACTTTCCGCCCTCAAAAGCGGGGCTATTCTGGGCTGCAGGCCTGAACGCTTCGCAACACATCTCTTGAGGTTTGAGGAGGAAATAGTACATTTGTGCAGTCTTTTTGCCTTTGTGGTTCAAAACAAGGAGCTCATAATGACAGAGACAATCAAATTCAAACTCAACGGCAAACCCCTGCAACTGACCGCCGATACGGACCGCATGCTGCTCTGGGTGTTGCGCACCGATCTCGGATTGACAGGAACGAAATTCGGTTGCGGCGAAAGCTTCTGCGGCGCGTGCACAGTCCTGGTCAACGACCTGGCGGTCCGTTCCTGTTCGACACCGCTCAAATATGTTCATGACAAAGAGATCGTGACCATCGAGGGACTTGCGAAAGACGGAAGACTCCATCCGTTGCAGAAAGCCTTCATGGATCACGACGCGCTCCAATGCGGCTACTGCACACCGGGTATGATCATGAACGCCTACTCCCTGCTGAAAAAACATCCACGTCCGTCGGATGCGGAGATCGTCGAAGGAATGGACGACAACTTCTGTCGCTGCGGAGCACATACGCGCATCGTCCAGGCAATTCACGTAGCTGCGAAAGAAATGGAAGGAGGGCGCTAACATGAAGAACGATGAATACACAGGGCTCGAGTTCCTGGAGCAGCCTTCCGGAAACGAGATCAACCGGCGTGATTTCTTCAAGACAGCGGGCAGCGGCATCTTCCTCCTCTTCACCATCGGGGATTCGCTGATGTCCGCTCAGGACAGACAAGGAAGACCTCAGCGTGGAGTTCCAACCGATTTCAACGCGTTCTTGAAAATCGGCGAGGATGGGCGCGTTTCGTGTTATGTGGGAAAAATTGAAATGGGCCAGGGCGTTGTCACCTCCCTCGGACAAATGCTGGCAGACGAACTTGATGCTCCTCTCGAATCTGTCGATATGGTGATGGGTGATACCGATCTCTGTCCGTGGGATATGGGCACATTCGGCTCGCTTTCAACGCGATCGTTCGGACCTTCATTGCGCATGGCCGGTGCCGAGGCGCGGCAAGTGCTGTTGGAACTCGGCTCGGACTATCTCAAGGTGCCGACTGATCGTCTGACGACGGAAAACGGATTCGTGCTCGATTCAACCAGCGAGCAGCACAAGGTAGCATACGCCCAGCTCGCGAAGGGAAAGAAAATCGAGCGACGCCCCACCGGAAAAGTTAGCGTCAAGAAACCGGGCGAATTCAGGATCATGAACAAGTCGCTGGTTCGCAGAGATGCACAGGAGAAGGTAACCGGCAAGGCGAAATACGCCGGCGACATCCAGCTTCCTGGCATGCTTCATGCCAGAATCCTTCGACCGCCTGCTCACGACTCCAAACTTATCAGCGCGGACATCTCCGAGGCGAAACGGGTAGACGGCGTGCAGGTCATCAAAGAAGGAGATTTCGTTGCCGTCCTCCATAAATACCCGGATGTGGCCGATGTTGCGCTCTCAAAAGTCAAAGCAAAGTTTGAGATTCCGAAATCCGATCTCAACGACAAGAACATCTTCGACCATCTTCTGAAGGTCGCACCTGCGGGGAAGGTCGTTGCAAAGGAAGGAAGCCTGCAGGCGGGCGAAAGCGGCGCCAAGACCCTGGTCGAAGCGACGTATTTCAACGACTACGTAGCACACTCGCCAATGGAGCCGCACACCGCCGTTGCGATCGTGGAAGGCGGCAAGGCGACCGTATGGCCTTCAACGCAGAATCCGTTCACCGCGAAAGAGGAGATCGCAAAAGAGCTTGGCTTCCCGTCGGAAAACGTCCGGGTGATTACTCCCTTCGTCGGCGGCGGGTTCGGAGGAAAGACGCGAAATCTTCAGGCGGTCGAAGCAGCGCGCCTTTCAAAGATGACGGGGAAACCCGTACAGGTGGCGTACAGCAGGAAGGAAGAATTCTTCTATGACGCGTTCCGCCCGGCGGCGGTGGTGAAAATCAAATCGGGAATCACGGAGAAAGGCAAGATCAGCCTTTGGGACTACCACGTCTATTTCGCCGGCGAGCGAGGATCGCAGATGTTCTATGACATACCAAACTACAGCACCATTGCCTACAACTCGAGCTGGGTGGGAG
>QYQB01000297.1 GCA_007280275.1 bacterium | reverse complement strand
GTTGTAAGCCGGGCATCTGCTTCGGGCGAGATCATCGTGAAAGTCGTCAATGTGTCGAAGCAGGCAATTGACACGAGGATCACGATCGATGGCGTCGCTTCAGTTGAACCGAACGGCGAAGCCTCTGTTCTAACGTCCGCCGATCCCCGGGATGAAAACACGATTGCAGAACCTCTGAAGATTGTCCCGAGGACGACGCCTGTTGAGGGAATAGCGAAAGAGTTTCAGTACACGTTTGCGCCAAATTCCGTCACAATCATGCGGCTCAAGGGTTCACTGTAGCTTCTCGAAGCGCGGTTGAAAACATCGACTTTGTTCCGCTTTCTGAATCCCGCTTATGAGCGGAATCCAAGAGCGGGACCACGAAGTCACCCCGCCAGAACGCGTAGCGGGCTGGCAAGCCACGAAGGAAAAGATTTGAATTCTCTCAGTTTTTGTTGTGCTTTGTGTCTTCGTGTCTTGGTGGCAGGACTTGTCGGAAGCGTCTCTGGATGTCGTCGCGGCGTAGCATTGCATACGATTTTGTAAATGTCAATTTCCTGCAACCTCCACCATCGAAAGGGGCTTGGTATGCACCTCACAAATACAACTCGGCGTTTCCTCGCGGCAATGATGGGACTCGTTGTCCTATCCGCTGGCGCTTTCGCGTTTCAGGCAAAGAAGGGAGCCCGGATCCAGTCAACCGATCCCGCTTTGCGCATGAAAGGTTTTGACCAGTACCAGGAAATGAAAACGAAGTCGCCGTTCAAAGATTTGAAATGGCAGTTTGCAGGTCCGACGAATGTCGGAGGTCGATGCGTCGATGTTGCCGTCGTGGCACCGAAGGGGAAGAGCTACACGATGTACGTCGCCAGTGCATCGGGTGGATTATGGAAGACGGAAAACGAGGGAACGACCTGGAACCCGGTTTTCGAACAGGCTGCATCGACTTCGTTCGGAGACGTTGCCGTAGCTCCGTCTGATCCGAACATCGTATGGGTCGGCACCGGGGAAGCGAATATTTTCCGCAGCTCGCAGGCCGGCTGCGGTGTGTTCAAATCGACGGATGCCGGAAAGACCTGGCAGCATATGGGCCTGACCGACACGTACACCATTGCGCGCATCATCATTGATCCGAACAATCCGGACGTCGTCTATGTTGCTGCCTCGGGTCACGAATGGACCTTCAACAACGAGCGGGGTGTGTACAAGACGGTAGACGGAGGGAAAACCTGGCAGAAAGTACTCTTTGTCAATGAACAGACAGGAGCGATCGATCTCGTCATGGATCCGGCCAATACCGAGACACTCTATGCCGCGACATGGCAGCGCACGAGACTAAAATGGAACGATCCGCGCAACCGGGCGGACTACACCGGCAGTGGAATTCACAAAACGACCGATGGCGGAAAAACCTGGAAGCAGGTCAATAGCGGATTGCCGGATGCGAAGTTCCGAGGGCGCATCGGCCTCGACATTGCGCGTTCGAACCCGAAAGTGCTCTACGCGTTTGTCGACAACTACCAAACCACGGCCGCTGACAGCGGTGCGACGGATTCCTACGGCCGGCCCTCCTCGGGTGCGATCAGGGGAGCCACGATTTTTCGAACCGATGATGGCGGCGCTGCATGGAAACAGGTGAGCGGACTCGTCGATTCGACACAAAAGTACATGGAAAGACATTCGGCAACCTATGGCTGGGTCTTCGGACAGATGCGCGTCGATCCGAATGATGAGAATACGATCTATACCATGGGCCTCGGACTGAACGTCTCGACCGACGGGGGAAAAACGTTCAGGCAATTGCGCGGGATGCATGGCGATCACCATGGACTCTGGATCGATCCCCAGAATTCGAGCTATCTTGTGAATGTGAATGACGGCGGTGCGTATGTTTCGTACGACAAAGGGAAGAACTGGAGAAGTTTCACCGATAAGATACCGGCGACACAATTCTTCAACATCGCATTTGATATGGATTCTCCGTTCAAAGTCTATGGATCTGTCCAGGACTATGGAAGCTTCCGCGGTGTCATCGACCTGAGCAGGGGTCGCGACAAAGTCCAGGCCGTGAAGTTCGACGGTGCTCCCGGCGGAGAGGGATCAAGCCATGCCATCGATCCGTCGAATCCGGCCATTGTCTATTCGGCGGGATTCTATGGGACTATCGCCCGCACGGACGTCGTCAAGGGCGTATCGAAGCGCCTCCTTCCGCGCATGTACGAAGACGAACCGAAAATGCGCGGGGAATGGGTTGCGCCATTTATCATCTCGACGCACAATTCGAATATCATCTACCACGGCATGCAGTACATCCTTCGGTCCATCGACCAGGGCAATACGTGGGAACAGATCAGCCCCGATTTGACGTACAATACTGCAGCTGAGATGGGCGACATCTCCCACCACACGCTGACGACCATTTCCGAGTCGCCGTTGAAATACGGATTGCTCTATGCCGGAACAGACGACGGCAAGGTCCAAATGACGAGAGATGGCGGGAAGCGCTGGCAGGAGATCATGGAGGGCTTGCCGTATCAGAAGTGGGTCTCGCGCATTGTAGCCTCTGCATATGATTTGCCGACTGTGTATATGACGCAGAATGGAAAGCGTGATGATGACTTCACTCCCTATGTCTGGAAGTCGACGAATTACGGCAAAACGTGGGTCGATATATCAAAGGGAATTCCTGTCGGACCGGTGAACGTGATTCGGGAGGATCCGAAGAGCAAGGAGATACTGTATGCCGGCACGGATGGCGGCGTCTACGTGACGACTGATGGCGGCAAGACGTGGAATGCCCTCGGCACAGGCCTCCCGTGGACATACGTACTTGATCTGGTTATTCACCCGCGGGACAACATGATCGCGGTGGGAACACACGGGCGTGGCGTTTGGGTGCTCGACGCGGCCACGATCAATAAGCCGAAGAACAGACCATCCCGATTTGACGAGGAAGACTAGCCTGTCGCAGAAAATTGTTGTGGGGCCAGCGGTGCCGGCTTGCCTGGAAACGATATCATGGTGGAGGTTAGACTTTCAAGAGACAGTCTTCGCCTTGGATGTTTGCCAGTAGCAAATACGTTACCGGTCTTGCCATCTCAAAGCTGCTAGTCCAGCACTGCTGACGGTAGCGTCGTGTGAGGTAGTTGAAATCGTGGACGGGAAACTTCGCAGGTCGGATATCTCGGAATCATCGATATGCAAGCCGCGCACCTCTCTCTGTACAGGCATGTCACACCTTCTTGCTTCGATGTCCCGCTTTGAGACGAGCCCTCGTCTCGTCAACATGAGAAGTAAATCATGTTGACAGAGAAGAAAAAGGTGCATAGCTTCACCCCAATCATTCTTCAGCGTAAGAATCCAGACTGATCACATGTGTTTGCTGGCGTGATTCCTGCAGACTCCATTTTGATTCCATACGATCCTGTGCGCACAAAATTGTAGTTCTAAAGATTTCTCCCCACATCATTTCTAGATAGAGGTCTCTATGAGGATTTCGGTACGGCGGATTTTTTTGCTTGGCGTGACTATCCTGCTCATGGCGCAACAGAACTCCATTGCTCAAACGATTACATCAACAGGCGCGGGAGGCAATTGGGATGCCTCAGCTACATGGATAGGCGGTGTTGTTCCCTCTGCAAGTAGTGACGTTGTGATCGCCGGGCCAGTTGGGTTTGCCACCGGATCGACCGAGGCGAGCTTCCCCTGCCGAAACTTGACAGTCAATTCCGGAGGCTCTTTGTTCAATCGCACGGGATATGCCTGGCCTGATCAAATCCTCACGGTGAATGGCAGCGTTACGAACAACGGAACGATTAGGAATGAAGGGTCGTCGAACGGCCTCGTGTTGAGAGTCAAAGGAATCATCACCCACAATGGAACCTGGACGATTCGCAGGACAGAGTTGAATGGGGCGGGAACCCAAACGCTGTCTGCGGGGAGCGGGAAGAAGTTCGAATGCACGATGATGGTTGACGCGACTGCTCGTCCGCCGATTGTGGCAGTGTCAGACCTTGCTTTCACTGCGGGATTCGACCTTGGCAAGTCGACGCTTGATATGAACAGCTTCGCTGTCACACTGTACGGCAGCTCAGCTAATATTTCGAACGGTACTGTCAACAACGCGAAAGACATCGTCGGCAAAACGGTCAATAGCGCAAATCCGAACATGAACGACATCACCTATGACGGGAATCCAACCATCAAGGGGAGATTTCGCATCAACACTTTGGTGACGTTCAAGGGAAATGTTACGATCGCAGATACGATCGAAAGCTATTACTACTACGCTGACCCGGAGAAGGTTCTCAAGATTGTCGGCAGCCTTACGAACAACGGTATTATTCGCAATTACGGCAACGGTCTTGCGCTGAATATTACTGGCGATGTGACAAACAACGGGACGTGGGCACATAACAGGACGGACCTCAGCGGCAGCGCCAATCAAACCTTGACACTTGCCCCGAACAAGCTGTTCGAGGCAGCATTCAAAGTTACCGATTCCTTAGGGATGATAGTCGCTGGTTCGAATCTCGCAACAACGGGCGGGTTTGATTTGCGCAAGTGCGTCCTTGATATGAAGACCTACTCGCTGACACTCCAGGGTTCAGGGGCAACAGTTTATAACGGTCTTGTTGTCAACACCAAAGACATCGTTGGCAGAACGGTCAATAGCGCAAATCCGAACATGAACGACATCACTTATGACGGGAACCCGACCATCAAGGGGAGATTTCGTATCAACACTTTGGTGACGTTCAAGGGGAATGTTACGGTTGCAGATACAATCGAAAGCTATTACTACTACGCTGACCCGGAAAAGGTCCTCAAGATTGTCGGAAACCTTACGAACAACGGTATTATTCGCAATTACGGCAACGGACTTGCGCTGAATATTACTGGCGACGTGACAAACAATGGGACGTGGACGCACAAGAGGACGGACCTCAGCGGCAGCGGCAACCAAACTTTGACACTTGCCCCGAGCAAACTCTTCGAGGCGGCATTCAAAGTTACCGATTCCTTAGGGATGATAGTCGCTGGTTCGAATCTCGCAACAACAAGCTGGTTTGATCTGCGCAAGTGCGTCCTCGATATGAAGGCCTACTCGCTGACACTCCAGGGTTCAGGGGCAACAGTTTACAACGGCCTTGTTATCAACACCAAAGACATTGTTGGCACAACGGTCAGTGGCGCAAATCCGAATTTGAACGACATCACTTTTGATGGGAACCCAACCATCAAGGGGAGATTTCGCATCAACACTTTAGTGACGTTCAAGGGGAATGTTACGATCGCAGATACGATCGAAAGCTATTACTACTACGCTGACCCGGAGAAGGTTCTCAAGATTGTCGGCAGCCTTACGAATAACGGTCTTGTTCGCAATTACGGCAACGGACTTGCTGTAGATGTCACCGGAAATCTCACGGCGAACAAAGCGTTCATTAACAATCGGATCTTTCTGTCAGGAAACGGCAATAGGACGATTGTCGATAAGGTCAGTCTGGTCCCGTATCTATCGACGGGAGAGAAAGTCATCCTCTATGGTGAGAACTATCTGCCAAATCTAAGCGTTGGCGCCAATTCCAAATGCATGCTCGCGAACGGCTCGAATATTTATACCGCCAACGGCCTGATCGACCCGGCGCTGGATAACTGGAGCTGTATCACGACAACGAGGAAGTTCGCAGGGGTGCAGGATTACTCATTTTTTAGGGCACGGATCAAGGTGTTGGCGAATGCCGCCATCGACTCGGTAAGGATCCAGTCATACGGTCATCAGGTCCCGACCACGTTCGCAGGAGCGCTCAAGTGTTGGTGGAGAGTGAGAACGTTCGCCAGCAATACCAAGCAGTCTTTCTCGTCAATGACATTCCTCTATGATCATGAGTTGCTTGGAACCAACACAGAGTCCGCGTTGCAGGTGTATCAATCGGTGGACAGCGGCATG
The DNA here is from genome assembly GCA_007280275.1 of bacterium. Taxonomy (GTDB): domain Bacteria; phylum Bacteroidota; class Ignavibacteria; order UBA10030; family UBA10030; genus UBA9647. The sequence continues at coordinate 10,356 of QYQB01000297.1, read as the reverse complement.
ACTTGGAAGCAAGTCTCGACCACCACCAACACTGCGCGTGATACGAGTGCCAATTCTCTCACGCTGACGGACGCATTTGGATTTGGTGACTATGTGCTTTCTTCGAGCGCAGATCCATCCTCGGTCAGACCGTCGATCATCGTGTCGATCCTTGGCAGGAATCAGATCAGAATCGGAGGAGCCCCGAACCGATACACCATCAACTATGTCAACAATTCCGATTCTCCGACACTTGATTTCCTCCTTCCTGTTATGACGGAGAAGTTTATTCACATCAAGAGCGCGGAACTCCCCCGGGCGGATGGCACGATAAACATAGTGCCGATCGATAGCATCATGTATGACGGGAATGATTCCTCAGCGGTGTTTTATGTCGCAGCGATGAATCCAAGAGAATCTCGTTCGTTTGATGTCATCGTTACTTCCGATGCTCCCCCCGTGAGCAAGCTCTCGGGTCTGGGAAAGGACTCGGAGATTCTCATTGAGCCGCTTTCTACGTATGCTGCGGCGGTGATCACGTACACCGTCACAAAATACGGTTCCAAGATTGTCTGTAAGGGAATCGAGTATGTCGGCGACAAGGTGAACGATCAGCTGAAGCTCACGCCGCAAGATCTCGTGAAGTTCAAAGCGATCTATCCCAACACCTGGCAGGAGTTGCTGGAGCAAAACAAAAAGGAAAATGTTCATATTGAACCGTTGAAGAAAACGGGCGAGAAATTATCCAAGATCCTCATCACGAAAGCAATGAGCATCACTGGAGGGGCGTATGATATCGCCGCCTCGACAGTGAAAGCAATCAAAGGGATTGTGCCGAATCTCAGAGCGAAACTCTGGATCTGGATCATGGACGACGTTGGATATTTCGGTGTGGATGAAACGACGACAGAGGAAGTTTCTTCAAAGAGTCAGAAGAAGGCGAATCCTGTGAGATCCATGGATCCGAACGAAAAGATCGGACCGGCCGGGTTCGGACCGAAGAACTACATCACCTCGGCAGGGAAGATGTCGTATCGCATTCTCTTTGAAAACAAGAAGGAAGCGACGGCGCCTGCTTGGAAAGTCACGATCGTCGATACGCTGAAGACGGAATTCGATCCGGAGACCTTCGAATTTGGCGCGACGAGTCATGACTCTGCGCAATATGTCTGGAAGAAAACTCGCACCGGTAACATTGTCCGTTGGGAGATCGAAGGGATCGAGCTTCCTCCTAATGTCACGCCCCCGCAAGGTGAAGGCTGGGTCTCGTTCAGCGTGAACGTGAAGCCGAACCTTGCCTCTGGCACGAGCATAACGAACCGTGCGACAATCGTCTTCGATATGAACAACCCGATCGCCACGAACGAGTTCGTTAACACCCTCGATTACTCTGCTCCAAAAACCACGATGAAATCGATACCAACGAGGATGACTGCCTCGAAGCTCGTCGTGCGGTGGTCCGGAGCGGATGAGCAAAACGGTTCGGGTGTGGAATCGTATACTCTCTATGCTGCAAAGGACAGCGGCGCGTTCCAGCCGATTGGATCGACAACCGCAGACTCGATGCTCGTCAATGTCGATATGTATACGCATAAGTACTCGTTCTATGCGCTCTCGAAGGACAATGTTGGCAATGTCGAGACGACAAGACCCGCGCCTGTTACCTCGGATATCACGAATGGGGTGGGCGACGCAAAAGAAGTTATCCCGACGGAATTCGCTCTCCTTCAGAACTATCCCAATCCTTTCAATCCTTCTACAGAAATCACGTTCACTCTGAGTGCACAGGTCCGCGCGACGCTCAGGATCTACGACATGCTCGGGAGGGAAATCGCGACGTTGCTCGATGACGAGAAGAGCCCCGGGAAGTACACGGTGAAATGGGATGCAGGAAAGAACTCATCAGGCGTCTACTTCTATCGCCTGATCGCCGGTGACTTCCTCCAGACGCGCAAGCTCATGCTGTTGAAGTAGTTCACGACGCCCCATTGTGCTGGTGCCAAAAAGTCCCGATTGACCTGCTGATCGATCGGGACTTCCTTTTGCCGCAAGGCCGATGAATGGCCTTCTGGTCATTCTGGCCTTCCCCTCGGTGGACTGCAGAAAGACGACAATCCCTGAATCCGGCGCCCCTCAGTCCTGGAAACCCATCTTCTGCCGTGGGTGCTCTTGACAGTCACGGGAAAAGCTGTAACTTTGCGTAATAGTTGTTTCGCTCCTTCGAGCACCTGAAACAAACCGTTCACTCCCTCGAATGCCATCCCGTCAACAGGAACTCCTGTCTCTTTTTCTGCGCCTCGCCCCGATTGAAGGCGTTTCGCATGCCGAGCGTGCGATTGCAGATGAAGTCACGACGATTCTCCGTCGTGGAGGCGTCCGTGTCCTTGAGGATGACGCTGCCGGAGTTGTCAAGGGAAACGCCGGCAACCTTCTTTGCTTTCCTCCTTCATTCGACGGGGATGCTCCGGCAATTCTGCTTGAGGCCCACCTTGACACAGTTCAGTCGACCGCGTTGTTGAGACCGGTCGTCAAAGAAGATCGAGTCACTTCCGACGGAACCACAATCCTCGGCGCTGATAACAGAATGGGCCTTTCGATCCTTGTCGATCTTCTGCTTGGAGTCGCCGGCTCAAAAGCTCCTCACAAGAATTTCTTCGTCGCTCTCACGGTCTGTGAAGAAACCGGACTCTACGGAGCAGATGCCATCGATCTTTCCCGGCACAATGTTACCGCGGCCTACGTTTTCGATTGTTCCAAGCGTCCCGGGATCTACATCCTCGAGTCGGTGGGTTTGTACGCTTACACCGCACAGTTTCTCGGAAAAGCTTCACACGCCGGTGTTGCGCCGGAAGAGGGAGTCAGTGCAATTGGGCTGGCCGCAGCGGCTATCAGCAAGCTTCGATTGGGACGCATCGATGCTGATACGACGTCGAACATCGGAAAGATCTACGGTGGTGAAGCCGTCAATGTCGTGCCGGACAAGGTAACGATTGAAGGGGAGGTACGCTCGTTCTGCCCCGAGAGGATCAAGCAAGAGCTCGAAGTCATCGAGCGCACGTTCGAAGACGCGGTTCGGGGCGCGGGCCGTCTTCAGTTTAAGGCCATGCCTGATTTCGAGCCATACGTTCACAAACCGGAGTCGCCCGCGATTGTTAAGCTGGACTGCGCATTGCGGGCAGCTGGTCTGACGCCGCAACCCATACGCTACATGGGGGGCAGCGACGCAAACAAGTACAACGCCAGAGGCATCCCCGCCGTCAACATCGGCATCGGCGCACAGAAGCCGCATTCGGTCGAAGAATTCTTCCTGCTCGAAGATCTCCACAAATCATCAGGCATAGCGCATGAACTCATACAGACTCGCTAGCAGCAGTTCCCTTATTTCATTTCGTGAGTTTCAACGCAGAGACGCCGAGGCCGCAGAGAATCGCGGAGGATTACGGGAATTAGACTCTGCGGTGCTCCCCGCCAGGCTCGAGGAATTCTTAGTGGCGGGCAGACGCGATCTCCGCGTCTCCGCGTTAAGAACCATTCTGAAGAAAACCAAGACGCTGCTTTCTTATGGAAGCGCCAGAGGGCGCTGGTCCGTTGCACCGGTCGTTTTTTCGCTTTTGTGCTCGATGCCCCTCAATGCCCAGGAAGGCCCAAAGGGCAATCTCATCATCATTGGCGGAGGCAGCAGGGGACCAGATATCATGAAGCCGTTCGTTCAGCTTGCCGGTGGAGAAAAGTCGAAGATCGTGTTCTTCCCGATGGCGAGTGAGTACGGCGACACACTGGCCGGAGAGCGCATCGCCGACATGAAGTCGTACGGCGCCGGAACGGTGCTTCATCTGAACATCACAAAGCTGCAGGCGGACGGCGATTCTGTTCTTGCACTGCTCGATGGAGTGACGGGCGTGTATTTCGGGGGCGGCGACCAGTCGAGACTGACCCGTGCTCTCAAGGGAACTCGCACCGAGAAGCGCCTCCATGAGCTCTATCAAAACGGGGCTGTCCTTGGCGGCACGAGTGCCGGTGCGGCTGTCATGAGTTCGATCATGCTGACCGGCGACGAGAAAAGGCCCACGAGGGATTCTTCATTCAACAAGATTGAGGCTGAGGACATCATCACAACTGAAGGGTTTGGATTCGTCGATGATGCTATTGTCGATCAGCACTTCCTCATACGACGAAGGAGCAACAGGCTGGTGAGCGTCGTCCTCGAGCATCCGACCAGAGTCGCAATTGGGATTGACGAAGCCACCGCGATTTGGATCAAACCAGATCACACGTTCGAAGTGTTGGGCAGGTCTGCTGTTATTGTCTACGACGCTACAAAGGCGGAGGTGAAACGCGACGAGACGGGCTTCGGTCTCCGCGCAGCAGATGTCCGTATGAGCGTCCTGCGCAGAGGCTCCATCTATGACCTCAGGTCGAAAAAAGTCATCCGGCTCTCAAACTAAGGCGGCGACACGATGCGAATTCCCCCGACGCTCGTTCTGATTTTCTCGATCATCGTTCTCTTCGGTGTGCTCACGTGGATAGTACCCGCTGGAGAATTCAAGCGGATCGAGAAGGATGGACGCACGGTCGTGGTCCCGGGCACCTATACGCAGGTCGCATCTCAGCCGCAAGGGATCGACAAGATGCTCGCAGCTCCCATCAAGGGCTTTGTACAGGCTGCGTTCGTCATTGCATTGGTCTTTGTCGCTGGCGCAGCATTTGGGGTTGTTAATGCGACAGGAGCCATCAATTGCGGCATCCAGGTACTGGCTGCTGCAGTGGAGAAAAGTCCGTTGCTGCAGAAACTTATGATCCCGATCCTCATGTCCTTGTTCTCCCTTGCAGGAGCGACCTTCGGCATGAGTGAGGAGGTGCTCGCGTTCATCCTCATTTTCATTCCGTTCGCCCGCGCGTTGGGGTATGACTCCATTGTCGGTGTGGCAATTCCGTTTGTCGGGGCGGGGACGGGATTCGCCGCTGCTTTCTTGAATCCGTTTACCGTGGGAGTAGCGCAGGGAATCGCCGACCTGCCGCTGTTCTCGGGAATCGAATTCCGCCTCATCATGTGGGTTGTCTTTACTGCAATCTCGGTTCTTTTCGTGGCCCGCTACGCGGCGAAGGTCAAGAAAAACCCTGCGCTGAGCCCGGTGCACGCGTTGGACAATGAGCGGTCGGAGAGCAGCGATCCCATTCTTACCGGCAATCTGACGACGCGCCAGAAGGTTGTTCTTGGTGTCCTCATGGCGACGCTGGTTTCCCTCGTTGTCGGAGCTCTGAAGTTCGATTGGTATATTACGGAGATCGGTGCGCTGTTTCTCGGCATGGCGATCCTTTCAGGCATCGTCGGTCGCCTGAAAATGAAAGAGTTCTCCGACTCTTTTGTCTTGGGCGCCAAAGACATGCTGACGGCAGCCCTCGTCGTGGCCTGTTCACGCGGAATTCTCGTCATTGCCTCGGATGGGAAGATCATCGACACGGTGCTCGATTCGATGACGGGGCTTGTCAGGCAGGCGCATCCCATTATCTCGGCGTACGCGATGCTCGTTGTGCAGTTCACGCTTCATTTCCTTGTGCCATCCGGCAGCGGACAGGCGGCGCTCAGTATGCCAATTATGACTCCCTTGAGCGATCTCCTGGGAATCACGCGACAAACCGCCGTTCTGATTTTCCAATACGGTGACGGATTCAACAGCCTCATTCTCCCCACCTCCGGGGTCACGATGGGTGTCCTGGCGATCGCCAAAATACCATACGAAAAGTGGTTGAAGTGGGTCATCCCGCTGCAAATACTGCTGTATGGTGTCGGGATGATCTTCATCGCTATTGCGGTCCAGATAAAGTGGGGGCCGCTCTAAGAATGTAACTGTTCAAGCATTAAGGCGTTCTTTCTTCTCACATTTCCAAGGGAGGATTTATGAAACGAATAGTTCTGGTTTCTGTTCTTGCAGCGGGTCTGGTTGCCTCAGCTGTGGCTCAGGATGTCAACATCATCCTTCCAACGGTTGATTCGTACTATGCCACGACAGGCCGATATCTGCTCTCAAGTCCCGTCACCAACCGCGGGATGGGACGGTGGGCGCATCTCAATCTGGCCGTTTCCAATACGAATGTCTACAATTATGATGACTCTGTGGCTGTGATAGCTCCTGGAACGGCGGATTCAACGTCTGCGGGAAGAAAAGCGGACTACTTGATGAGCTTTACCTCGAAGGCATTCGGTGGTTCAGAAGCCACGTCGTTCTCGGGACCGACGGTCTATCACTACAGTCAGGCGTATGTCTGGAAAGGATTGCGAGGAGTGGTTCTTGCTGTACAACTGAAGAATCTGGGAAGCAGTGCCATTACCGGCAAGCTCTCATTTGAATTCTATCCTCGCATTGATCAAAGCTACAGTGGTCACAGCGTCCGTTGGCGGTCACAAGACAGCATCGCTTTCTACTATCGACCCGGTTTGTCTCATTACGTTGCATTCAAGGCTTTGAATCGTGCACCGGTCGGTCTTCGCACTGTCAATGGCACCGAGTTCTTTGCTACCGTCACTTATGCAGAGGGCCAGCCCGACAGCCTGAGGTTCAAGGCAGCAAACTATGCCTCCTTTGATGCATCCAGAGATGCCGCGTCTGCAGACCGATCCATGATCTTTCTGAATCAGGGTAGCGTGACCATCGATGGCGGAGCACAAACGGGCTGGTACTATTATGCCGTCGCATACGACACGAGCGAGGTGAAGGTTATTGCTTCGTTGAAAGAAGTCGAGACAAAATACCGCTCGACGCTCGTCTCTGTGGAGCGTGCAACGAACATCATTCCCGAGGGCTATGAGCTCTCGCAGAACTATCCTAACCCGTTCAATCCGGCAACGAAGATCAAGTTTTCCGTGCCTCAGCGAAGCTCTGTGACGCTGAGTGTTTACGATGAACTCGGAAGGAACGTGTGCTCCCTGGTTAACCAGCAGCTCGATGCGGGAACGTACGTTTCGACTTTCGATGCCTCAAACCTCTCCAGCGGCGTATACTACTATGTCCTCAGGGCCGGTTCCTTTGTCGAATCGCATAAAATGATTCTGATCCGCTAGAGAGCCGGTCGAAAAGTGCCGCCACCAAGGCACTGAGCCAAAGGCTCATGCGCCTCTGGCGCAAAAGTCACAAAGGTTCTTGAAAGTGAAGAAAATTCAAAGATCTTCTTCGTGTCTTGCCAGCCCGCTACGCGTTCTGGCGGGGTGACTTCGTGGCAGAGCTGATGTTTTCGACTGCGCTTCTAGTGCCACCTGGCACCGTAGACGACAATGGCAAGATCCAGCAAGAAAAAAAGCAACCTCGACGGGAGGCCCGGAGCGCTCAAAGGCAAGATTCTTGCAGCCTATCAGCGCCTTCCGGCAAACCATCAACGAGTTGCCGATTTCATACTGAAGCAGCCGCACGATCTCGCTTTTCTGACGACGGACTCTCTTTCCGACGCATTGAAGGTGAGCAAAGCGACCATCGTCCGGTTTGCTCAGAATCTCGGCTATCGCGGCTTCACTGAGCTTCAAAACGAAGTGCTCGATGCTGTCCAATCGACACTCCGGACCCCCGAGCGCTATAAGGTCTCGCTCGGGAAAATGAAGCATGATGGGACCCTCACGCTGGTTGCGCAGCACGAAGTGCAGAACATCAATCAAACCGTTCAGTATGTCGATCGCGGGACGTTCAAGAGCGTCGTAGATGTTCTCATCCGGTCTCGCAGAACATTCACGATGGGTATCGGCATCTCGTCGCTCCTGGCACAAGTCCTGTCCTATGAGCTGAACCAGGTCGGCATCGAGTCCGAGGCTCTTGAAAGTGGCACGCTTCGGTTCGTCGAACACCTCGCACTGGCTCGCAGGGGGGATGTCGTCGTCGCATTCTCCTTTCCGCCGTACTCCAAAGAGACGATCGACGCAGCGAACTATGCACGGCAACGAGGACTCACAGTCGTGACGGTTACCGACAAGCTTACCTCTCCGATCACATTCCATGCCAACCACGTTCTCGCTGTCCGGACGGAGAACATGCTCCACACGAATTCTATTTCCGCAATCTCCGTTCTGATCAATGCGCTCGTGACGGATGTCGCGCTCAAAAACAAATCTGCAGTTTCGAAGATGTTCAAGGAGTCAACGCAAATCTTGCATCAGACCGATGAATATATCGGCAGGAAATCAATGTGAGAGGAATTCAAAGCGCGCCTCTCAAATGAAAAGGAGAAAGGGGGCCAAAGGAGCTCCCAGGTCGCAGCAGTCAACTCGATTACGTCAAGTGAGTAACAAATCCTTAACCGTCTTTATAGAGGTCCTTCATGAAACGGCTGATATTTATGTTTGCCATTGTCATTCCTGTGATTGCCATCGCAGGGACGACGGGCAAAATCGCTGGAAAGATCACTGATCGGACAACCAGGGAGCCCCTTGTCGGAGCCAACGTGATTCTCGTGGGCACAACGCTCGGCGCTTCTGTGGGAGTTGATGGCTCGTTCGTCATTCTGAATATCCCGCCGGGAGCGTACACCGTTCGCGTGACCATGATCGGCTATACTTCGAAAGCGATCAATGGATCGAGGGTGATCGTTGACCAGACGACGACTCTCGATGTGGCTCTGGACGCCTCGTCGGTGCTCTTGGGAGAAGTTGTTATCCAGGCCGACCGGCCAATGATCCAGAAGGACATGACCTCAACGTCATACATCGTAACCAGCGAGCAGATGCAGGTCCTGCCGGTGAAGGATTTCATCGAAGTGCTGAATATGCAGGCTGGGGTCATCTCAGAAGGACACACCCTCTATGTCCGTGGCGGACGGGGGAACGAGGTCGCGTTTCTGATCGACGGAATGTATGTGAACGATCCGGTCATGGGCGGGTTGGCGACGCGAATCAGCAATGAAGCGATTTCGGAGCTGAATTTTTTGAGCGGAACGTTCAACGCGGAGTATGGTAATGCCCTCAGCGGCGTGGTGAATATTGTGACGAAAGAGGGGGGGAAGGATTTTACCGGCAACATCGAAGGGAGAACGAGCGAATTCGGAATCGATCCCTATAAGAACTACCGGGAGAACCGTTTCAATGCCACCCTGAGTGGTCCGGCCGTTGGCGAGAATGTGTTGTTTTTTGTGACCGGTGAACGCGATGCTCGCAGCAGTTGGCTCCCCTTTGGCTCCGATCAAACGCTCTCCTCGATGGCGAAACTTACAGGAAGAATCATTCCGGAGCTCAAAGCAGTACTCACTGGGCGGTACAGCGAAAACGAGCGTCGGCCGTACAACCACTCGTGGAAATATATTCCTGACCAGTACCTCAGAGTGCGCGAGAAAAGCCGACAGCTCATCGCTTCATTCACACACAGTGTTGCCGCCAACCTCTTCTATGATCTGCGGATCTCCTACTTCAACCAATCCTACTATTCGGGCGTGGACAAAGATACCTCGCAATACATCGGTCTGGGTGATTGGAGCTATCTTCCCGACAAGGGGACCGGATTTGAGTTCTATGGGCTCCGAGATCCAATCGAACTGACTGACAATCGAACCGCGACCCTCAATGCAAAAATCGACTTTGTCTGGCAACTCGAGAAACGCCATGAGATAAAGGCCGGATTCGAAATGAAGAAGCACAATCTCAAATACTTCGATGTCTATGATCCGAAGAGGAACTTCCCCTATATCACGAATTTCTCAAAGAATCCACTGGAGGGCGTCGGGTACGTGCAGGACAAGATCGAAATGAATGCCTTCGTGATGAATCTTGGACTCCGCTTTGACTATGCTGACCAGCTTTCTCCATTTCGGAGCAATCCGCTGAATCCGACCTCCGTCGTGGACTCAAAGCCCAAGCTGCAATGGAGCCCTCGTCTTGGCGTGGCGCATCCCATCAGCGACCGCACGTCGTTGCACTTTTCCTACGGGCACTTCTTCCAAAATCCCGACTATACGCGCCTCTATGAGAACTCTCAGTACGACGTCAATGTGCGCGAGCCGATCTTCGGGCAGCCGAACCTCGACGCCGAGAGAACCACTGCCTATGAGGTTGGAGTTTCCCATCAGTTCGGAGAAGCCATCGTGGGTTCATTTACTGCCTACTACAAGGACGTCATCGGACTCGTGGGCACGCAGTACTTCTTTCCATTTGTCGAGGGCCGGTATGTCGGCTACACGTTGTACGTCAATGAAGCGTATGCGAACATCAAGGGTTTTGAAGCGCGCATTGACATGAGAAGAACCAAATACCTTTCCGGTTCGATGACGTATACGTATTCGGTCGCAAAGGGAAGTGCTTCGTCGGAGACGGAGGACTATCCCGGAACAACCGCCTCGACGCTGTTGTATGCGCTGGCATTCGACAAACCGCATATGTTCAATCTGAATGCTAATCTCTATTTGCCC
>QYQB01000018.1 GCA_007280275.1 bacterium | reverse complement strand
GTTCAATTCAAAAACAACCCCGCACGGAACTTGACTGCTTACATAAAAGGCGGGGAATCTGCTTTATTGAATCAGACTGCGACGCGAGCATTCCGAAAATCGTCTCACTTCTGCCGCAACGATGAATTCACAATGGCGAGCAGCTTGGAAAATGAGAATGGTTTTTCGATATACTCCTCCGCTCCAAGCTGCCTGCCAAGCTTCCCAGCCATCGCTTCAACGCTCCCTGTGAGGAAGACGAAAGGAATCCGCTGAGCTCGGGCATGTTTATGTCGCAGATGATGAGATCCGGATGATGCTCTTTCGCCATCTCAATGCCGGCCGTGCCACCCTCTGCCGCCAGCGAAGTGTATCCTGATTTCTGAAGGGCACGCTGCACTGTTTGACGCTCAACCGAGTTATCGTCGATAACGAGGATTGTTGGCATAATCAATTTCCTCCTAACGTAAAAGCTGACCAGGAACTGCGGGCAATGAGAACACCTTGAGAAATGGCGCACCTCAAGATTGGCACCAGGCGTAGTCCTCAGGGACACATAGGCTAGAGCCGTTCCCCCGGACCGAATATCAGCTCTTTGTACCTTTGGTACACATACGAAACGCCCAGCAAGATCAGCCCCAGCGCGATGAATGACGTAATCCGATATGTCGTTTCGAGAAACGAGAGATCGTAGATGAAGATCTTGAGTATGGTAATGGCGAACAGGACGAACGCTACAATACGGATGATGCGGTACGAACGCCAGATTCCGAAAGCCATAGCGCCGACGGAGTACAGAAGCCACACTCCCGAAAGAGAAAGTTGCTGGAGATTATGGAGATGGTCGATAGCACCCGAGACATCGCGGTCAGCGGATGACGCATGAAGATCCGAAACCTGTTTTTCAAAATAGTCTCTCATCTCCGCAGTGAAGAGCAAGAGAATGAAAATCACGAACGAGACCTGAATGAACTGTCGGACGTCGGGAAGCCATCTCCAGCTTTCCGGACCCGAGCGATACATTCTCAATTGAAGTGCCAGGCATCCGGCGACCAGCACCATCGAGCCAACACGGATGTTGAAGATCGGATTGAAAGCTGCAATCGGCTCGAACGCAATTCCGCTGAAAGCGCTCAACACGCCGGCCAGCGCCAACATACCGGAGGCGGCAATCATCACTGTTACGGTCCGGCGCCGTATACTTCCCCACGCAAGAGCCGTTGAACAAAGGCCCCAGACAACCGGGAAGGTCATCAAACGGGAATACTGCAGGAGCGCCTCCTCCACACGCAACGTTTGACCCGGTGTGCTCGCAGCGAGGTTTGCCAACTTCAAACGAAACAGATCATTCGTTTCAACCGATAACAGAAGAAAGAGCATCACGCACCACCCAAAATGGAGCGTGTCCTTTATCCAGTCCAGGACCTCATCATTCTCCGCTCGCTGTGACCTGCCAGCACAGAAAGCGCCAAAGCCTAGCGTGATGGTGACCACCGCGATCGTCAGTGTCCGGAGACTCACCAGAAGAGTGTAATCCTGAATTGGATCAATCGCCAATGCGCCTTTGGTGACCAGAAGTTTCAGGACGGCAATGCCGGCAAGTCCGAGCGACAGGACCCACACCGGGCGAATGCGCCAGCGAAATCCCCACCATATCAGCGCGGCTGCCTGCAAGCACCAGACAATGACTGTGGTGAAACCGCTGAGTTGAATACCAGCAGCGACAACGAACAGAACAATGGACGTGACGAGAAATCGAGCCTTCGCCAGTGAAGATGCCGGCGATTGCTTTTCAGCAAGGAGGAACGTCGCAGCATAGACACCTCCAATCAATGCCGTTGTCGCCCCCATCCAATCATGATATTCCAGATCGATGATGCCGTAGAGCGTGCCGAACAGAATGACACTGCTGACGGCCGCAATCGCATGGTGAAACCATTTGAGCGGAGTCTTTGCGTGGAAGAGGCGAAACAAGTCGAGCGCGTAATAGAGACCCCAAAAGAGGCCGATGAAAAGGATCGTGACGTAGAGATCATTCGGTTGGTAGTATTCGGAACGCCACGCCGCGTACAGAAGCCACGTCGAGAAAAGCGACAGCGGTTCGAGGATATTCCAGTTCTGTTTCTTTGTCAGCGATCCGAGGATGCCGATGTTCAGGAGGACAAGATAGGTGAAGAGGCCGATTTCGTTCGACTGTCCGGTGCTGAGCATCACCGGCGTCAGGAATCCGCCGACCAAACCAAGAAGTGCGGCGGCAAGGGAGTCATACTTGAATGCCAGAGCGAGAGCGAGCACCGTCACAATCGACATGAGGACGAAGGCAATCCATTGTGGCACGAGCGCATAGAAGTTGAAGGAGGCATAGACGGAGAGATAAAGGATGGAAATGCCAGTCCCAACGAGCCCCTGAGCAAATATTTTCAATCCTTTGGCATGCGTTCGATAAGCGCCGCCGAGGCATGCGAGACCGGCGACCGCACCAATCAGAACCCGGGCTGTTTCAGAAATCCAGTTTTCATCGAATGCGTGCTTCAGGAACAGACCGACCCCGATAATTAGCGCGAGCGCACCGATGCGATTGAGGAGCTTCCCTCCAACGAACGCCTCCCATTCTTCGCGAGTACGAGAACGTTGCGGCGTTTCGCCGGCGACCCCGGATGAAACAAAAGGAGTCAGCGGCGGTGGTTCAGGTATCGTTTCCACCCTCTCCCGACGGATCTCTTCCACCGGCTTCGTCACTGCAAGCTGGGGAGGCTCGGGGGCCTGGATTTCTGCCGGAGCTTCCTTCGCCAGTCTTGTATCAACTTTGAGAGCAACGATGTCCCGCTCGAGGAAGTTCAGGCGATCCGAAAGCTGCCTCAGTTTGATGAGATCGTACTCCATATCCTGGAGTTTCATCGTGAGGTTCGAAATCCTCACGATGAGAACGACGACGCCGAGAAGGATGATACCGACAAGAAAAGGCAGGAACATGGAAGCCTCCAAGGATTCAGTTATTGCAGGTGTGCGGGCCCGGTTCAGCCGAGATATCGTTGGGCCGTCTTACGGTGTATGCAAGCGCAGCGGGAACGGCGGAGCGCGAACACGCCGCCACAAGCCCGATAACACAGCGAGCGTGAGAATAGCCAACTTAGATCTTCTTTCCTTGCTCCCCAGGATCGCAGCATAGACCGACATTGCGATCGCCACCACATAGAGCACCCATTGCAGCGGACATTCACTGACAATGGCAAGGAATCGCACCTCGGTGGACATCCACCAAAGGAAAGTCCCACCTCTCTGAACACATCACGAAGCCAATGCGCCGGGCTAAAACTATGCTATGATCAACAGCGAGTAGCTGGGAGGAGATACGGTGTGGCGTGTGAAAGTAAAGGATTCCCTGACCAAAGTCAATTCTGAGAATCGAGAATGGTGGGATGTGGGAAATGAACGATTGTGGTTTTGTCTCAGTACTACCTTCGCAACGATGAACCTACAACGGCGAGAAGCTTCGAAAACGAGAATGGTTTCTCAATGTACTCCTCCGCTCCGAGTTCTCTGCCGAGCTTGCCCGCCATCGCATCAACACTCCCGGTAAGGAAAACAAAAGGGATGGACTGCGTCTGCGGATCTTCCTTGAGCATTTTGAGCGTTTCGAATCCGCTAAGACCCGGCATATCGATGTCGCAAATGATGAGACCCGGTGAGTTCTCTCTCGCCATCTTGATGCCGGTCGTACCATCTGCTGCCCCCAGCACAGTATACCCCGCCTTCTGAAGGGCACGCTGCACCACATCTCGCTCAGTCGCGTTATCATCGATAACGAGTATTGTCGACATTGTCAGTCCCCTCCTTTAGTCGGACGATCTACCACTTGCAAGCGCGGCGTGTTTTTCAATCAAGAGGACGCTGGAGTCCCTTTTCCACCGATAATTCCTAACAATCCCAATATGGCTGCGACGAAGAAACCCGCTGCTAAAACAAAAATCAGGATAGCAGAGATACTCATGCCAGGTTCCAGCACTGCATTGGCCGGGTCACGAGGATTGTAGAAAACGGTCACTGCAATCTCGCGGGGATATCTGTCAGTGATTTTTCTGGCACGTCTGATATCACTGCTTTCATGTTCGCCCGCAGAGATCTGACTGCTGCGATAGTTCTGGCCGGCGACTGAATACGTATACGTTACCTGAGGCTGATAGTACGTGGTATCCCTGTTGCTTCTCTCTTTGACAAGGACGTCACTTGCGATGATTCGTCCATTTGTTGCGGGCCATTTGGAGCTCCTGACGCCTGTAAAGAACTGCGATGCGCCGACAACCATCCCGAATAGTCCGGCAAAGAGAAACACGATCCAAAACAAAGTCATTTGCCCCGGGTCCCTATCCTACCCTGCTGGAAAGTTGAATTTGGAAAAGCAAGTCACTTTGATCTATCTTTGCGGTCATTTGAGAAACCAAACGGCTGTTCGTTCTTGTCGATACATACGACCGCCTGGATGACAGCAAGTTTGTTCAACACGGTAATTGGTTCTTCCGATACATAGTTGCGCATCCGGCAGCCCGACATGCTTATCGTCAGTTTCTTGCTTCCTCTGACCAGCATAAAGTCCATTGACTTCCCGATCGTGGTCAGCGCACCGTTGCGACCGGAGAACGCCTCGACATTCGAGATTGCCGTATGCCCCTCACCTTCAATCACGAAGGGATGGATATCCCTGAGTGCGGGACCTGTATTCGCA
This sequence comes from bacterium, assembly GCA_007280275.1. Lineage (GTDB taxonomy): Bacteria > Bacteroidota > Ignavibacteria > UBA10030 > UBA10030 > UBA9647. The sequence continues at coordinate 1,203 of QYQB01000018.1, read as the reverse complement.
ATAATAGATCCCTGTGCGATCTGCCAATTCCGATTAGTCGTCCCCTCTCCCAGTTTGTGTATGCCAATGGTGACACAATCAAAGTTGAAGCTTGTGAGCTGGCCATACGTCTGCGGACCGAAGTACGCGCCGCCGTAAGCGCCGAACGTGAAGACATCCATCAAGACCGCGTTGTCGGTGTGGTTGATCGCATACGTGAACGTCTTCGACGCCACCACCGCATCAATGACAGCCGGGCTATAACCACTTTGAATGAGCCGCTGGTTTGCCGGATTGACGTGGCAGTGGAGGATGCGGGGGATGTCGTAGCAGTGATCGACCCGGATGAACTCGCCGCTCAGCGGATAGCCGTAGCAATGTTCGAAGAGGATTTGCTCGCACGGGACACCGGCAACGGCGTTGAAATCCATCGCGATGTATTCCCCAAAGAACGTCAGACAGGAAAGCGTCACGCCCTGCGCCGCATGCGTGTGAGAGACCTGAATCGTAGGCGGGTACTTGATGATCTTCTTGGGATCCGACAGAGTTTGAGCCGGGTACCAGAATTGAAGCCCACGGAGTTGTGTGGCAGACTCCACAGTTATGAATGGATCTTCTTTGTCTTCAATCCGGAATACACTGCCAACGGGCTGAGGCCTGGTCGCATGGCGCGTCCCTCTCCCCACCGGTCCATGGACACCAACAAGCGAAGCATTCATTCTGAGAATCACGCCGCCGGCAACAGGATATGGCTCGTCTGTCGGTTCAACAAACAATGCAGCTCCACGCGCCGCTGCCCAATCGATGGCCACCTGCAGGGCTTCGCGGTTCTTCTCAGCACTGTTTTCCGGCAGGACACCGAACTCGCGAATGCTCCTCATCCCCTGCGGCCGCGCACTGTCCTGCCCTGCGGCTGCAGGCGCCGCCAACAAAGAGAGGACAATAAGGACCGCCAGCAGCATACATCTTCTCTGCACTAGCGCAGATGACCAAGGTCTTTCCATCATATGTCTTTTCTCAGGTTGACCGCTCGTTGGGAAATGGCTAAAGCCCCTTGGGGGTTTTCCATTCCCCGACCTGCCTGGTAAATTAGAAAAGGTCTCGCTTTCTTAGTGGTGCAGTCATCCGAAGACGACGGATGAGCACATTGGCATCTCACTGAAGAAAGGAGACCTTTTATGAACACGATCAAAGTAACACAGAGCCAGGGCAAAGGCAAGAGCC
>QYQB01000268.1 GCA_007280275.1 bacterium | reverse complement strand
TCGGGTTCATTTGCTGCGAAAGTTGATTTTACGACAGGAATGTCTCCATACGGTGTCGCAATCGGCGACATTGACGGGGATGGAAAGCCGGATCTGGCTGCCACTAACTATAGTAGCAACACTGTTTCCGTGTACAGAAATACGAGTTCATCCGGTTCGATCACATCGGGTTCATTTGCTGCAAAAGTTGATTTTGCGACAGGAACGAATCCGTACAGCGTCGCAATCGGTGACCTCGACGGAGATGGCAGGCCGGATTTGGTCGCCAGTGATAGGGGTAGCGATAAGATTTCCGTACTTCATGCTTCGCGGTCGGTCTCTTTGAGTCAATCGGTTGTGACAGTGTCGATTGCGACGGTTCAATCGGGGTCAACAGTGACGATTACGCTCCAGGCAAAGGATGCTGCTGACAACAACCTGACGACAGGAGGGCTCACGGTTGCTTTCTCGTTGACAGGTGGGGGAACTTCCAGCGGTACGATCGGGAGTGTGACAGACAATGGCAACGGAACATATAGTGCTACGTTCACAGGCACGACAGCTGGAACAGCTAAGGCAATCTCGGCGACAATTGGAGGAAGTGCAGTCACATCCACATCACCGACGATCACCGTAACCGCTGGTGCGGTATCGATGTCTCAATCTATCGTCACGATCTCAGCATCAACAGTAGCATCAGGGTCAACAGCGACCATTACGCTCCAGGCAAGAGACGGTGCCGGTAACAACCTGACAACAGGAGGGCTGACGGTCACCTTCTCGCTGACGGGTGGAGGGACGTCGAACGGTTCGATTGGGAGTGTCACTTACAACGGCGATGGAACGTATTGCGCCGCGTTTACAGGGACGGCAGCAGGAACAGCGAGGACGCTCTCGGCGTCAATTGGAGGAAGTGCAGTCACATCCACAATGCCGACGATAACGGTAACCGTAGGGGCGGCTTCGTTGTCTCAATCGATTGTCACGGTCTCGCCATCAGGAGTAGCGTCAGGATTGACAGCGACCATCACACTCCAGGCTAAAGACGGTGCCGGCAACTACCTGACAACAGGAGGGCTGACGGTTGCTTTCTCATTGACGGGTGGAGGAACTTCCAGCGGTACGATCGGGAGTGTGACAGACAACGCCAACGGAACATATGGTGCCATATTTACTGGTACAACAGCTGGAACAGCAAAGACAGTCTTGGCGACAATTGGAGGAAGTGCAGTCACATCCACATCACCGATGATCACCGTAACCGCTGGTGCGGTATCGATGTCTCAATCTATCGTCACGATCTCAGCATTAACAGTAGCGTCAGGATCCGCAGCGACGATCACGCTCCAGACAAAGGACGCTGCCGGCAACAACCTGACAACAGGAGGGCTGACGGTTGCTTTCTCATTGACGGGTGGAGGAACTTCAAGTGGTGCGATTGGGACTGTGGTGGACAATCATGATGGTACGTTCTCTGCGCTATTTACCGCTTCGACTTCCGGTACACCAAAAAACATCAATGCAACGATCGGTGGCAGTCCTGTTACATCGACCCAACCATCAATCAGAGTGACCTCGGGAGCTGCCTCAAGAATCTCGGTGTACTCTGGCGACGCTCAATCGGGAGCTATCAACACAGCACTTCCAAATCCAATTATAGTCATCGTCACTGACGCTGCAGGCAATCCCGTAGCTGGAACCGGTCTGACTTTCGTATTTGCATCGTTCCCGTCGGGTGCTACTGGACAATCGATCAACAGTATTGGTGGTACCTCAGATGTCAACGGCCAGGTATCAGTGCTTTTGACATTGGGAAGCAAGACAGGAGTATACTCAGTGGTGGCTTTCTCCGGGAGCCTTGTTGGAAGTCCATTGCAGGTCACGGCAATTGCGAAGCCTGGGCCACCGACGACGATGGCGATGACATCGGGAAACAACCAGACAGGAGTAATCAATAGCACGCTTGCCAACGGCTTTGTTCTTACGGTTACGGATGCTGGAGGGAACCCTGTGCCAGGGGTTATCTTAACGTTTGGGTTTGGCTCTGCTCCGCCACTGGCCAGCGGACAGGGATTGGATGTGCAAACCACCGCGACGAACGCAAAGGGGCAAGCGGGAGCGATCTTCAAGTTAGGCAGCAAAGTCGGAGTCTACACAGTGACAGCAACTTCGATAGGCCTCAGTGGAAGTCCGGTCGCGTTCTCGGCAACGGCGACTGTAGGAGCCGCAAGCGCAATAGCAATCACATCGGGGAATAACCAGGCTGGACTCTTGGCTACTGCGATCTCTAGTCCGCTCGGAATTACAGTTGCAGATTCAGGGGGAAATCCGGTCCCTGGAGTGTCTGTAACGTTTGTGATTGCGGGGATTCCCGCTGGCGCCGTAGGGCAATCGCTGACCATAGCGACCGTAGCAACGGATCAAAACGGGCAAGCCTCAACGCTTCTGACGCTAGGAAACAAAGCAGGCACATATTCAGTGACCGCGGCTGCAGCTGGATTAAGTGGAGCCTCGGCGAGTTTTTCAGCGACTGCAATGAATCCGGTCCCCACGGTCTCCTCGATATCTTTGAATCGGGCTGGCCGGGGCAGCAAGATCGCCCTCACGATAAGCGGAACGAACTTCATTCAGGGAGTAACGACGGCGGATTTTGGTTCGGACATTACGGTCAATTCTTTGAATGTAATAGGAGGAAATCAGATAGCTGCAAACCTGACCGTCAATGCCTTGGCAGCCTTGGGTCCGAGAGATGTTGCGGTTTCAAATCCAGGTCCGGGAGGCGGGAAATCGACATTAGCTGGAGCATTTACGGTTGACACATCGCCTGCAACGAGCGTTGAATCCAAGTTCGGCGCGATTCCGGAGCAGTACTCTCTGCTCAATGTATTTCCGAATCCTTTCAATCCGTCGACGACTATTCAATTCGGGGTTCCAGAGAGGAGCATGGTAAAACTTGAGATATTCAGCTTGTTAGGCGACAAGTTGGCCACTCTCATGGACGGAGCAAAGGAATCCGGTTTCTATCAAATCCAGTGGACTGCAAACACATCCAGCGGCACCTACTTTGTTCGCTTTGAAGCCAACTCGCTTCAGAATCCCGGAAAGAATTTCCTTGATGTAAAGCGATTGCTCCTGTTGAAATGAGTGCCAAAGCTGAGAGGCGAAGCGATAAGCCAACCTGTGAAGTGGATTGACAAAAGGCAGATCATGATCGGATATACTTCCGCGAGTGGCTCGCGGCAGATGTCACGCACCCGAATGACAACAATGAGCGCGTGATCGTTGGAACTGAGCTCGCCCTGTTCGATCAGATCTTCGCGCGTGGGCAAAATACAAGCTGCTGCCGAATGTTCACCGGCTGTCTGTGGGCGTCACGTTCTGACCGAAACATCACCGATGCGTCAAAAACTCTTCTGGTGTAACATCCGCTTGCTTGAGGATAGCGCGTAGAGTACCTTCGGGGAGATCACCGGGGTGGTTGGGAATGGTCGTATATCTCTTGGTGCTCGAATTGTACCAGATTTCGTGGCTGCCTGCGGCGTGGCGGTGAAAAGAGAACCCCAGAGAACGAAGTCTGCTCACCACTTCGCGGTATCGAAATCCAGAGAGCCTTCCCATTTCAAAGGCTTACGATGAGAGGGTAATCGAAGGAGCTTCCAACAGAGCTGTCATCGGGTCTTCCCTTGTCTGTGGCTTGCGACTCGAGGAGCTTGCGAGCGATATCCCTGGCGATTTCGAGCGTTTCCGAAATCGTGCGCCCTTGAGCGACGAGCCCTTGGACATCGTCTGAAGTTGCAAGGTACACGCCCTCAGGAAGTTTTTCGACATGGATCTTGACAACCGTCTCCATAGTATTCTCCCTTTCTGGTAAGATAGCTCCTTTAGAGGACAGAATCAAAGATGCATGCATCAGACCTGAACAGGGACAAGAGATAGCAAACCCCGGCCAACTGCGCCGGAGGTTTGTCGTATCGGAATCTCCTGTTTGGCTCTATTTCGCGCCCGGCATCGGCTTTCGCGGAAACATCTCGGGTTGCATGGCTGCTTTATAGGCGAAGATGGCCATGACTGCCGAGGCTTGCTTCAAATCTCCCTCTTGAATCTCGTTCTCCACGTTCTATGGTAAATCCAACCAGATGCCAGGCCAATGCCTTCTTTTTTTTGCTTTTTACGAAAACTCTTGGCAACATCTTCTCATGAAATCGATCGCTCTCCTTTCCACCAAGCCTGTGCCCGCCATGAAGAACTTAAGGATCTGCTGCGATCTCCTGCTGTTCATCATGTTTTTCTCACAGCCTGCCGCATCCCAACCTTCCCGGAAAGATACGCTGGAATTCAAGTATCCAGTTGTCATCGTGACAGGATCCAGGATGGCTCTTCCTCTCAAAGAGATCCCATTCTCGACGAGCATCGTCGGCCCTGAGGTTGTCCAGACGCTGTCTCGGGCCGTCGCTATGGACGAACTCTTGAAGTTGGTGCCCGGCGTGAAGGTCGACAATCAGGCAAACGGGAGCAGAGTGCATCTCTCCATCCGAGGACAGGGGATATTGACTGAAAGGGGAATTCGCGGGATTAAGATCCTCCTCGATGGCATACCGCTCAATGATCCGACCGGATTCGCGCCAGATTTCTTTGATGTCGACCATTCGGCTTTGGAGAGAATTGAAGTTCTCAGAGGACCCGCCGCTTCGATCTATGGGGGAAGTGCTTCAGGCGGAATCATCAACATCGCAACTCAGAACTCGCCGAATGTACCGCTTTTCGGGGAGGCAGCATTCACGGGGGGTTCGAACGGATTCTGGAAGGCCTTCGGCCAATTCGGTGGAAGTGCACGAATGATCAACTATCGGGTTTCGCTTTCCCGAACGATGGGGGATGGTTACCGGGAACATACTCATTTCTGGAGCACCATCGCATACGGGAAAGCAACCTGGACGCCGACGCCGAGTTTTCAGCTGACACCCATCTTCACCAGATCTGAAACATTTCATGAGAACCCGGAGGGGATCAATCTCGACCAGTACAGGCAGAACGCCCGTCAGGCAAACCCCGATGCAATTCCATTCAATGAGTACCTCTCGACGAACCGGACTACATTCGGGACAACCGGTTCGCTGAAGATCAGGGACAACCAATCGTTGGATTTCGGCGCGTATGTCAAAGGGGCTTTGTTCGTCGAGGCGAACATCAGGACATTCAATCACCGTACCATCACGACGCCGGGAGGCTCCCTGCAATATGCCATGCGGTCAGGGGAGAGTGAAGCCCATCTGCGTAACACAATAAGTGTTGGCGTTGATGTCCAGTGGCAATCGATTGACGAACACCGCGTTGACAACCTGCACGCAGTTGAGGGCGACACCATCCGTTCCAAGGAGGAGATCAAGCAGAGTGGCGTGGGGTTGTTCATTCTGGAGAAACTCGACATCGGCAAGAACTGGGGCGTGATGGCGTGTCTGCGGTACGACAAAATCCACAACGAGCTTCAAGATCTTCTGAAGAGCCCGATCGATCTGTCCGGTAACGCGGACTTTTCCAAGACAACAGCTCGTATCGGGTTTACGTATTCTCCGCAGCCCGATATTACGATGTTTGCCGGTTGGGGTCAGGGTTTCATGCCGCCGGCCACTGAGGAGCTTGCTCAGAACCCTGATCATTTTGGCGGCTTCAACACACACCTCGCCTCAGCCACATCGGAAGGATTTGAGGTCGGAGTGAGACACATCATGGGGAGCTCGCTCCGCTACGAGTTCACCGGTTTCTCACTGGTGACGGCAAATGACTTTGACCGCTATCGGATCACGGATCCTCTCCGCAACCAGGAGACGTTTTACAGGAATTCGGCTTCGAGTCGAAGGTCCGGAGCTGAAGTCTATATGGAATTTCTGCCGGATCCATCGTTCGATATTCAGGCCGCGTACACGTTTTCGGCGTTCCAGTACACGAACGCGAAACCGATTCAGGTTGTAATGGATGATCCCGCCATACAAAAATTCGTCAAAGACCGGAACTGGCTCCCGAATTCGCCAAAGCATCAGTTTTCGTTTGACGCTCGCTACACCCTCTGGCCCGGTTTCAGTGTGGGCGTGAGTGCCGAAGCGATCAGCAAGACATATATCGATGGCGCCAACATAGAAACCGAAGTAGCGGATGGGTATGCACTCCTCCATGCACGGCTGAGCTATGACGTGAGCATCGCCGGCCATCAGGTCGTGTTGAGTGTTCAGGCTCGCAACATCGCCGACAAAGAATACATCGCCTTCACAGAGCCCGATCCGGGTGGAAACGCGTACCAACCAGGCGCGCTGCGAGAGGTGTTCGGTGGCATGAAGATTCACTTCTAGTCCTCTCGATAGAACGGGACCGAACGAGGGTGCCTGATCGCCTGCCCCCTTTGCAGAAACGATTGAATCGCACTTGTTGGCACTTTGCTTTCCTGTCCAATTCCGTTGATTATTCACCCCCCGCTTGTTACATTGATTGCATCATTGGATTCGTGGAATGGTGGATTGATGGAGGGGATACCGCCTTGGAGTTCACGAAACGAAGGAACCTCAACCGAGGCTACATGAAGCTCGAGGTGTGGAACGATGCTATGGAGCTATTCGCGTTGGTTGAGAAGATTCTCAGAGAGATCTCCAGCTTGGATTTCCGGTTGAGAGGGCAGATCCTGGATGCCGCGCAATCTGTGTCGTCAAACATATCTGAAGGATACGGAAGAAAAAGTATCAACGAATACCTCTATTTTCTCAATGTTGCCCTTGGGTCACTGGCAGAGTTGATGACGCGTATGGTTGGACTCAGAATCACAGATCGGGTTGCTGAGGCATCGTTCGACATGTTCGACGAGTGCCATTACAAGACAGAGAACAAGCTCCTTGCCTTGATCAAAGCGCTGCAGGTCAAACGTCGCACCGGTACTTGGGAAGCAGAGATACGCGAAACCAGGCGACTATATAAGCACTAATTCCATCACTCCAATATTCCATAATTTCATTTTTCCATGTTTTCTACATTTCAGCCATGCCCATTTCTGTAGTCAC
>QYQB01000011.1 GCA_007280275.1 bacterium | reverse complement strand
TGTCAATAAATGGACCGAGCCAGCCGATGTTTCTGTCGCCGACCGCTCTTCGCACGCGGTCGTAATCGCTCTGGCCTGTTTGCCAGACCAGTTGAACGTCTGCTGCGAGAAGTTCCGGGAGCGACCCGAGCACGGCGTCGTTGATGGACGCTGCACCAAGGCTTCCCCCGAAAATGAGCAGTGTTCTTTTGTCTGCTGCGATGTGAAAGAACGTTCTTCCTTCGTCTCTCGAAATCGTTCCAAGTTTCTCACGCGTGGGTGTACCGACGAGAAACACCTGATCCGTCCGTTTCAACCATCGACGCGTTGAATCAAAGGCTATAAATACTGTTGTCACCCTCTTTGCAAGAAGCCTCGTTGTGAGGCCCGGGTAGCTGTTCGACTCGTGGATGATTGTCGGGATACCGAACAGGGAGGCGGCGAACAGAATCGGGCCACACACGTACCCGCCTGTCCCGACGACGATATCCGGTCGAAATTGACGTATGACAAAGAGCGATTGAACAAAAGAAACAATCACTTTGATCGGGAACAGGAAATTGTCGAGCGTTAATCTCCGGTGAAACCCGCTGATCCAAATCGTACGAAACGGATAGCCGCGCTCGGGTACAACGCGTGCTTCAATTTTCCCTTTTGTTCCGAGGAACAGGAACCTTGATGTCGGTGCCAACTGCTTGATCTCGTCCGCGATTGCCAGAGCAGGGAAGAGATGCCCCCCTGTTCCACCGCCGGCGAGTAAAATGTTCGGAGCATCCTTTGCCACATTATATCCTGTTGCCGCATTGACCAACGAATCTTGTGATCTCCATCTTCGCTCTGCACGGTGGATTCGAATCCATCGCTCCGAGCGATCGCTAATAGACCTTCACTGTTTTGTCTTCGAGCGACTGCGCCGTTGTTGGCTGCTCAGGTGCTTTTTCCGCGCGCGGATGCATGTCCGTCTGCGCCGAGATATTCAAGAGAACCCCGACAGAAAATGATGTGAAGAGCAGCGATGACCCGCCGTAACTCACGAACGGCATCGGCAGACCGGTCGTCGGGAGAATTCCAAGCGTCACGCCCGCATTGACAAGTGCATACAGTGTGACAACACTCGTGATACCGATGGCGAGCAGCCGGCCGAACTCATCTCGTGCGGACTTCGCAATCTTGAACCCGCGAAGCATAATGACCAGAAAGAGCGTCATGAAGAAAATCGTACCGATCGCACCGTACTCTTCACCTACGATTGAGAAAACGAAATCCCCGTATGACTCCGGGAGAAAAAAATCGCGCTGCTTGCTCAGTCCCGGACCGACGCCCAAAAGCCCGCCGTTGCCAAATCCTATTATCCCCTGCATCAACTGGTAACTCAGCTTTCCGCCGCTGGAGCTGCCGTCAACAAACATCTGGAGACGCTGCAAAACGTGAGGGCGTGTGAGGGCGACTCCGATCAACAACGGTATCGCGGCTGCCATGGTGCCGAAAAGGTGTAAGAATCGTGCGCGGCTGATGAAAAGCATCACCAGGCTCATCAGGATAATCATTGATCCGGTGCTGAAATTTGGCTGGAGCAACACAAGTCCGGCAACGCTTCCGATCCAGATCATCATCGGCAGGAAGCCCTTTTTGAAATCACGGATGAGCTCTCCTTTTGTGGAGATGAGCGAGCAGAGATGGAACAGGAGCGCGAACTTCGCAAACTCGGAGGGCTGAAGACTCAACCCGCCGAATCGCAGCCATCGTGTTGCTCCCTTCACTTCACCGCCGAGAATCAACGTGATCGTCAGAAAAGCGATCGACATAATAACTGCCGGCTTTGTCAGTTTCCTGTATTTCTTATAGTCGATCGTCATACCGACAAACAACGCCACCAGTCCAAGCAGGACTTTCATTGCATGCAAATTGAGCAGCCGGTTACTCTCTCCGAACTTTTCCATCGCCCATGTCGACGAAGCACTGTACACAACTCCCAGGCTCAGCACCATAAGGACGAGAACGGCGACGAGTGTAGGGAGATCGATATGATTTCGTTGAGCCCGGGTCATTGATGTCGTTAGAGATTCTTCACGAGTTCTTTGAAAACTTTTCCGCGCTGTTCGTAGTTCTCGAACCAGTCGAACGACGCGCAGGCGGGAGACAACAGAACGACATCGCCCGTTTGTGCGAACCGTTGTGCTGCCAGGACCGCTTCGTCGATTGAGTCCGCTCGTCGTACCGGTTTCAGCGGGGAAAGTGTCTTCTCCACCTTTTCGGCCGATTCACCCATGGCTACAATGGCGCGGACGTTTTTCTGGACCAAATCAGAAATCCTGGAATAGTCATTCCCCTTGTCCCGGCCGCCGAGCATGAGCACGATCGGCCGATCGAAAGCCTGGAGTGCATACCAGACTGCATCAACGCTCGTCGCTTTGGAATCATTGTAGTAGCGCACGCCGTTGACCTCACGCACGAATTCCTGCCGGTGTTCCACTCCCTTGAAGTTCTTTAAAGTGGCTCGGATGGAAGCAGTGCCAACGCCCGATAGTTGCCCGGCCATCGAGGCAGCCATGGCGTTGTAAAGATTGTGGGGACCCTTGATGCTGATGTCGCCCACGCTGATGATCTCGCTCCGTTTTTCGTTCAGCACTGTCACGAGCTTTCCGCTTTCCACAAAGGCCCCTTCAGGAAACGATTGTCGTATGCTGAAGGGGATGCGTCTGCATTGCGCCTTTTGTACGATCGTTGACGTCCACTCATCATCGGCATCGTAGAGCAGAACGTCGTCGCCAGCCTGGTTCATGAAGATGCGTGCCTTTGCCCCCGCATACTTCTCCATGGAGTGGTCGTAGCGATCCATATGGTTTTGCGTGATGTTCAGGATCGCCGAAATCCGTGGCCGGAACGTCTCGCAATAATCGAGCTGGAAGCTGCTTATTTCCAGAACAGCAAGATCTGTCGGAGCCAGCTCCAGAACGATGGATGAGAATGCCGTACCAATGTTGCCCGCAACTGCATGGTTTTTCTTTGCATCGCCGAGGATCCTCCCGATCAGTGTGGTTGTCGTTGTTTTCCCATTCGATCCTGTAATGGCAACGATGGGGGAACGACAAAACCAACCTGCAACCTCTACCTCGCTCACGACCTTGGTACCGCGTGTCCGGGCTTCGACAAGCACGGGAGCATTGCTTGGTACTCCCGGGCTGATGACCATCAAAGAACAATCATAGACTCGTTCGGAATGTCCGCCCAACTCATGCTCAATTCCGAGTTCACTCAGCGTCTGGGCTTCTGCCTTCAGCTTGTCAGGACCGGTCTTGTCACTGACAAAGATCTGTGCGCCCTGGCTCTTCAGCAGCTTGGCGACTGCGATACCGCTTCGGGCGGCACCGATGACACTAATCTTTTTGTTTCGGAGCAGTGAAACATCCATGTGCGACGATCATCCGATCTGGATTCCATCGTTTCAGGAAACACTCTTAGCGAACCTTGAATGTTGCCAGGCTCAAAATCATGAAGAGGATCGCTATAATATAGAATCGCGTCACAATCTTTGGCTCGGGCCACCCAAGCAATTCAAAATGGTGGTGGATCGGGGCCATCTTGAAGACGCGGCGCCCTTCACCGTACTTCTTTTTCGTATACTTGAAATACGTCCGCTGAATGATCACGGACAGCGTCTCCATCAAAAAGACGCCTCCGAGTGTCGGCAGAAGCAATTCTTTCTTGAGAAGCACACACATTGCGCCGATGACACCGCCGAGCGCGAGCGATCCTGTATCGCCCATAAACACCTGGGCGGGGTACGAATTGAACCAGAGAAAGCCGAGCGCCGCTCCTACCAGCGCAGCGCAATAGATCGCCAACTCACCATTTCCCTTCAAGAACGGAATCGTAAGATACTTGCTCCATTCTGCGTGACCGGAGACGTACGCGATGATGGCAAGCGTCAGTGCCACGATGCCGACGGTGCCAATCGCAAGGCCGTCAAGACCATCCGTAAGATTGACCGCATTCGATAACGCGGTGATGATAAAGATGACGAGGGGGATGTAGAACCACCCGAGGTCAAGCTCCAGGTGCTTGACGAACGGGACGGTCGTTTTCGACTTCAGCGCCACAAGGCTTGCATCGATCCACTCCGGATGAAAGTAAATGACCCCCCCCACAACAAGTCCGACAACCACCTGGCCAACGATTTTGTATCTGCCAATCAATCCTTTCGGCTTCTTCTTGACGACCTTTAAATAGTCATCAAGAAACCCCACGGCACCGAGGACAACCGTAACGAACAGAATGAGAAGGATATAGCCGTTCCTAAGATCTGTCCAGAGAAGCGCCGGAATGAGGAGGGATGCGAGTACAATCAAACCCCCCATGGTCGGTGTGCCGGCTTTGCTCAGATGGCTTTTCGGTGCCTCCACCTTCGCCGCCTCGCCGATCTGGTGCCTGCGCAGTTGGCGAATGATCTTAGGCCCCAACCAAAAGGCGACGACCAACGCTGTCACTGCGGCCAGACCAGCACGAAAGGTGATATACTGGAACAGGCCGAAGCCAGGGATGTGAAATTTCTTTTCGAGATATGTAAACAAGTTGTACAGCATCTCTTTTTTAGTCCTGGTGCCGTCTTCTTAAACTAATGTTTTGGTCTTCTGAGTCATGTGCTGTGGAAACGAGCATCCCGCTCGCATTTCGGGCGAGGCTCACTTCCAACAGTAGTATTGATGTCGAAACACAATATGGTATCCTGTACGGCATCATGCTGCCCGGTCGGGTGTGTTCTGAGACGGTTTGAATCGTTCCGTGAGAAACGCGACCACGTCCTCCATTTTCATTCCGCGGGATCCTTTGACAAGCACAATATCGCCGCGTGCAAGCAATTCCGCCAGATGCTCAGAGAGTGCATTTTTTTGTTCAAAGTGCTCCTTGAATACTGTCGTCGCTGCATCGTGCGTCTGCTGGGAAAGATTGCCGTAGGTCAGGAGGTGTCTTGCTCCGGACTTTGCCACCAGCTGTCCAATGCGTCTATGCTCGTCGGCTGCTTTGGGTCCGAGCTCAAGCATATCAGCCAGGACTGCGACTTTCTTGCCCGACGCGCGAACACCCTCCAGCACGCGAAGAGCAGCCAGCGTTGAGTCCGGGTTGGAATTGTAGGTGTCGTTCAACACCGTTATCCCGTTGAGTTTCAAAACCTGCATCCGCTTGCTGGCACTGATGAACATGGAGAGGGCTTCCATGATCTTTTTCGCAGGCACCTGGAATGTCAGTCCGACCGTTGCTGCAGCCAGTGCATTATATGCGTTGTGCAGTCCGGGAACAGCAACCTGCACGCGGAACGCTTTCTTTCCTTTCGGTTTTACCTCGAGCTGGGCACATGCATCTTCGTCGAAAGAGATCACCGTTCCTTTGACCGTCGTCGCCCCCTTGTCGAATCCGTATGTGATCGATTTCCGAAGACCCGTTGCCTGCTTCTTCAGGCGGTTGTCGTCCTGGTTGACAAAGCCGACAGCGTTCGATCTGCGGTGTTGACGCAACCACTCATAGGCTTCGCCCTCGGCTTTTGCAACGCCATCGACCGAACCGAAAAACTCAAGGTGCTCGCGCCCGATATTGGTGATCAACACATGGGTCGGCTCAGCGACGGAACAGAGGTGTGCAATCTCTCCAAAATGATTTGTGCCGATTTCGATCACCGCAATCTGGTGCTGGCGCTCCAGGCGAAGCAGCATCTGCGGAACGCCGATGTGATTGTTCAAGTTACCTTCCGTGCTCAGCACGCGGAATTTTGTCCGAAGCACCGCGGAAACCATTTCCTTCGTTGTCGTCTTTCCGTTGCTTCCGCCGACAACGAGAACCGGAATTTTGAATTTCCTGCGATGGGCGTTTGCCAACCACCCAAATGCATGAACCGTGTCCTCGACGATCATCCGTGGCAGGTTCAGACTCGATAGCATAATGGGATTAGCCTCTGCCCAGCTGGCGTCTGCAATGATTGCGCCCGCCCCCGACTCCGCAGCCTTTGTGATGAAATTGTGACCGTCGAACTTTTCTCCCCGCAATGCAATAAAGAGACTTCCGTGACTGACCGTACGGGAGTCGGTCGAGATGCCGTCGCACAACACTCCTTTTAAACGCTCAAACCCGAGCGCCTGAAGATGCGGAAGGGCAAGTATGTCGTTTCTCGTCAATGTCATGAGCGGATGAAGTCCTCGACGATTTCCCGATCGCTGAAATGTATCTTCTCTTTCCCGATGACCTGATAGTCTTCGTGTCCCTTGCCTGCTACGAGAATGACATCGCCGGAACGAGCCTGGCGAAGGGCTGTATGAATTGCAGTGCGCCGGTCTACCTCCTGGACGACCGTAGCCTCACGTGGAATTCCTCTTACGATGTCATCGATGATGTGTTGAGGACATTCCGTCCGCGGGTTGTCCGACGTGACAATTGCAAGATCGCTGAGGCTTCCTGCGATCTTCCCCATCAACGGTCTCTTTGTCTGATCCCGGTCGCCGCCAGCGCCGAACACCGTGATGATGCGTCCACGACCCTCCTTCGGAAGGACGTCGTGGATTGTCCGGAGACATTTCTCGAGAGCGTCCGGTGTATGGGCATAGTCAATGATTGCAGTCCAACCCTGCGGAGAGACGATACGCTCGAATCGACCCCTCACGTTCTTGACACTGCTGATTCCCGCGGCAATGGTGTTGTGCGAATGGCCCAGGGCGATTCCGGTTGAGTAGGCCGCGAGAATATTGTAGACGTTGAACCGACCGACCAGGGGAGAGGTCAGTGTTGACCCTTGATTTCCTGATCGAATGTTGACCGATGTTTCCTCAAGAGAAATCCGGATGTCCGTTGCTCGTACGTCGGCTTTTTCTGCTACGCCGTACGAAATCGTCCGCCCCGGGCTTGTCGAGACGATCTTCATACCCCATTCATCATCGCAATTGGTCACCGCCACAGCATCGCCTGAGAGGTTATCGAAGAGCAATTTCTTCGCATTGAAGTACTCTCCCATGGTCCCGTGATAGTCGAGGTGGTCTTGCGTGAGGTTGGTGAAGACTGCAACGTCATAGTCGATACCGTAGACCCTCGATTGATGCAATGCGTGCGAGGAAACCTCCATCGACACCGATTGACAGCCCGACTTGAGCATTCGTGCGAGAAGCTCATTGAGTTCCAATGACTCTGGCGTTGTGTGCGATGCAGGGATCACCTCGTCCCCGATTTTGTACTCAATTGTACCGATGAGACCGGCACGTTGACCCGCGGCCTGAAAGATCGCCGAGATAAGGTGCGTGGTTGTCGTTTTTCCATTCGTTCCCGTCACGCCGACGATGGTCAGTTCACTGGAGGGATGGCCGAAGAAGTTTGCTGACATGAGAGCCAGCGCCCTTCGGCTATCCGGCACAACGACCTTGACGACATGGGTATGCATGAAATAGGAATCGGGTAACGTAGTGTCCTGCTCGAGTACCACAACCTTTGCGCCTTTTTCGATGGCTGCTTCGACGAACTTGTGGCCATCGGTTCCGACTCCTCGCATGGCAACGAAACAATCACCCCGCCCTACCTTACGCGAATCGTACTGGATCCCATGAACGTCAATGTCGCCCGTCGCCAGGAAATGGCCATAGGTCAATTCGAAGAGCTTCGTGACCTCGACGCCTTCCAAAAGAATTCCCAGATTCATGCTCTTCCACAGATCTTAAATACAATCAATGAACTGCCACAAAGTCACTAAGGCACCAAGAGAAACACTTCTGATATTGCTACTACGCACAAGACTGTGTGTCTTCTGCGCCAGAGGCGCATGAGCCTTTGGCTCAGTGCCTTCGTGGTTAGAACCTATCTCAAAAACCCCCTCGGAAAAACAAGAGTCTCACGCCAAGACGCAAAGTCGCCAAGAATATGTATTTCTCTCTATGCTTTGCGTCTTCGCGCCTTTGCGTGAGCATTTTTGAGATGGCTTCTAATCTTCTTCATGCGTTGTCTCAGTACAGAACCGCGGAGACAATTGTCTTCGGGTCGCACATCAGACGAATCGTCGCGCCGGCCTGAGTCTTTTGTCCTGCCGCGGGGACCTGATCCACCACAACTCCCGAACCCCGTACCTTGATGTCGAAATCGTCCGCAACCAGCCGGTTGATGGCGCGCCGCAGGCTCATGCCTCGAACATCCGGAACAATGAGCATTCCGTTCGAGAGGTCCACACCCGTGTCGTTCAGTACGAGTTGAACCACGTCGTCCTTCTCAAGGTGCTTTCCCGGTTCTGGTACCTGGCGCACGACGATGTCGCCGGTACCGATCGTCTGGCTCTTCAGTCCATGGCTCTCGAGCAAACGGCTGGCGATGAGTACCTGGAGCGTTCGTACGTCGGGCACACTGATGCCATTCTTGGGCAGCTGTTGATCCTTGGGTTGCGGTGTCTTGGTAAACCGTCCCGTCGTGTTGATGATCCGCTCGGCGATCGCCCGGAAGACCGGTCCGCTTGTTGATCCGCCATAGTAACTTCCGCCGCGCGGATTATCGAGCATCACGAGGCAAACAACCTGAGGATCTTCAACGGGGAAGAAGCCGACAAAGGACCCCGTATAGCTTCCTGCGCCGTAGCGCCCCTCGATTACTTTTTTCGAAGTACCTGTCTTGCCTGCGATGCGAACGCCCTGAATGCGCGATTCCTTTGCGGTGCCCCGTTCGACGACTCCCTCAAATGCCTGTGTCAAGAGCGCCGCGGTTTGCTCCGAAATGACTCTGCGGATCATCTGGGGTCTTTCCTCGAGCAGGGCCTCTCCGGAGATGTCCTGAATACGCGAGACAATGAAAGGCTTCATCAGGATGCCCTTGTTGGCGACGGCTGCGTACGCGCAGACAATCTGCATCGGCGTGACGGCGACCTCATAACCATAGGACATCGTCTGGAGCGTTGTGCCTGACCATTCGCTCGGTTTTTTCAGCTTGCCCCGGACCTCGCCCGGCAGCTCAACACCCGACGGAATGCCGAATCCGAAATTGCGGGCCTGCACATAAAGGCGTTCCGGGCCGATCATTGGGCTGACTTTGGCCATCACAATATTGCTGGAAAACTCGATGGCTTCCTGAAATGTGAGCCAATCGTACGGGTGAGTATCCTTGATGGACCGGATTTTTCCCTTCGCACGAAGGGCCACTTTGTACTCCCCATGTTCTGCGTAAAATTTCTTCTCGGGCGTCACAAGATCGTTCTCGTATGCTGCCGATGCAGTGACGACCTTGAAGACGGAACCGGGCTCGAACACATCAGTCACGACGCGATTGCGGGCCGCGTCCACGTCGTACGAAACAAGGTTGTTCGGGTTGAGCCCCGGAATGTTTGCGAGCGCAAGAATCTCGCCCGTCTTCGGGTTCAGCATGACTGCAAGTCCCGCCGAGGCCTTGTTCAAGGCGACGCCCCGCTTCAACTCTTCTTCGACAATTGACTGGTATGCGAGGTCGATTGTCAGGACAAGGTTGTGTCCATCGAGCGGCTCGAGGCGCGGATAATCGACAGAAGGACGTGCGCGGCCCAATCCGTCGCGCTGCATGATCACGGAGCCGTTCTTCCCCCGAAGGTATTCGTCGAATTCGAATTCAAGTCCTGATATTCCTTTATTGTCGACATCAGTAAAGCCGATCAGCGTACCGGCCACGTCGTCGTAGTGGTAGAGGCGCTTTGCTTCGTCGACCACAACCACGCCGACGAGTTTGTACGATTCAATCCGCTTCGCAAGTTCTGTCGGAACACGCCGCTCGAGCCAGACAAACCGTTTCGGCGAGCCGGAGCTTGTGACGCTGCGAAGCTTGCCGAGATAGAACGACCGGGGTTTGCCGAACGCCGCGGAGAATTGTCCCGCGATATCATTCGCGTTATCGCCAACGACTTTTGGGTCGGCAGCGAAGGAGACGAACATCGAATTCGAGGCGAGGACATTGTTGCCGCGATCATAAATACTACCGCGCACAGCGGGAAGAACAAAGGTCTGCTCGTACTGTTTGCGCGCGATGGTTTGGTACTTCGAAGCGTCGAGGATCTGAATCTGAATGAGACGACCACCAATGACGATGAAGAACAACGCGAACCCGAGCTTCAACGTGAAAAACCGTCCACGCGATTGCTGCGGAGTCTCCGGCGGTTGAGGTGGTGACACCTGTTGAGTTGGTATCGTCTTGATCTCCGGCATCAGTGTTCTCGCGATGCTTCCTCTGTGCTTCGGATTTTTTCCTGGTCCACGTCTATCCAACCCGGAACGTCAGCGGGGTTCTTCAGACCCAGTTCATCCTCTGCACGCTTGCGGATACGTTCGAGGCTGGACATTTGGTTAATGCGCGCCCGCAACGCTTCCTGGTCACTCAGAATTTCCTGGAGCCGCACATCGCTTTTGTGGATGTCGTTGACAAGCTGGTTGACTGCGATGACATTGCTGATGTACAAAACGATGGCCGCTGCCGTCCCCATCAGGACCAGTATGATGTTGAACGGAGAGACCTTCCGCCTGATGTACCGGCGATTTGCAGGTGGCAGAGTGGTTCCAGGGGGAAGTTCTGCCTGCGGAGGAATCGGCATGGTGCCGCCATAGATGAGACGTCGTTGCTGCTCCTTTGCCGGGGGAACTGGCGCTCGCTCGCTTTGAGCCGGCACATCCGTACTCATCGCACGCTCTGCGACTATCTCTGCGCTATTTCTATAAGTCCTTGCCATCTAATAGATTAGGGAGACCCTCAAACCAATATTTTTGTCACCATTGTTGCAGTCGCTGCGCGCCTCAAATCTTCTCAGCTGCCCTGAGCTTCGCGCTTCTCGACCGGGGATTGAGTCGGTTCTCTTCGATCGTTGCCTCGAGAGGTTTCTTCGTCAGGATCCTAAGCTTTGGCACCAGCTCTGTATCAGGAACGAGTTTATTCCCCGACGGTCGAACCAAGGCAGCGTCGCGCTTAAACGTTTCTTTGACAATGCGATCTTCAAGCGAGTGATAGGAGATGACGACCACCCGGGCGCCGGGATTCAGAAGCGACACCGCTTGCCCCAGTGCATCCTGCAAACTTTCGAGCTCTCTGTTGACTTCGATCCTGAG
>QYQB01000051.1 GCA_007280275.1 bacterium | reverse complement strand
GGCATCGGAAGAAATTTCACTTGTCAATCAGGGCCAATTTCTCTACCTTTTTCAGCACATGATAACATTTCACGATATCGAAGACGCGTACAGGATTGTGAAGCCGGTGGTTCACAAGACGCCGCTGCTTGGGTCTCATACGCTCGATGCGAAGGTGGGGAACGAAGTCCTCTTCAAGGCAGAAAACCTGCAAAGGATCGGCGCCTTCAAGATCCGGGGCGCCTATTACAAGATTGCGTCGCTGTTGGAGGAAGAACGGAAACGTGGAATTGTCGCGCACTCCTCCGGCAATCATGCTCAGGGTGTCGCCCTTGCATCAAAGCTGCTCGGCACGAAGGCGGTAGTCGTCATGCCGAAAAGTTCTCCGCCGAATAAAGTTGCCGGCACGCAGAGATACGGCGCGGAAGTCGTGTTCTGCGAGGATTCATCTGACGATCGGGAACGGGTGGCAAAACAACTGCAAGAGCGCCATGGATATGTGCCCGTTCCTCCATTCGATGACGACAAGATCATTGCCGGGCAGGGGACCGCGACCGTGGAGATTGCACAGGATGTTCGTCAGCTCGACTATCTCTTTGTTCCTGTCGGCGGCGGCGGCCTCATTGCGGGAAATGCGGTAGCGGCAAAACACTTGTTTCCAAACATCAAAGTCATCGGGGTCGAAACGGAGCCGGCGAACGATTGCCAGCAGTCCTTCCGGAAGAAGGAGATCGTGCGAATCAATCCGCCGAACACCATCGCTGATGGCATGCGCACGCAAGCCGTGGGGAAGAGAAACTTCGAGATCATTCTGCAATGCGTGGACGACATGATCACGGTGACCGATGACCAGGTGATTGAGATGATGCGGTTCTTTCTGGACCGGATGAAGATTGTGGTCGAGCCAACCGGTGCCGTGGCCCCTGCGGCCATCTATCACAATGTGCTCGGGCTCTCGGGCAAGAAACTCTGTGCCATCATCAGCGGGGGAAATGTAGACCCGGCGCTTCTGAAAAGGATTCTGTGACAGGGGCAATAATCGGTCGGTGTCTAGTGTCCTTGGAGGATGCGGAAAGACCGTTTCTTCACGCCATCCGATAAATCGGACGTCTTGTTTTTCACGAAACCCGAAGGGTTTCGCCTCTTCAAAAGACGTCGACTTCAGTCGATGGCGTGCTGTCGGTTGCGCGGACTTGCCGCTCAAAGAATTCCTTTATATCATAGACCTCGCCCTTCGGGGCTGACCACTGTTCAACCATATTCACACTATCACGTTTCCTATGAAACTCGCAGTCTGCATCAATCACGTTCCCGACACTGCAACGAAGATCAACATCGCGGCCGATGGAAAAGCCATCGACAGAACGGGCGTCACATACATCATAGGTCCGTATGACGAGTTCGCGCTGGAAGAGTGCCTTCGACTGAAAGAAAAAAACGGTGGTGACGTGACCGCCATTTCTCTCGGTGGAGACACCCACAAGGAGACACTTCGTAAAGCGCTTGCCATGGGAGCCGACAAGGCCGTTCTTCTAAAGGATGACAACGCGCGCGACTCTTTTGCGGTGGCGCGGGCTCTCGCCGACTATCTCAAAGAAATTTCTCCCGACGTGGTGTTCTTCGGGAAACAGTCGGTCGACTATGACGACGGCGCCGTCGGCGTAATGGTGGCGGAGATGCTTGGTATGCCGTCGGTCAGCGTTTGCGTGAAACTCGAGATCGTCAACGGCAAGGCGACGGCGGAGAGAGAGATCGAAGGAGGACGTGAAGTTGTCGAGGCGACGCTGCCGGCAGTATTTACAGCGCAAAAAGGATTGAACGAGCCCCGCTATCCCTCGCTCAAGGGAATCATGGGGGCCAAAAGCAAGCCGATCGAAGAGCGTCCCGCTTCTGTTGTCGCAGGAAAGACCGAATTGATCAAGATGGAGAAGCCCCCGGCGAAAGCGGGAGGAAAAATCGTCGGCACGGATGCAGGCGCGGTTCCCGAGCTGGTGCGGCTGCTCCACGAAGAAGCCAAAGTAATATGAAATTGTCGATTAGCATTTACCACTCACCAATTTACTTTCTTTTGGTTTCAGCATGAAAATCCTTGTCTTTGCGGAGCAACGAGAGAACAAGTTCAAGAAACCGGCATTCGAAGCAGTTAAGACGGCGCGCTCAATCGCCGATCAGCTCAACGGTGAGGTGATTGCCCTCGTTGTCGGAGGGGATGTTCAATCGATCGCGCCGAGCCTGGGCGGGTACGGGGCTCAAAAGGTCCTTATCGCCGAAGACCCAAGGCTCGCTCACTATGCATCAAGAGCCTATGCGAGACTCGTGGCGGATGCGGCAGAAGCGCATCAGGCGACCATCGTGTTGATTCCCGCGACCGCGATGGGGAAGGACCTCGCTCCAAGAGTTGCGGTGAGGTTGGATGCGGGCCTCGCATCGGATTGTACGGCGTTGAATGTTGAGGGGGGGGAAATTGTTGCGACGAGGCCGGTCTATGCCGGCAAAGCGCTCACACAACTAAAGGTCAATTCAGCTTCCAAAGTCTTCACGTTGCGGCCCAATGTGTTTGCCGCGGGTGAATCGAGCGGAGCTGTCGCTCCGGTAGAAAGAATGTCTGCGGACTTGACGGAACAGGACCTCTCTTGTGTCGCCACAGAGATCAAACAATCGTCCGCCAGACTTGATGTCTCCGAAGCTGATATTATTGTGACCGGAGGACGCGGCTTGAAGGGACCGGAACACTTTGCCATGATTGAACAACTGGCTGAGGCACTTGGTGCTGCAGTCGGTGCGTCGCGGGCAGTGGTGGATGCCGGTTGGCGTCCGCATGATGAACAGGTTGGGCAAACTGGGAAAACGGTTTCGCCGTCCCTGTATGTTGCTGTCGCGGTCTCCGGCGCGATTCAGCACCTTGCGGGAATGTCATCTTCAAAGTATATTGTAGCTATCAACAAAGACAAGGACGCACCCATCTTCCAGGTTGCCAACTATGGCATCGTGGGCGATGCATTCGAAATTATCCCCGCCTTGACGGCGGAAGTGAAGAAAATGCTCGGTAAGAATTAGCAGCCAGTGAAAATACTCACGCAAAGTCGCCCCCGACACAGAACATCGGGGCAAGCAAGAACGCAAAGACTTCTAGATCAATTTTCTTGGCGGCTTTGCGCCTTTGCGTGAGATAGTGGGTTCGAAGCACAAGCGGCAAGCAACAAAAGGAGAAGTATCTGTGGAGAGGATTCAGGTCGACATATTGGGACTTTCGACGAGCCCGTCGAGCGGGGGCGCGTATGCCCTTATCCTGAAAGAAGTGAATGGACTCCGTCGCCTGCCGATTATCATCGGGGCTTTCGAAGCACAGTCGATAGCCCTCGAGATGGAAGGGATCAAACCTCCTCGTCCCCTGACGCACGACCTGTTGAAGAATGTGATGGACTCACTCGGCGCAAGCCTGAACGATGTCTTCATTAATGAACTGAAAGACGGAACCTTCTACGCCAAACTCAGCCTCGACTCCCAGGAGGTTGATTCACGGCCGAGCGACGCCATTGCACTGGCAGTTCGATATGGCGTACCCATCTATGTGGCTGATTCAGTCATGGATGAAGCGGGATTTGTTCCGGATAGCGACGAAGCTGAAAAACCCACTTCTCCCGCTTCTGTTGAACCCGAGCAGGAAACGGAAAGACCAAAGCTCAAGCTCTCACGGCTTGAGCAATTGCACCAGCAGCTCCTCGAAGCCGTGGCGAAAGAGGAATATGAGAAAGCGGCGAAGATCCGCGATGAAATTGTGAAGCTCGAGGCGAGGAATAGTTGACAAAATACTGTCAACAGCGAAGAGTGAACCGTACGTGCTTGCACCAGCCAACTTCATTATTCATTATTCGGTATTCGTGTTCAACATTCAAGATTCAAGATTCGCAGCGCTTAACAGCACTCTGGATGAATATCCAATACCGAACACGAATGACAAATTGAGAAGTGTGCTATGGTAAGGATTCTGAACCGGATCCTTTCATCACGCACATCGTTTTCCAAACTCACCATTTCCAATCACAAGGGAGGCTCCCCACAGTGAAAACCACCGTCCAACGGAAACGGACCATATTCTGTCTGATGTTGCTATCAATGCTCTGGGTCATAACCGCTTCGGCGTCGGCGCCCGACTCATCCCGCGTGGACCAGCTCATCGCACAGGGAAATTCGTTCGCGGAGAAGACGTTCGAGAATCAAAAAGCTCTCCAGAGTTATCAGGCCGCGGCAGCGCTTGAGCCCGGCAACTACGAAGCGCTATGGCGCATCAGCCGGAGCTACGTCGATATTGGCGAGCATCTTCCGGCCACGACCGACCAGGAAAAAACTCAGCAGCTTCAAACGTATGAGAAGGCTCTCGAGTTCGCCAACAAGGCAATTGCTGCGAATGCAAATGGAGCCATGGGATATACACGAAGGGCAATAGCGAACGGCCGTATCGCGCTCTTCAAAGGTGTCTGGGAATCCCTCGACCTCGTAAAACAAACAAAGGCCGATTGTGAGAAAGCGATCGGACTCGATTCGAAGGATGCGGCTGCATACTATGTGTTGGGCCGGACCCATATGAAGGTGAGCGAAAAACCGAGGATCGTGCGATGGCCGCTTGGGCTCGGGTGGGCAAACCTCGATGAGGCGGTCAAGAACTTCGAGAAAGGAATTTCTCTTCGGACAGAGTTCATCATGTATCGGCTGGATTGTGCACGTGCGTACGTTGAACAGGACGAATACGATAAAGCCCGTGCGCATCTGAACGCGATTGCTACGCTTCCGACCATGGATGAAGATGACGGCCAGTTCAGAAAAGATGCTCAGCAGCTGCTGGAGACTATCAAAGGAAAGTGACGCGTTGTGCTCCCACCAAGTAAAAAGCCCGGACTTTCAAACGAGAGCCCGGGCTTCTTATGTGTGCGCCCCGCAGGTGTAACCCCGCCTCCTGCCCGATTGAGCCGTATCTCTCTATCACGAATCGTTTGCTGTCGTCCAGTTTCTGAATAGCTACAGCGGTGGGAGCGCTTCGTTGGTTGCATGGTCAAATTTGCAGGGATGCTGGCATCCTTGGCCGGTCTTAGTTGAGTGTCACGATTCTGCTTGCATATTTCCGTTGAGATGTGTATGGTGTGGATAGAACAAAAATCAATGTTCAAACGAATCCAACATATTGTTGTCACCCTGCTTCTCGTCAGCTATCTTTTCGTCGGAGCTGTGGCGCGTCTTGATGCGTTCAACCAGCTGGTTGGCCTTGGGAAGGGTCCTCAGAAGATCGCTCAAACCAAACCATCCCATCCGGTTCCAACGAAGGTCTACTGGACACAGTATAAGCACATTCCCGCAGTCACAAAGATAGCACCTGCTCCACCAGCGGTCGTCTCGTCTCTGGAATTCCCCCGACTGGAGCAGTATGCCGTCATACTCGTCTCCATCAACACGTTGATATGTCCAGAGTTGGATGTATCACCGTTTTCCTCCCGCGCTCCCCCTGTGAAGCCAGCGGTTTCCTGATTTGCATTTCGAGGCCACTTCGATCCGTTGCCCCGTCGCTTCATGGCCTCGGGGTGGCTGCTCATTCTGCGATTGATGTCCGGACTGGATCAAGATACCGGATGCCAAATCGGGAACATCCATTTATACCCAGCAATCACACTGAGTTTTGCAAGTGAGCGAACCCGCTGTACCGGATAGACCGGGGCAACTAGGGCACGTTGGCACTGGGTCATTCACGGACACGGAATCCGGCCGAGGAAAGAGTATTCGAAGGAGACAAAATCATGAAATCGAAGAAGCGTTTGACGATGTTTGCTTTTCTTTTTCCGCTAATGCTCGTTGTCGGTATACTCATAAGCCTTGTTTACAGTCTGAACTATGATGATTTCCCTGGGATCAACTGGCCGGTAGCAGTCGCGCTCGCCGTATTCCTGGATCTTTTCTTTACCTGGCGTTATCGTCGCGACCTGAAGGACAACCAAAAGACCGCTTGACCCGGTGGAATTCTGTCATCGGAGGGATGGTTTCTTGTTGTGCGGCCTCTTGTCAGATCTGAGCAAAGAGGAACTGCATGGCTCCTGAACGGTCGGTCAAGCAGATGAACCATGTTGTGCAGACGATTGCGAATCCGATCCAGGCGTTCCTGAGGCTTCAATCAGCTTCGGGCATTCTTCTGTTTGCCTTTACAATCGTCGCGATCGTGCGGTCAAATTCACGTTGGTCGGACAGATACGAAGAATGGCAGCACACGACCCTTTCGTTTGGGTTTGGCACATTCATGTTCTCCAACTCTCTTCTTCATTGGATCAACCATGGCTTGATGCCCGTCTTCTTCTATGTGGTCGGTCTGGAGATCAAACGCGAGATACTCATTGGCGAGCTATCATCGTTGCGGAATACGAGTCGAAAATTGGTATTAATGCGACGTCCATGGTCGCTGGTGCTGGTGGGTTGTTGCTACTAAGCCGTCGCGCTCTCTCGGCACAAAGGGAGAAATCGTGAAGAGCCGTCGGCGACTGAAACAACCACAAGTTCTGGATGGCGGAGATGACAAGCACAGTTCGTCTGATCGAGTCTCCTATTTTGGCAGCATCGCTGGTGGCGTCGGTGTTTTCCTCTGTGCAGGTTCAAAACGAAAGGGGTCGGTTAGTGCAGGAACTGGATGGATACGCCAGAAACTCCGCTGCTTGGTTTGACGGCGGGAGTAACCCAGTCTCTTACCCGATCCACCGCAGGTCGGGCGCTGGAGCGTGTCAATGCAGCGAATCAGTTCCACTTCCGGTCGGAACAGCAGCGAGTCGACTCTGATAATCCGGTGACCTTCTATACCTCAATGCAATGATCAACGAGATGATCATCAGGGCGCCCGCAAAGAAAAAAGGATAGCTGTCGTGAATCTCGAACAACGCTCCGCCGATCATTGGACCAACGACCATCGACGCCGCCATCAGGGACGTGAGAATGCCGAGAGCTTCACCTTTCATGAGCGGATCAGTCCTTCCCGTGATTTCGCTCGTGATAACCACCCGCTGCACCGATTGACCGGTCGCAAACAACGGCAGACCGACATAGAAAAGCGCGAGAATGTCGAAGCCAAGCAGAAAAAAGCTGACGCCCAGAATGATGGTCATGATCACTTCGAGCTGAGACTCCGTGAAGTACTTCAACCACACACTCTTGAGGAGAAGAGTCTGGTTGAGCACAGCAAAAACTCCCGTTGCCGCAAAGATCAAGCCGGTTGTGAACGAACTGAAGTTGTACGCATGCTGGCCATACAACGCAAACACCGATTGCGAAGCGGACATCGAAACGGCGAAAAACAGCCATGTGAGAAAGAGAGGACGAAGGTTCTTGTTCACGGCGGCGCGCGCTAATGGCAGCAAAGGGTTGAACGATATCGCGGCGCGTGGATCGCGCCTCTTGTGCGTTTCCGGCAGGAAGAAGTACGCCAGAATCGAGTTAACTGCTGCAAGACCGCCGGCACACCAGAACGGGAATGAGTGAGACACCGTGCTGAGCACTCCGCCAAGAATGGGTCCCACCATAAATCCGACGCCAAAAGCCGCGCCAATGAGTCCCAGGTTCGACGAGCGCTCCTTTTCGTCCCGGGCAAGGTCGACGAGGCATCCCTGCGCCACCGTGAAATTGCCTGCTGCAGCGCCATCGATGATTCTTCCGAGGAACAGGAGCGGTATGCTGCTGGCGCCAGCGAAGACAAACCAGCCGATAGCCGTGCTCGTGATGCTTGCGATGAGGACGGGCCGACGGCCGATTTTGTCGGACAATGCTCCAAGAAACGGGCTGCTCAGGAATGCGAAAAAAGCGAACGACGAAAAAAGGAGCGTGATAACAAAAGGCGATGCTCCAAAAGATCCCACGTAAAATGGCAAAATGGGTATGACGATTCCAAACCCGATGACATCAACAAATACCGTGAAGAGGACAACTAGCTTTTCTCGTTGCATAATCGCTACTTCATCCAGTTAAACAGTTAACTATTGTACCACCTCACCATTTCCCAACCAACCCGATGCCTCGATCACCCGAATGCCCGATCCTTCTAGGTGCTCATATGTCCATCGCCGGCGGCGTCCATACAGCCGTCGAACGTGGGATTTCCACTGGCTGTACGACGATGCAGATGTTTGTGAAGAACAACAACCAATGGCGCGGAAAAGAACTGACGGATGAAGACATCTCAACCTACAAAAAGCTGCTGCAGGAATCAAGCATCGGCCCCGTGGTTGTCCACGATACGTACCTCATCAACCTGTGTGCAACGGATAAGGAGATTTTGTGGAAGTCCCGCGCCGCCCTGAAAGATGAGTTCGACAGGTGCGAAAGGCTGGGAGTCGAGTACCTCAATTTTCATCCGGGATCGCATATCGGTGCAGGAGAAAAGGAAGGAATCAAACGGATTGCAGAGTCGCTGAACACCATCCATGATCAGACCCTCGGGTATGGTGTCAGAAGCGTACTTGAGACAACGGCCGGCCAGGGAACAGCCATTGGTTATCGATTCGAGCAGCTGCGCGAGATCATCGATCTCGTGGACGATGCTGAACGTATGGCAATCTGCGTCGACACCTGCCACGTCTTTGCAGCAGGGTACGACATCGCGACGGAGCGTGGGTACGAAAAGACATTCGAAGATTTTGACGCCGTCATCGGACTCGGTCGACTTGCAGCATTTCACGTCAACGATTCAAAACGGGAGTTCGGGTCTCGTGTTGACCGGCATGAACACATAGGGAAAGGTGCAATCGGAAAAACCGGGTTTCGTCTGTTGATGAACGATGATCGGTTTCGCACCGTTCCAAAAATCCTCGAGACGCCGAAGGGACCGGATATGAAAGAGGACGTGATGAATATGAGAGTTTTGAGGAGTATGGTGAAGAAGGAAGTAAGACGGTAGACGTCCGCCTACGCACCTCGTGCTTCGGCGGATAGATGAGACGGAAGACGGAACGCCAGTATGGAGTAAGCAGACGGCAGTACGCAGACTGAAGCTGCGTTCTACATTCTGTTTCAATCCCCGCACCCCGCCTCACAGTTGCAGATAATCTGACCGCAGCAAGGACAAGGCTCAAGCTTGTCTAACTCTTGGAGGCACTGGCAGCAGTATTCGTCTTCAGGCTCAACTTCCTCTCCACACAGTGCGCAGTGATTGATGACGAGCGTATCCATATCCTGTTCCCTCCCGTGTGCGAGAAATTTAAATGTGCAACACGAAAGATGCAAGGGCGGTCGTGCGCAGCCGGCGGGGAGACATTCCCAATATCGGAAATCTCTTCATGAGCAATGAGCAAGGCCTGCAAGCGCACACGATTTCGAGAACCCGATATCGGCTTCGTGGCATTGCATCGTGGCAATTCTCGACTACCTGAGAGTTGCTTGACATCAGCAGAGGGCTATCGTACATTTCGCCCGGAGGTGGAACCTATGGAGGAAGAGAATACGCTGCGCGAAATGCTCGCGAAGAACACCAAAGTGGGCGAGCTGTTCGACAGAATGACCCACGATTGGGTGTTGTGCCATGCATGCGGCCATCGCTGCAAGATTCCTCCCGGGAGGGACGGCATCTGCAAGGTCCGCTTCAACAAAGAGGGGATGTTGCACGTCCCCTGGGGATATGCGGGTGGTGTCGCCCTCGACCCGATCGAGAAGAAACCGTTCTTTCATGCGTACCCGGGAGCGAAGGCGCTCAGCTTTGGCATGCTTGGGTGTGACTATCATTGTTCGTACTGCCAGAATTGGGTCACCTCTCAGGCGTTGCGTGATCCCGAAGCTGTATCGGGCATTGATCTCATAACACCGGAAGCGTTCGTTGACGCAGCGCTGCGATCCAAGGCGCGTGTCGTCACCAGTACATACAACGAGCCGCTCATCACGAGCGAGTGGGCGGTGGAGATTTTCAAGCTCGCGAAAAGGGTTGGCTTGGTAACTTCGTACGTATCAAACGGCAACGGCACGCCGGAGGTGCTGGAGTATCTTCGCCCCTGGGTCGATCTCTTTAAGGTCGACCTCAAGGCCTTCACTCAAAAATCATACTCACAGCTCGGCGGCGTGCTGCAAAACGTGCTCGATACAATTCAGACACTTTATCAGAAAAAGTTCTGGGTCGAAGTCGTCACGCTTCTTGTGCCGGGATTCAACGATTCGGACGCAGAGTTGAAGGACATCGCGCAGTTTCTCGTTTCCGTCTCACAAGATATTCCATGGCATGTCACCGCCTTTCACCAGGACTATCGAATGACCGATCCCCCGAACACACCCGTCAACACACTCCTTCGTGCACGTGATATCGGCCTGCAGGCGGGACTCCGATACGTCTACGCCGGCAACCGTCCGGGCGATGTGGGCGACACGGAAAGCACCTTCTGCCCCTCCTGCAATACCGTGCTGATCGAGCGACGAGGATTTCTTGTACTGAGCAACAAGCTCAAGAATGGAAATTGCTATAAGTGCTGGACGAAAATCGCCGGTAGATGGGGGGAAGCTCAATGAAGATAGACCACAAAGGCACGAAGAGAATCATGAAAGAGTTCAAACCACTCGATCAAGAGACGGAAAGAATCGCGAAGGAAATAGTGGACGCAGCCTTCAAGGTGCACAAAGAACTCGGCCCCGGCCTGCTAGAATCTGTCTATGAAGCGTGTCTGACGCACGAATTGAGAAAACGAGGGCTTCAGGTTGAGACACAACTTCAGCTTCCGGTACGGTATGAGACCGTTCAATTGGATATCGGCTTTCGCTTGGATCTCCTGGTAGAGGAAGAGATCATTGTTGAACTCAAGGCGGTAGAGGTTATGATTCCATTGTTCGAAGCTCAGCTGCTGACGTATTTGAAGCTGGCCGGCAAGAGGTTGGGGTTCTTAATCAACTTCAACGTCCCTCTTATCAAGAACGGCATCAAACGCCTCATTCTGTAGAACGGTTTCGTTCTCTTGCTTATTCTTCTTTGTGTCTTTGTGGTAGAATTCTCCCCGAGGTATCAGAGTGACAGAGAACTGAAATGGACAGCCGGAACTTTGTCCAGCCGCAACGCTCAGCGAAAGGATGAAAAGCCAGACTCCATCCAAGTGGCGTCTCATGGGCAGACGAGTCGAATTCGGTTGGAGCTATATCCGTTCCATCTTGACGAAATGCCAACCAAACCATCCATGTTCAGTTTTCGGTGGAGGAATCTCTCTTTGTCTTGTATCATTCTCCTGCCGGTTTCTTCTCTTGTGTGATAACGTATGGAGAACACGATGCACACTCGTCCTTCACTTCCTGAAATGAAGCGGGCGCACACAAAGCGAGATGCTTCCTACGATGGAATTTTCTTTCTGGCGGTACGGACCACGGGAATCTTCTGCCGTCCGTCGTGTCCCGCGCGCAAGCCCCTGCCATCCAACATTGAGTATTTTCCCTCGGCACGTGAAGCTGTTTTCGCAGGCTATCGTCCGTGCAAACGTTGCCGGCCACTGGAAACCGACGGTACTCCGCCAGAATGGGTCGGGGGACTTCTTTCAACTGTCGATCAAAACCCGAAGGGGCGATACTCCGATTCCTATCTGCGCCCGATCGGCGTCGAGCCGTCACGCGCGCGGCGGTTCTTTCTGAAGAACTATGGCATGACATTCCAGGCCTATTGCCGCGGTCGCCGGCTGGGGGAATCGTTCGAGCAGATCCGGCTGGGGGTCGATCTCGACGATGTGGCGCTTGGCTATGGGTACGATTCGCACAGCGGGTTCCGCGAGGCTTTCACAAAGACATTTGGTTCTTCACCGGGAAAAAGCAGGGAATCCGATTGTGTTGTGACAGCTTGGATTGAGAGCCCATTCGGTCCACTGCTCGCTGCCGCCACATCAGAAGGCGTGTGTCTATTGGAATTCACCGACAGGCGGCGGCTCGAGCATCAGTTCGTCCGGCTTAGGAAATACTTCAAATGCGCGATTATTCCAGGCGAGAACAAGCACATCGTCCAGCTCAGGAAGGAACTCGGGGAGTACTTCGAAGGAAAGCGAGACTCTTTTTCACTGAAACTGGTCTATCCCGGCAGCCCGTTTGAATTGAAAGTGTGGAACGAACTGTTGAAAATTCCGTACGGTGCTACGACATCCTACGAATCTATCGCGAAGAAAATTGGTTCACCAAAATCGAGTCGGGCGGTTGGCAGGGCAAATGGATTTAACCGGATTTCCATCGTGATTCCATGCCATCGGGTCATCAACAAGAATGGTGATATTGGTGGGTATGGCGGTGGGCTGTGGCGGAAGAGACTGTTGCTGTCGCTGGAGCAAAATCGAAAACTTCCAACAGGAGATTAACCACCCGCCCAACGATGAAGCATGACGGGCAGGCGGATCAAACGGAAACTGCACGGATGCACACGGATAGAACACCCGTGATGATCCGTACCAATCCGTGTTATCCGTGGTTTCTTCAAAATGGCGAAAGTGAAATGGACGCATGAAAGCAATGGTTCTTGATGAAATATGCAGTGTCGAAGATAATTCACAGCCATTACGCTTCTCTGAGATAGAAGATCCGTCGCCAGGCGAGAACGAGGTTTTGATCCGGGTTTCGGCCTGCGGCGTTTGCCATACAGAGCTCGACGAGATCGAAGGACGAACTCCGCCATCATTCTTCCCTATTGTGCCGGGCCACCAGATTATTGGAAGGGTTGCGGCTGTTGGGAAGAATGCCAGTCGACATCGACTCGGCGACCGTGTTGGTGTTGCCTGGATCTTCTCGGCATGTGGGAAGTGCAAGTTCTGCCGTGCAGGGAATGAAAACCTCTGTGCCGATTTCCGCGGGACAGGCAGAGATGCGAATGGCGGATACGCGGAATTCATGACTGTTCATGAAGATTTCTGCTATCCGATACCCGAAGAATTTTCCGATGCCGAGGCTGCCCCGCTGTTGTGCGCGGGAGCCATCGGTTACCGGTCGTTACGATTGAGCAATATCGGTGATGGGCAGAGTCTCGGGCTCACCGGCTTCGGAGCCTCGGCGCACCTTGTGTTGAAGATGGTGCGACATCGGTACCCATGCGTTGCTGTTTTTGTCTTTGCCCGCAGTGAACGAGAACGCAAGTTCGCCATGGAGCTTGGAGCAGCCTGGGCGGGCGACACGACCGATACTCCACCGCATCAACTTGATGCGATCATCGACACCACGCCGGCGTGGAAACCGGTTGTCGAGGCGTTGAAAAACCTTGAGCCCGGTGGGAGACTTGTTATCAACGCAATACGGAAGGAAGAACGGGACAAAGACACCCTGTTGTCTTTGAGTTATCCTGCCCATCTCTGGCTCGAAAAAGAAATCAAGAGCGTCGCAAATGTCACCCGCCAGGATGTAAATGAATTCCTCCAGCTCGCTGCCCGGATGAAAATCAGACCTGAAGTCGAGGAGTTCGCGCTGAAAGATGCAAACCAGGCTTTGATCGAGTTGAAGGCAGCAAGGATCCACGGGGCGAAGGTTCTTCGGATTTGACCGTTCTTCCGATTCCCTCCATTCCCCCCAGTTCAGAAAATCCCAGATTCCCAAACTCCGTGATTCTTTGCTGAGAAAAGAGTATTTTCTCAATGCATGAACTCACGTCGAAATCTTTCCCTTGACCTCCTTTTGCGTCGTTTTTCTGTTGCTCTTTCCGGAGCCTTATTTCTAACGGGTTGTTCAGCCCCTCCGAAGACAACGAAAGCCGAAGCGCCCGCACCCCCTCAGCCAAAACTTGCCCTCACCGTCAGGGTAGCAAGTGTCGACCTGTCCGGATACGGCAAACGCATTGAAAAGAAGGACATTGAGCAGTTATCAGCGGCCCTGAAGCGTGAGCAGATCGAAATCCTCGCGGTGCAGGGTATTGCGAGATATCCCAATGTGAAAACGCGGGTCGACTTCGTCAATGAACTTGCTGCCCAAATGGACATGCGTCACGCATTCGGAGAATCCATCGATATTTCAGGCCGGCAGCAGGGGAACGCGGTCTTCAGCATGTATCCCATTCGTTCGAATCAGAAAAAGGAATACGATGTACCATCGGCGTTCTATGAATCCGCTCTCCTGGTTTCAATCGATGCGGGCGTGAGGGACGTTGTTGTTGTGAGCACGCGGCTACCGGCGAAAGCATCAAGCGATGAGCTGGCAAAGTGCATGCGCACGATTGCCGGGCTCCAGAAAAATCCCGATGCACCGTTTGTGGTGACAGGCAACCTCCCGGCGTACAAGAAATCGCGGGACTTTGAAAAATTCACCGATCTCCAATCCTCTCTCCCCGACGGATCGGGGAAGCTCCTGACTTCCCGCCTCTGGTATATGCAGGGAGATTTGTTCAAAGTTGTAAGCGCCCGGGCGGTGAAGACTGATCTCGGGACATTGACTGTCGCCGAATTTGGCCTGTATCAACAGACTCGTGCTCAGTAGTTTGCCGTTGAAAAATCAAACCGCCAAGACGCGAAGGGCGCCAAGAAGAGATCAAAAGGGTTTCTTTTTCCAGAATTCTAAGCTCTTTGCGTTCTTGGCGCACTTGCTTGCCCCGAACGTTTCTGGTTCGGGGGCGGTTCATCTTTTCTTTGATTCTTCCTTCAACGTTATTCCTCGTGAGGCTCCTTATGTGGAATTTTTCTGAAACGATGATCGAGATCATTCTCCGGACAGCCATCGTCTATTTCGTCATCCTCATCGGCATCCGGCTGACGGGCAAACGCGAAATCGGACAGATGACGCCGTTCGATCTTGCATTGTTGCTTCTGATTTCAAATGCAGTCCAGAACGCAATGACGGGACCCGATACCTCCGTCTCGGGCGGAATCGTCGCTGCCGCCACACTTTTGCTCCTGAATGCCGCGGTGACAAGGGTTGTATGGAAGAACAAAAAGATACGAGACTTCGTCGAGGGAACGCCTACGCTGCTTATCCGGCACGGCAAGATAATCCAGGAACATCTGGATAAGGAAAGGATATCGGCGGATGTGTTGACGCAGGCGTTGCGTGAACACGGTGTCGCCTCCGTCGGCGACGTCAACGTCGCGGTACTGGAAATCGATGGTTCCATTAGCGTGCTGAAGAACGAAGAGGTGCCGTCGGCCGATCACCCACACCGCCATTTTCGGTTCATCTCCCGGAAGAGCGGCTGAACCCGATTTACTGCAAGGAGGTCAAGATGTCCCGACTTCTTTCTGTGCTGGTCATCGTCCTTAGCGCAATTGCGCTGCAGTCTTGCGCTGTAGAGAATGAAGATACGTTCAGGATCACGGGAATCATCGCTTACCGATCGGATGTCCTGGATTTCATGGGCTTCCACTATATCAAGGCGGATGACGGAAAGGATTACTATCCGAAGAATCTTCCGGAGGAATTTCAACAAGTCGGGCTTCGTATTCGGTTCGAGGCAAGGGAAGTGGAAAACAGCACGCCGATCGCCGGCTGGGGTCATGGTCCGGTAATTGAACTCGTACACATCCAAAGAATCTCGTTATGAATACCTTATCCCGTCTGTTCATACGGTTTTTCTTGAGCACCTCACTCGTCTTATTTGCGCTCCTTTCGCAGTCATGCATGACCGACAGTGGAGATAACATCATCGGTACCGGCACGGTTGTTTTCCTCTCTTTCGAAGGGGGCTTCTATGGTATCAAGGCGGACGACGGAAGGAATTACGATCCGATGAATCTGCCGGAAGATCTTCGGAAAGACGGACTGCGCGTCCGTTTTGAAGCAAAGGAATTGAAAGATAGGGCGAGTTTTCATATGTGGGGAACAATAGTGGAACTTGTTCATATTCAAAAACTATGAGAGGACGGAATGAAACCATCGTCGTTCAAACTCACTGTCTCCTTCGCTGCAAAACCGAAGGATGTCTTTGCGGCTCTGACGGAGGCAAAACAGATTGCTCAGTGGAGCGGCCAGAAGGGGAAGGTTTCTCCGAAGGCTGGCGGCAGGATTGAAATGTTCGACGGCTGGGTCAAGGGAAAGGTGCTGGAGTTCAAGCCCGGCAAATCCCTCGTCTATACCTGGCTACCGGGCGACTGGCCGGCATACGCCGAAGAATCTGTCGTGAAGTGTACGTTTGCTCCTTCCGGGAAGGGGACAAAGATTGTTCTTGAGCATTCGAATTTTCCTAACGCGACGGAGAAGAAAAATCATCGGAGTGGGTGGAAGGAATTTGTGTTTGATCCACTCAAACGGTATTTCTCCAGCTGATGGAGAAAAAGAATACCGCCAAGAAGATTGTAGAGTAAGCTTATCTACTGCGAGGAACCGGCGACATTTGAAAAAACATTTTGTAGTTTTCATCGCGGAGGCTGTCCTTGGCTCGTTAGAGTCTTCGACTTGACAAGAAGCGTCAAGCCTGCGCTCAGACTGACGTGCTTTTTTTGGGGGGGCGCGCAGAATAAAAGAAACCGCGATCCTGAGCGGTCTTCGACCTCGTTCATACCAACATTGGTATGGACTCCCTGCATGCCCGCCGGAAGTCGATTTTCCGACGCAGGCGGACGCTCAGACTGACGACGATTTGTTTTTGAGATGGCTTGTGGTCCGTGAAGTATTATGATCTTTGCCTACCCCGAACATTTATGATTCGCGGGCGACTCATCTTCGTAAGAAAAAATCTCCCATTGAAGAAAGGAAACACAGCATCATGAAACGAACTGTTCTCTTCTGGATTCTGGCATCCATCATCACCATTGTATCACTCGTCTATCAGCGGGTGACAGGTCCGACCTATCCGGTTTCGGGAACGGCACAGGTCAAAGGCAAAACAATTGCCTACAAATTCGACCGCAGCCATCCTGGTCCTACCAACGCCACAGTGGAGGTGAAAACGGACGATCAATCGATCAACGGTTTTCTGTTCTGGAAGCGGTACAAGACCGACGATCCGTGGACACAGGTTGCGATGACCTTCACAGACGGTGCGCTGAAGGCCGAAATGCCTCACCAGCCGGTGGCCGGGAAGCTTATGTATCGAGTGGAACTCCAGCACGCGGACGAACGCGTGAGTCTCCCCGGGCCTGATCCGATTGTGATACGGTTCCGGGGTGAAGTGCCGATTTGGATCGTGATTCCGCATGTGCTTGCGATGTTCGGTGCGTTCCTTTTTTCAGCGCGTGCAGGATTGGAGTTCTTCAGCAAAGAACCGAAATTCAAAAACTACATGTATCTGACCCTCGGCTTTTTGGTTCTGGGCGGTCTCATCCTTGGTCCGCTCATGCAGTACTTTTCATTCAATGTCTGGTGGACCGGCTGGCCGCTCGGGGGCGATCTCACGGACAACAAGACAGCGGTTGCTTTCATCGCGTGGGTTATCGTGGCGATAGCACACTCCAGGGCGAAGAACCCCACGCGCTGGGCGCTTGCGGCATCCATCGTCATGATTGTCGTGTACCTTATTCCGCACAGCGTATTGGGATCGGAGTTTGACTACAGCAAGATGGACAAGCAGAGCGGACAAACCGAAACTCCACGATAGAAAGAACATCCATGAAACATCGCGCATTCCGATTGATCATTCTCGCTATGGTAGCACTGCTCAGCGTCGTACCCGCTGTATACCCGCAGCAGGAAAAGAAGGCGAAACCCATTACGCCCATCACGATAGAGATGGCAGAACCGGCGCAGAAAATCATGGGGCTCAATTTCGACCGGGCGAAACTGGATTCAGCGCTTGAAAATCTCGTCGAACAACTGGAAGGCTTCGAAAAAATCCGAAGCATCGCCCTCCCGAACAATGTACCACCGGCGATCCTGTTCAACCCGATTCCGGTTGGTTTTCAGTTCGAGAAAGCAAAAAAGTCGTTCAAGATGAGCCCCCCGGGAAAAGTGGTTAGGGCGAAGAACATCGAGGATCTGGCATTCTACTCTGTCGGTCAACTGGCCGAGCTGATTCGTACGCGTACAGTGACTTCGGAACAACTGACCGTCATGTACCTGAATCGGCTCAAGAAGTACGGCCCGAAGCTGGAATGTGTCGTCACCTTGACGGAAGATCTTGCGCTGAAGCAGGCAAAGCAGGCAGATAAAGAAATCGCAAAAGGGAAATACCGCGGTCCCCTGCATGGCATTCCGTTTGGTGTGAAGGATCTTCTCTCCGTTAAGGGATACAAAACGACGTGGGGATCCGTGCCGTACAAAGATCAGGTGATTGATGAAGATGCGACGGTCGTCAAGCGGCTCGAGAACGCCGGTGCCGTACTGATGGCAAAGCTGACGATGGGTGAGCTCGCTATGGGGGATGTATGGTTTGGCGGCAAGACGCGCAATCCGTGGAACTACAAACAAGGGTCAAGCGGATCGTCTGCCGGGTCGGCTTCCGCGACAGCTGCCGGATTGGTAGGGTTCTCCATCGGGACAGAGACGTTGGGTTCGATTGTCTCACCCTCAACGCGCTGCGGGATTACCGGTTTGCGTCCGACGTACGGACGCGTAAGTCGCACCGGCGCAATGGCGCTGAGCTGGTCCATGGACAAGATTGGTTCGATCTGTCGCACAGTGGAGGATTGTGCGCTCGTATTCAACGCAATTTATGGCCCCGATGGCAAGGATCAAACGCTTTATGAAGCACCGTTCAACTATGATCCAAAAGTTGACTGGAAGAAACTCCGGGTCGGCTACCTCAAGATGGAATTCGACAGTGTGCGATCGAACAAGGCAATCAGCGACTCCGTCCTCACCGTGCTGAGGAAGTTGGGTGCGCAACTCATACCGATCGAATTGCCAAAGCTTCCGGTGGACGGTCTTCGAATAATCCTCAGTGCTGAGGCGGCAGCAGCATTTGATGATCTGACACGGAGCGGCAAGGATGATCTGATGGTGCGCCAGATGAAAGGTGCCTGGCCGAACTCGTTCCGCAGCTCGCACTTCATCCCGGCTGTAGAATACATCGAGGCAAACCGCGTACGGTATCTGGTGATTCAGGAAATGCAGAAGCTGATGAAGGACATCGATGTCTACGTGACGCCGTCGTTCGGAGGAAGCAATCTGCTTCTAACGAACCTTACTGGGCATCCATGTGTCGTGCTGCCGGACGGATTTACAAAAGAAGGAACGCCGACGAGCATCAGCTTCATCGGGCAATTGTTTGGAGAAGCGAAGCTGCTCGCGGTGGCGAAGCAGTTCCAGGATGCAACGGATTATCATCTGAAGCACCCGAAGCTGCAGGAATAGCTCGTAGGGCGAAGCGACGCTTCGCTAACATTGCCCATGGTATGTTGGCGACTTGAGGTTGTCCTCCAAGCCATATTTGTCATTTCGAAGGAGCGCCCGCCTGACCGACGTAGTCGGGCAGGAAGCGACTGAGAAATCTGAACAAAAAGAAGGATTTCTCCCTGCCTGCCCGCCGCACATACAACCTGCCAGACTGCTGATGCAGTCATGCAGGCGGGCGGTCGAAATGACAAAGACACTTTTTGGACAGCCTCTGAGAAATCTTAAAGACGAAAGACCTCGTTCCATTGAAATCCATCATAGGTTCCGCTCTCTTCATAACCGCGATGGGGTTGATAGTCCTTTTGGCGTTGTACCAGACTCAACCGCCGGAAGCTCTTCCTGAATCAGCAGACTCAACCCTCTTCTCGTCCGAACGCGCAATGAAGCATTTGCGCGTTATTGCTTCCGAGCCCCACGTTACCGGGACGCCGGCCGCTGCGCGCGTTCGGGACTATCTCTGCAATCAATTGTGTGCATTAGGACTCGAGCCGGTCGTTCAGAAGACAACGATAACGAGCTTCACACAGGCAGCTGTTGTTGAGAATGTCACAGCAACCATCAAGGGAACTGCTAACACGAAGGCAATTCTCCTGGCGGGGCACTACGACACGGTGTTCCTTGCTCCGGGAGCAAACGACGACGGATATTCCCTTGCGGCGATTCTCGAGACAGTGCGGGCGCTAAAGGCCCACCCGCCGCTCAAGAACGATCTCATCATGCTTTTTACCGATGGTGAGGAAATGGGAATGCTGGGGGCGAAGGCGTTTGTGCGCCAGTCCCCGATGGCCGATGAGGTTGGCTTTGCCATGAATTTTGAAGCGAGAGGGTCGGGCGGGCCGTCGATGATGTTTGAAACGAACGACCAGAATGGGTGGGTCGTTCGGGAGTTTGACCAGGCGGTCCCCAAAAAGTTTGTAACTTCTCTTACGTACGCGCTTTATAAGCGGTTGCCCCTCAACACAGATTTCTCAGTTTTCAAAGAAAAGGCATTGAGTGGATTGAATTTCGCCCACGGCAACTGTGTCATCGACTACCACAGTGTTCGTGACGATGTCGCGCATATGGATCTCCGGACGATGCAGCATCACGGAGAGAACATGCTGAGTTCCGCGATACACTTTGGCAATCTCGATCTCAATCTCAATGCGACAAAGGCGCCGGATGTTGTCTACTTTTCTTTCCTCTTTCCCAGCATGGTAATCTATCCGGTGGCATGGAACCTGACGATCGTTGTCGTTGCCACCCTTGCATTTGCCTTCGTGCTGTTCGTCGGATTCAAGAAACAGCGGCTCACGCTCTCCCGATTGTTCATTGCGCTCTCGATCTTTGTTCTCCGTGTCGTTTTGGCTGCGGGTGTAGTCTATGTTCTGTGGAACTGGCTTGGCCCGCTACAACCGGAGTACAGACTCTATTTTCTCGACGCCATTCATCACAGCGATCTCTATCTGGGCGGATTTCTTGCGCTCGGCATTGCTTTTTCAGTTCTCTTCCACCGCAGGCTTGTCGAGAGACTCGGCGTTTTCAATCTGGCGATAGGTCCGCTCATTCTGTGGCTTATCCTTGCCTGGCTCGCGGTTTTCTATCTGCCCGGCGGAAGCTACATCGTTCTCGTGCCGTTGGTACTGACACTCGTCGGAGCTGCTCTTATCCTTCTGAGCAAGGATGGTGACATCTTCTCGTGGAGAAGCGTCATGCTGATGGCGCTGTGTCTCACCCCTGGCATTTTCCTCTTCACGCAGATAATCTACATCCTGTATGAATTGGTGACGCTCTCTGTTGTCGCCGGATTGATCGGACTGACCGTGATTCTTTTTGGCACACTCCAATTGCCGTTGTCCATACTGCCTCAAAGGAGCGATGGACTCCTTGCGGCTGTGGGTCTCGTGGCCGCAGCGAGCCTTATTGCTCTTGGCCTGTTTTCGCGAACGCCAAGCGAACGCTTCCCGAAACCCAACAGTATTCTCTACGCCTATGACGCAGACGATGGAAGGGCACGCTGGATCTCGTGGGAAACGAACCCGGATGAGTGGACGGG
Source organism: bacterium (assembly GCA_007280275.1). Classification (GTDB taxonomy): domain Bacteria; phylum Bacteroidota; class Ignavibacteria; order UBA10030; family UBA10030; genus UBA9647. The sequence continues at coordinate 560 of QYQB01000051.1, read as the reverse complement.
TCAATTCTTCTCTTCTGCACGGGAGACCAGATCGCTTCCGGAGTTTCTTCCATTCACCGGGAGGCCTCTTCTTACCGACAGTGCATTTGCTGTTTCCTGTCCAACTCCTGATGTCAGGGTCTTAAGCGACGAAACAATTGATTCTGTCCGGACGCTGAAGCTGAGAGTCCAGTCAACTCAAGACGCTCAGATGCTGATTCTGAATACCGACAAGCCGGAAGGAATCCATCGAGTCCGCATGAATGGAAAAATGATGGGGCAAGAGGCGCGCGGGGTAGTCCCTCGATGGCCGATTCTCTGCCTGGGCATGTCTTCGGAGGCGGCAGAAATGGAAGTGACACTTGCCAAAGGACGTCAATTTCGATTGCGGGCGATAGAAATCGCGCGTGGCATCCCGGAAGTAATCATGAACACTTTCAAGCCAAGGCCAGCCTGGATGATTCCTCGTCCTTCTGTGCTCGTAAGCGATGCCACGATAGCAGGGAAGACGTATATTTTCTAAGTATGCTCGGTGGTGACAAAACGTCGATAACGAAGAGAACAATTCCATGCCCAAATCC
>QYQB01000017.1 GCA_007280275.1 bacterium | reverse complement strand
GAAATGCTCATCACAATGATGGCCAGGCAAAGAACCAGAATATGCTGAAGTGTTTTCATGGAGACTCCTGGAATTGGTGGATGGTGTGGATTTGACAAATCCGGTTTGCGTTCAGGGACTCGCAGGGAGTGCCTCCACCTGTGTCCGTGACGCAATAAAGTAGTAACGTATCTACATCGCCTTTGTTCTGCTCATCGACGCACCAGCATCGAATCCAGGCGAACCGATCTAGATGCTGTCGTTGCAGAATTCTTGGCACCACTGGGCGGATTCACGCGGTGATTGTAAGGGCGCAGCCCCAGCCTGCCATAAGAAGAATCCCCACCGGCTTGACAGACGATGGGGATTTTTTTTGCCATCGCAGCCAGCCCAAAAAAAAGAACCCGTAGCGATTGACAACCTCTGGATTTGTTGCAAACTTTGAGGAAGCCGTCCAAAATCCCAGCCCGACACGCGTTCTGGCGGGTAGGTCGACCTGCCCGCCAATCCTGTTCCAGAAGGTCAGGCGGGAATGCAATTTCGCCCATATTGAGATTCAGATATCTCCGATATTCGTTCTCTCTTGAAGCTGCACTGTCGGTGGAGAGTACAGGTTGGACGGCCTAAGAGGAGATGGTGGATGATTCCAGAAGCGGTCCCAGAAGCGGTCCCAGAAGCGGTCATAGACGAGCGCCAGCGCACGCCGGAAAAAAGCAAAATGCCCCGCAATGTCATTGTGCTTGGCATCGTGAGCTTGCTGACGGATTCGGCGTCCGAGATGATCTATCCACTCATCCCCATATTCGTCGCCGCACTCGGCTCCGGGGCGCTCTTACTGGGGGTCATTGAAGGTGTCGCTGAAACTACCGCAGCAATACTCAAACTGTTCAGCGGAATAATCTCAGACAAGCTCAGAAAGCGCAAATTGCTGGTCGCAATCGGCTACTCCATCTCCTCCCTGGCTCGTCCCTTTACCGGGCTCGCAGGCAGTGCCTGGCAGATCGTGTTTATCAGGATGACAGACCGGGTTGGCAAAGGTATCCGTACCGCTCCCCGGGATGCCCTTATCGCCTCGTCTGTTGACGAGAGTATTCGCGGTAAGGCGTTTGGTTTTCACCGCGCGATGGATCATGCCGGAGCAGTTCTTGGCCCCCTGCTCGCAATAGGCACCCTCCTGATTCTCATCCTCGTTTTCGAGATGAAGGACACGCTGCTGACGCTTCGTTGGACATTTTGTTTGGCAATCATCCCCGGCACACTCGCGGTCCTGACCGTTATTTTCTTTGTGAAGGAGAAAGTGGACTCTGTTCCGGCAGGCAAGCCCTTCAGGTTCTCGCTCAAGCAGTTTGACAGAAACTTCATGGCGTATCTGTCGGTCGTTGTGCTTTTTACGCTGGGAAACTCGTCCGATGCATTCCTTCTGTTCAGGGTCGGGGAAGCAATTCACCAGAATGGATCGTTGTATGCCATCGTCGCCGGTGTGCCGCTGCTTGGAGAGATGGTAAACCAGTTCGGGGACGCAGAAGCGCAAAAGAAGCTGGTCGACATCCTGTTCATGCCATTGATCTGGGGTTTCTTTCATGTCATCAAAGCCGCTTTCTCGACGCCTCTCGGAGCGTTGTCGGATAGAATCGGTCGAAAAGTGGCAATCAATATTGGGTGGGGCATCTACGCGTTTGTGTACTTGTCGTTCGCATTGATTGACAGACTGCCGGGGGGATGGCAGATAGTCGCAACCTTCATCTTGTTCGCCATCTACGCTTTGTTCTATGCGTTCAGTGAAGGGCCCGAGAAAGCTTTTGTGGCAGATGTGGTCAGACCTGAAGTCCGCGGCAGTGCGTTCGGGATGTACAATTTCGCGGTCGGATTGGGGGCGCTTCCTGCCAGCGTCATCTTCGGATTACTGTACAATGCTTTCGGGGCAACGGTGGCATTCGGGACGGGAGCAGCGATCGCCTGTATCTCCATGATTCTGCTTGCCGTGATAGTACGAGAGGAGCCGAGGCGTGCGCTCTCCTGAATGCGGCTCTTGCCTGCAACGGAGGGTCGGATTCAAGCGGGAGAAACATCCGGTGACGGGTTAAGGATCTTGGATCCTTAAGAGTACGCCGGCAAGCGAACCTTGTGGCTGAAGCGGATATAAAAACACAGAGAGGGTGTCAGATGAAGCTTGGCGACCCTCTCTGTGCAGCTTGGAGGCAACGAGGTACTTCGATACTCTTAGTTGGTCAGCGTCAGCGTTACGACCTTTGCAGTTGAAGCAAGCACACCGGCGGAAGCGTTCGCACCGAAGGTGTAGGTGATCGCCTGGTTCGCATCGGCACCCAGGGCAATGTTCGTCACGACGTTGGCCGCACTGGCCGGGGTCGTCGCAGAAATGTTCACTGTTCCGGCGCTTGTACCCTTGGTGCTGGCAAGGTTCAGCTGAAGCGTGTAGCCTGCCGCCATCGCTGCATCAAGGTTCGCTGTAACTTTCACGGTCGAAGCAAAATTCTGTGTGATGCTGTAGCTCGTCAAAGCATCGCTGACTGTCGTCAAAGCGTTTGTTCCGGCAGTACCTGTGGTGATGGTCATTGCGCCGGGGTTGCCAGAGGTCGCAATCTTATAGACTGCGTTGACGGCCAGGCTGACGTTCTGGGTTGCAGTGGCCTGCGCCATTGCGTTCTGAACGGCTGCGAAGCTGAGGACTACGAGGGCGATAACTACGATTGACTTTTTCATTGTTGACTCCGAGTTAGTATGTTTTGTTGTTTTCATTTTCATTTGAGTGTTCTGAATACTTTGCCTCAACGAGTGTGCCAAACCAAAATACCTAAGCAAAACCAGGCAAAAGTCCATTTTGCTTCTCGGGATGTGTATCAACATGAGTTTTATGACTCATAGCGATACACAACCTTCGATAAGTGCCAAGTTTCAATTGGAATGAGGAAAAGGCTGAGCATATCGATTCCGTTTCGTGTTAGGTATCCGTTCTGATCTCATTCTGAGACGAGACTCGATCCGCACGGATGGCAACAAGCGCCCATTGCAATGTCTTTTGCACGGTTTTGCTGTCGAAATATTCTGGCATATCAATTGTCAGGTAGTATCGAAACAACTATCAGTCTCGATATACTGTCTCATGATCTATAGTACCGCGAGCAGGATATCCTGGCGACGTGCAAGAACAACCATGAGTGGTGAGCAACCGTGACTATGAACGTCCCCGCAAACAGCGATATTTGGAAATCCGAGTTCCTGACCCAGGTCTCGCATGAAATGCGAACGCCTCTGACAACCATTATAGGTTATTCAGAGGTCATGCTGAGTGATCCGAAACTCCCCCAGGAAGCGAAACAGGAGTATGTAGAGATCATCCGGAACGCGGGGAGAAGGCTATCGGAGTTCCTGGATGCGTACCTCGAGTCGGAGGTCATCGAACGCAACAGGCGGCTCATCGAGAGGCGTCGCGAGGACCTGTCTCTTCTCGCCCAGCGAGCCGTTGAAAGAGCCGCATCGAAAGCAGCAGCGAAAACTGTCACCATAACGTCGCACTGCGAACCGGGCATCTATGTTGAGAGTGCGGATCCGGACCATCTTCTCCAGATTATGGAGAACCTTCTTACGAACGCGATTGGCATCGCCCCGGTTGGCGGGCACATCGCGATCACGGCCATCCAGCGAGCGCGGTCCGTCGAGATCGAGGTGATCAATCAAGACCTGGGTTTTTTGAGCGTTTCGGTCAGTGCAGCCAGCAAGGCATTTCGGTGGATCCAATCACCAGGCATTGAGATTCAGCATGACGGACTCGGTCTTGCATTTGCCAAACATGCTGTTGAAATTGAGGGGGGATTGTTGAATATTCAGGGGTACGAGCAGGGACTTACCTTCACTCTTCAATTTCCCAGGAACAGCAACAACTAGCGCACGAGGGATGTACCAATGGCTCAAGAACGACTCATCTATGTAGTCGACGACGAAGAGACAATTTCGAAGCTCCTGGAACACTGGGTGACAAAGAAATGGGGTTATCAGGCACGTTGCTTCCCGACAGGCGAAGCGTGTCTTGAGAGCCTGAGTGTTATCCCGGATGTCATCCTTCTCGACATCATGCTCCCCGGCATCGGCGGTGTCGATACGCTCAAAGAGATCAAGTCGCGATTTCCCGACCTCCCCGTCATCATGCTTTCCGCACAAGGCAAAGTCGATGTTGCGATCGAGACACTCAAGCTGGGGGCAACCGACTACTTTTCCAAGCCAGTTGACTTCCTGAAGCTCGAAGTGAGCGTCAAGAACGCCATCCAGACACACGACCTGTCGCGGGAAGTCGCCCGGCTGCGTGAGGCCGTTGGAAAACCGGTACACTTCGACAACATCATCTCTGACAACGGGGCGATGCAGGAAGTATTCAAGCTCGTCCAGAAGGTGAAGGACAACGACATCTGTGTGCTGGTTCTCGGCGAGAGCGGTACCGGAAAGGAGCTGATCGCCCGCGCGATTCACTACAACGGCTCGCGTGCGAAGGATCCGTTTGTCGTGGTCAACTGCGCTTCCATTCCTCATGACCTTCTCGAAAGTGAGCTTTTCGGCCATGAGAAAGGGGCCTTCACAGGCGCCCATCAGCGCCGGATCGGGAAATTTGAGCAAACGCAAGCGGGCACGTTGTTTCTCGACGAAATCGGTGAACTAGACCTGAGCCTGCAGGCCAAACTGCTGCGGGTTATTCAAAGCAAACAATTCGAGCGTGTCGGCGGGAACGAGACACTCACTACGACTGCGCGGCTGGTATCGGCGACAAACTGTGATCTTGCGAAAGCTGTCGCTCAGAAACAGTTTCGTGAAGACCTCTATTTTCGGCTGGCGACGTTCCCCATCATGCTTCCGCCTCTGCGTGAGCGCCGATCGGACATCCTGTTGCTGGCAGAAACGTTCTTGAAGAAATTCTCCGTCGAGGTCTCGAAGAGCGGACTTGGTTTTTCCAAGAAAGCGCTCAAGCTCCTCTACGAGTACCCATGGCCCGGAAACGTGCGTGAGCTGGAGAATGCCATGCAGCGGGCAGTTCTTATGGCCGACGGCCCTGTCATCAACGACGTGGACCTTCCAATGGCGGTCGTGACATTCGGGTCACGAGAAGAAGCAAGCACAGATTCTCCCCTTTCTCTTGGACCGGAGCACGTCAGGTCGCTCGAGAAAGTGAAAGAGGAAAGCCTTCGACAAGCCCTGAAAGCCACGGACGGGAATATCGTTGAAGCGGCGAGACGGCTGAAGATCGGACGGGCGACGATGTATCGCCTGATGAAGAAGTTCAAGATCAATGAGGATAGATAGGGGAGACTGGACAACCGCGTCGAGGCGGATTCGGAAAGACCGCTTCTCCACGCCATCCGATAAATCGGACGGCTCGTTTTTCACGAAACCCGAAGGGTTTCGCGTTCTCAAAGACGTCCCCGCCAGACGCATAGGATGCATCAAAGCGGGCTGGCCCGCCAGCCTTATGGAGCATCGAGGCGGGCTGGGACTTCAGTCGATGGCATGCTTTTTCAGCAACCCCCTTCTACCACCCTTCAAGGTTTTGTCGGAGTCAGCCCTTCCCCTCCCTTGATGATGCCGTGTTCGATGGCGTAGTGGACAAGATTTGCCAGGTCGTGGATATCAAGCTTTTGCATGATGTTCGTCCGGTGAGTGTCCACGGTCCTGGGGCTGATGAAAAGCTGTTCTGCAATCTGCTGGTTCGTCATGCCGTCGGCAACCAGCGCGAGGATCTCCCGTTCCCTTCTTGTCAGGAGCACGTCCCCCTTCGGTGAATCAGAGGGCCCCTTCTCGACCCGCTTGACGTACCCTTCAGCCATGAGTTGTGATATCTTCGGGCTGAAGTACTTCTCCCCCTTCGCCGCGGCCCGGATAGCAGCCGCCAACTCATCTCTTCCCGCACTTTTGAGCACATACCCTGAAGCACCCGACTTTAGAATCTGATAGACGTATTCCTCGTTCTCGTGCATCGTGAGCACAAGCACGTTTGTTTCCGGATACCGTTTCTTGATGATCTTTGTCGCCTCGATGCCGGAGAGTTTCGGCATGGAGAGGTCGATAACGATAACGTCGGGGCGAAGCTCACCGGTCTTGTGCACAGCATCTTCGCCGTCTTCCGCTTCTCCGACAACCGAGAAGTCTTTGATACTCTGCAACAACGTGGCAATGCCGCTGCGAATGAGGGTGTGGTCGTCTGCGAGGAGAATGCGTATTTTATCCATCACTGTTGGAATCCGTTCGTGGTATTTCTACGATGATTTCAGTCCCGTGTCCCGGACGAGAATCGAGCACAAACAAACCGTTGAACGATGCGGCGCGCTCGCGCATACTCACCAGGCCCATCCCGTGCCGCTGACCCGACCGCGGCTCAAATCGGCTTGTATGGAATCCCTTTCCGTCGTCCTCGATGATGAGCTTGATGGAATTGGAATCCCCGATGAGCTGGACGTTGATCTGACGAGCATCGGCGTGTTTGGCGATGTTGTTGAGCGCTTCCTGCGCAATCCGGTACAGGCCGACTTCAACCGATGGATCGAGTCTGCCCTCCACACCATTGGTGTGGACCTCCACCGTCAATTCGTTGCTCTTGGAGAATTGCTCCACCAGGAATTGGAGTGCAGGCACTAATCCGAAATCGACAAGGACGCTTGGCATGAGATTATACGAGATCTCCCGCGCTTCCGCCATGGCGTTGTCCAGCAGCGATTTGATGTCCACCATACGGTTGCGATCGTCCTCCAGTTGCAGGGCCGCAGCATCTTCGAGGATCTCTACGTTGAACTTGATCGCCGTGAGCATTTGACCGAGACTGTCGTGGATTTCACGCGCGATGCGGCGGCGCTCCTCTTCCTGCGCCATCACCCGTGAACCAGAGAGCAGTTCCAGTTCTTTCTCACGTGACACCAAGTGATCATACAACTGTGCATTTGCCAGCGCAATCGACGACTTCTCCGCGAGCGACGTGAGCAGCCTCATTTCACGTGGGGAGAATTCGTGGGCACGACGATAGCCGACCACCAGCTGACCCCTGATTTCGTTTCCGACAAATAAAGGAAAACGAACTGCGGAAACAATCTTCTCATCCTCGAAGGGAGGAAACTGCTCCACGGGAAATTCCGGTGAGCCACTCAGGTCCTTCATAACAACCGGCTCTTTCGACCGTACAATCGCAGCGTGGACCTTCTCCAGCCGGAGGGGCTCCTCCGGCATTGGTACTCTGTTGCCGGTCACCGCGCGCCAGTGAGCAAGGTTCGTGTCCAGGTCCACCATGATGACGCCAGCCCAATCCGCACGAGTGAGGGCCTTGGCGTGATAACAGATTGCATCGAGCACAGATTGCAGGTTCACACTCGAGACGAGCTGACGGTCGATGGTGCTCATCGTCTCCTGCTCCCAGAGCCAGAGAGCCTGCTCCCGTTCCAGCGATTTTCTCTTTGTGATATCACGGAAGGATGCCTGGACTGCAGGTTTCGAGTTCCACGCGACAAGTTTCGCGTTCACTTCCAGATCGATCACCCTTCCCTGTTTTGTCAGCCCCTTCATTTCGAAGTTCCGCAATACATCCTCTCCGATCGCCTTGTCTTCGTATCCCTCCAGGACAAGGAACCGGTTCGACGGCGCGATCGTATCGACGAAGCTCACATCTTTCATGTCTTCAGCGGTATCATAGCCGAAAATTTTGGCCGATGACGCGTTGACGAAGATGAGCTTCTCCCCCTGCACGATCATGATTCCATCCAGCGAACTCTCCACAATGTTCTGGTACTTCTCCTGCGACTCCTCAAACTTTCGTGCAAGCTCCCGGCGCTCCGTGACATCGTGGTGGATACCGATCGCTTCCAGGAGCCGGCCGTCCCGGCTCAGGACCGGTGAGATGATCAGGAGCGTATTGCTGAGCTCGCCGTTATTCCTTACCAACTCCACTTCACCCGACCACGCGTGGCCGGACCGCAGCATTTCGGAAATCCGCTTCCAGAGTTCTTCAGGTTCTTCAGCATGGCCCTGGACTCTCACGCCTTCAAAAATCGAGCGTCCCAGGAGGTCACTCGAAGCAATCCCCATCCAGCGCTCGAATGCGGGATTCCCATAGAGGATCTTGCCATCGACGTCAAGAGCTTCGATAGGATTGAGCGATGCGTCGAGAAACGCTTCGTAGCGTCGCCGCCGCTCTTCGTTCTTGCGGCCCCGGAACACGATGACGACCGAGAGTGTCGCGCCCAGACCGAAGAGGAGCAATGCGACGAAAAACCCGCGGTACGTGGTCAGCCGCGTCTCAGCCTCTGCCTGCTGTACCAAACGGAGGCCTTCTTCCGACTCCGCACGGAGCGCTTGATTGAAGTACTCGTGCATTTCTCCGAAGAACACATTGGGTTCGCCCAGATAGCTCAAGGGGGGCTGCTGAATCGAAGCGGCCTTCGTGCCCTCACGAAGTCCCGGCCTTTGCGGGGAGACGGTAAAAACTTCCTTTGACTTCCCGACAAGATCGTCAATTATGTGCCAGAGGCGGGCGGAGCTGCTGACGAGCCGTTCCTTGTAAGGGGATGGCAGATCCGTCAGGAGATCCGCATAGGAGGCCCCGACATTGTGAAGGGAACGCTCTTTGGCGTCAAATGTCGGGCGGAGAGAATCCCGCTTTGACGGAACAAGGTATGCCTTTTGCGCAACGTAGAAGAGGCGAACTGATTGGTCGTACCCCGAGAGAACCAAAGTGTCACGCACCGTTGCGGAGTTGAACAGGTGGTTTCTGCTTTGCGTTCTCAACCAGAAATCCGATAGAAGAAATGCGAGCCCCAGGCAGGTGGGAACAAGAACCAGGGCGAGAGCGGAAAGGAGAGTCCCCTGAGACCGACCGAGTTTCCAAAAGAGCCTAAACACCGATTTTGCGTCAGCCGGATTCTTCATAGGGGGAAATCAATGACGCCTGACTCAAAACGAACAATCCCCGGAGAACATCTCCGGGATCGTCAGGTGTGGTTGAGTCAGAGTGGAGAATGTCGGCCCGACTCACACTATTCGAGCGGACCAGCATGGATGGGACACGCCCGGTTACTTGGCAACAACCTTTTTGTAGGCCTCGACGTCGAGCAAGCCTGCGAGTTCGCCCGGATTCCCGATCCGCATCCTGACCATCCACCCTTTGCCGTACGGATCTTTGTTGACAGCATCGGGAGTGACCTGTATATCCTTGTTGGCTTCGAGAATCTCGCCTGACACGGGAGCATAGATGTCAGAGACTGCCTTGACGGCTTCGATGGTGCCAAATGATTTGCCCTGAACGACCTTTGAGCCAACTGCGGGCAGTTCCACGTACACCACGTCGCCAAGCTCACCCTGCGCATAGTCAGTGATTCCCACCCACCCGATTTCGCCTTCAACCCGGATCCACTCATGGTCATTTGTATATTTGAGGTTGTCTGGGAAGTTCATTGTATCCTCGTATGGTTGACTTCTCTGGATTGTTATTCGCCGGATCAGATCATCATCGCGATGAACAATCGTGCTTCGGGACGCCGATCCTTTAGTCTTTGAATTTGAATTGCTCGATGAACGTTGTGTCGAATATCCCGCTTCGGAACTGCTCGTTGCGCATCAATTTCTTGTGGAACGGTATCGTGGTCTGAATCCCCTCGATAATAAACTCATCCAGCGTATGGTACATCTTTTCCACCACTTCTTCCCTCGACTTCGCCTTCACAATCAGCTTTGCGACCAGAGAATCGTAGTACGGAGGAATCTCGTACCCGGCGTAGGCGTGCGTGTCGACCCGGACGCCGAAGCCCCCCGGCAAATGAAAGCTCACGATTCTTCCCGGTGATGGGCGGAAATCAAATGCCGGATCCTCAGCGTTGATGCGGCACTCCATTGCATACCACTCCGGTTTTGCCTTCACCTTCTTGAGACGCTCGCCGGCAGCCACCTCGATCTGCAGCTTTACCAGGTCGGTCCCCATCACTTCCTCCGTCACCGGATGCTCGACCTGAATGCGGGTGTTCATCTCCATGAAGTAGAAGTTCTTGTTCTTGTCCAGCAGGAACTCGATTGTGCCTGCTCCGAGGTAGTGGACACTTTTTGCCCCTTTGACGGCGGCAGCCCCCATCGCCTCCCGCATCTCCGGGGTGATTGCCGGGGAGGGAGATTCCTCCACAAGCTTCTGGTGACGCCGCTGGATCGAACAATCGCGCTCACCGAAATGAACTACGTTGCCGTGGCGATCACCCATCACCTGGATCTCTATGTGGCGAGGCTCCTCGAGGTACTTCTCGAAATATACAGACGAGTTTCCGAAAGCCTTCTCGGCTTCATGACTCGCCGTTCGATAAGCGTTTTCAAGCTCACTCTGCTCACGCACGATGCGCATACCGCGACCGCCACCTCCTGCCGTCGCCTTGATGATGATCGGATAGCCCACATCGCCAGCAATCCGCTTTGCATCGTTGAAATCTGACACTATTCCATCGCTTCCCGGGATGACCGGAACGCCCGCTTTCTTCATCGTTTCCTTGGCAAAGGCCTTGTCCCCCATTGCCGTAATGGATTCGGGTTTTGGACCGATGAACGTCAGGCCGGATGTCCCGCAGATCTCCGCAAAATTCGCATTCTCAGCGAGAAATCCGTATCCCGGATGGATGGAATCGGCATTGGTCACTTCGGCAGCCGCTATCAGGCGGGAAACATTCAGGTAGCTCTCCTTGCTCTGCGGGGGGCCGATGCAGACAGCCTCATCGGCAAACCGAACGTGCAACGAATACCGATCCGCCTCAGAATACACCGCGACAGTTTTGATGCCGAGTTCCCGACAGGCACGAATAATCCGGAGTGCGATCTCCCCGCGATTTGCTATGAGCATTTTCTTGAACAAAGCGATTCCTTACGTAGAGGTTCTCAATCTTCGAGCGTCATGGAGTTGGCCACACGAGGTGCGCGCGGCAGACTAGGATTTCTCAATCAGGAAGAGAACCTGGTTGTATTCGACCGGCTTGCCGTTCTCGACAAGAATCTGAGTCACCCTTCCGTTCACGTCGGACTCGATCTCATTCATCAGCTTCATAGCTTCGACGATGCAGAGGACCGCTCCGACGCTGACAGGCTGACCGACTTCGACATAGTTTTCAGCATCCGGAGCCGGTGCGCGATAGAACGTGCCGACAATGGGGGATCGGACTTCGTGGTGCTTAACTTCCGGCTTGGCCGGTTCCTGTGCCAGAGGAGCTGCGGCGGGAGCCGGAGCAGAACTGGCGGTCATTTGCTGTGCTGGAGAGCCCATCTGGGCTATATACATGGGCTGAGAATTCTTGTGCTTCGCCACCCGAATCTTCTTGCCCTCCTCCTCGATTTCAATCTCATCGACTTCACTCTTCTCGATGAGCTTGATCACCTTCTTGACGTATGCAAGGTCCATTGATCTTCCGGGGTTATGGTGTGTCACGAGAGCCTTAGTGCTCGTCG
>QYQB01000194.1 GCA_007280275.1 bacterium | reverse complement strand
TTCTTTAGTGCTTTCAGGTAAGGAAGTAGGCCGACGATGTTTCCGTGTCCATCGGGATAGCCGTTGACGAAAGCGAAGAATGACCCCGGTGCAGATTCCTGAAGCTCCTTGCGTTTCACTCCTTCGGGTGATGCCCAATCCCGCCAACGGTATGGCGCTTCGAGCGACGGTTGGAATTGCACGGACACTGCTTCAGAATCTTGCTCTTCCCGCAGTTCCTGTTCATCGAGTATTCGAAGGAAGAGGATCCACGTGAGCTCCGGGACGTATTGAAGCGCACCGGCACAATTGCCCCGACGCATGATGTTGCAGATGGATTTGACTTCTTGGTCAACGGAGCGTTGGCCATTGAGCTTCTTGTTCTTGGACATAGCCTTACTGCGGACCTAGAGAGTCAAGACAAATAAAATGTCACGCTAAAGCTCTCAGGCGCGACGTTAAATTAAAATACAACCGGACCCATGTGCCACCAATCTGATTTCGTGTACTCCGACGTACCTGAGAGTATGGCAGTCAGCAACCTATGGTTGAAGCGGCGAAGATTGTACGGTGCGTAGGAAGCAATCGAGCTACGCGCTGTTCCCGGTTGGCCACTATCCCACAGAGCTTCGTGAAACAGGTCGTTTCGGAGTGTCACAAACAGTTTCGTGAGGTCAGGATTGTTCAGGAGTCCATATGTTTCGCAGATGGCCTCGAAGCGCTGGGCGTGTGGTGGATTGAATGGTTTGTTCCATCCCAACGAGAACGTCGCATCAAACACGATGTACTCCATCTGGCATTTTTCCCAATCCCACTCCAGCGATCCTGATTTTGCAAACAAGAAAAGGACATTAGACGCCACCATCCTCTGGCGGTCGTCAAGCTTCTCACGCCAGGTATGAATGGCGCTCGAGACGAATCGATCTACAGCGGAGAGTCTGACATTCACATCAACCGTTGACTTCATTGGGATTCTCCCATCAAGCCACCAGTCGTGAAACTGCAGGCGCGTCCCATAGAGAAAGCTGAAGCAATGCATCACAAAGCCGGACAAGAATTTTCGGGCTTCGATGGGGTCACTTGTCCCTTCCATCACAAGGTCATGTGATACCGGCATCTGGTGAAGGAGCGTTTGGCGTTCCGTGTGAGCCAGTTTCCGTGTCTTACCGGTTCTGAGGTTGGTCCTTGCCCGGTGAGTAATCCACGGATAAACATATCCATCAAGGTTCGTGCGGCTTTCGACCGTTTGTTTTGACTCCGCAAAGTTGGGCGAACAAGTGAGACGGCCTCCGTCAAAAGCGAAATCCTCAGAGATGTTAAGAAAACCGATATGGTCGATCGAAGAATCGTGCGTCATGCTTCGACCTTGAACGCTTCGCTGAGGAGCGTGGAAGGAAGAGCACTGATTAGATTCAGATGGGATTCCACGGCCGACCGGAGTTGCCGGGCACCAGCGATCGCCTCATCAAGCAGTTTGCTGATCCTTACCTGTTCTTCTGAAGGAGGAATCGGGACTTCGAGATTTTGAATGTGAGTTCTCGTTATCTTCTTCATCGAGCCGCTGGCGCCACCCGCCCGCTCTTTCCAATAGCCAGCGATATAAAGCGACATCAAAAAATACATCAGGTAAGGGGCATGCATACCTTCCTGTGGGAAGATACGGATCGTCAGATCTGAAGCAAATACGTCACTGGCCATACCTGGAAACATTGAAACACGTCCGACAAGGTCAGGAGTGTTACTGCGGGCAATAAGAATTTCCCCCTTTGTCACTCTGCTTTCAGCGGCATCGCTTGCCGACATACGCGCTTCTTTGATGCCTGCTGGATCGAATCCGAATTCGCTGAGGCAAGCCGTGGTTATCACTGGTAGCACCGCTTCGCCGCTAGAAGAAATAGATTTTGACGGCAACAGCCGGACAATCTCGCCCATCGTTCTCTTGGGATGCATCTGAAGTCCGGGATCATCAAATTCCTTGCTCAAGCACGATACCGCCAGCGCTGTTGCCGCTTTTACACGCTCCTCGGCTGCTGCTCGTGCATGGTCGACGGCGGCGAGTTTTTGAGAGAGAAGTTGAGCAATTTCCCTTTGGGCGTTTTTTGGTGGAAGGGGGATAGCCAAGCTCGATAGCACATCGATTCCTATCGCCCCGAATGTACTGCCATTTCCCTTTGACGCCAATTGCGTTTCGAAGTGCCTCAGAAAGTAGAGGAGAAAATCACCCGAAACGAGATCACCAGAGCGGATAGCAGCGAGTCCCCTGCCAATACAACACTTCACGTCGGCAACGTTGGTTGGGCCGACGGGGGCACGAACAGATATCAAAATGTCGCCGGGAAGTGCTACCCTGAGTGGTTCACTACACCACACGCGCGGAGTTGGATGAAGAGGACCAAAGTCGGCTTTGCCTTGGAAGAAGGGGAGGCCGACAGGAGTCGCCGAGTACGTATGACCAGGCGGGGACTGGCCAGCTATTATACTGCACACATCCCCAAGCTTCGCCGTCTTAGCAGTCATGCTGCGAACATCCTCACCTTCGTTTCACGCACCAAATCAGCAGGTTTGCCAAATGCCTGCAATGCCGCAAGTCCTCCCGCTGCTCTGACCTCTGGTGTCTGCAGGATCAGGGGGTTCTCAAGTCCTTCCGTACCGCCGCGCTCGAACTGGCTCGCTATTGCCCGGATGGTGGCTGCCGTTGTTTTAGGTAGCGAGAAGACCCAATCCTCATGCTTGTACGTAAATGCGAGAACGCGGTCATGCCGAGTGCGGGGATTCATTCCCCAGCCGAGCTCGGCGAGCACGTCATAGAGATCATAGTCGTTTCTATCATCTACCATCCGAACCACGGTAGGCGAATATCCCGATCGTACCAGAGCGTCGATCAAGTCTTGCCGAGCTGGCGGGTCAATCCATCGTGTCCGGAACTGCTCAAGAGTCTTTACCTCATGGAGTAATCGTTTCGACAGCCGATCTTTATACTCTTCGACTGGAACCGGCATTGCCTTGCCATCCACCTCAGCAACAATGAACCGACCGGCAGGAGTAATGTGGACTTCGAAGCCCTCAACGCTTACCGTCGGCTCCTGCGGTGGAGGTGGCGGAGGCGGTTCCGGTCCTTCACCTCGCGGTGGACGAGGTGGGACGATGAAGTCCTGGCCGAAAAGTCGAGTGGCATCGGTGTAGTCGTATACACGGAACATCAGCTTGCCAGTTGGCGGGTCGATGCGAGTGCCACGGCCGACCATCTGATAGAAGCTTATTGGGGATTTCAGGTACTTGAAGAAGACAATGTTTTGAAGGCACGGGACATCGACGCCAGTTGTAAGTAGATCCACAGTGGTCGCAATGAAATGGCTCCGTGTCGACCCCCTGAGATCGGGGAGTTGATCGTTTCCGCTGCTGGCAGCGGTACACTTGAAAGCGTAGGGTTCAAGTCGTTCTTTGTTGTTTTTCCGGCACCATTCGGCGTAGAGATTATTCAGCGTATTCGCAACATCATCGGCGTGCCGGTCTCGTGCACAAAAGATGACAGTCTTCTGTTCGGGTCTACCGGTCTCAAGGAAGTAGTTGAAGAGGTCGTGGCACATTGCCATGACACGATCGGGGAGGAGGAGACGGTCCTCGTACTGTGTTGCTTCGTAGCGCGCTTTCACTTCGCTGGCGGTGAGTGCCCGGCCCGTATTTGCGTCCACCGGGTTCCGTTCCATGATCTGATCTACGGTAATCCCCGTATCGTCAAGATTCACCCTGCCCTTCTGAATGTCACAAGCAGCGAGGTAACCATCCTCGATCGCCTGCGCCAGGTCGTATTCGTAGACCGGCTCACCAAAATAGGTGATGTTGTTTGCGGTGATTGCCGCATCCTCCTCTGCTTCCTTCGTTTTCTCTGTGACCGAGATCTGGCGAGGCGTTGCAGTCAAGCCGATGTGGACCGCGTTGCTGTTTCTCGTGAGGACCACAGACCACTTGCCCCAAGCCGAGCGGTGACACTCATCGATGACGACGTGTGTGAAGTAGTTTTCCGGGTAATGGCGTTGGAGGAAGCTCTCATCGCCCTTCTCGCCGGCAATACCGAGTGTCTGGTACGTGGAGATGTGGATGCGAGCGTTTTTGGCGTTGTTCGCCCCGTCAGACTGTTCGAACACTTCAGCGGCATCGGAGCCGAAGACGTTCTGGAAAGCCTTGAGCGCTTGTGTCCGGAGCTCGTCGCGATCACACACGAAAAGAGCGCGCTTCATCTGTCCGGCGTCCGCGAGGCGCTTCAACAGGTTGACGGCGATGAATGTCTTGCCCGATCCGGTGCTCAGTGAAAGAAGAGCTCGCCCGGGGAGGCCCTGAATCTCGGACTGAACGATCTTCTCGAGAACCGCCCGAATGGCAGCATCCTGGTAGTACCGCCTGGTTGCCTCGCCGCCGTGGTATGGCTGGAGAAGAGAGCGAGCAGCAGGCAGGTCGAGACTGAATCCCATGTGCTGCTCGTAGCGCGCACGAAGGTCCTGAGGAGTTGGAAACTCCGTGAGTGGGCGAGCTGGAGTCGTCAGACCTGTGAAGCGATTGAATTCGACGAACAGATGTCCGTTGGAGGAAAAAACAAATGGAACATTGAGTCGCTTGCAAGAAGCGTAGCCCTTTGCCTGGTCGAGGCCGTGTCCAGGCGGTAGAGTATCTCTTTTTGCTTCGATCAGGGCGACCGCAACCGGCTGACTAGTAGCGTTGATGCGAACCCGCAACGTGTAGTCTGCCTTACCACGTGAGCGGCGACGGGCTTTTCCATCAACGATTTCGATGGTGCCGGCGGTTTCCTCGCGGCGGATTTGGTCTTCAGTCCATCCCCGTTTGTAAATAGCGGGATCTATTAGTTTTGCTCTGGTGTCGGCTTCGTTAAAAGACATTTGCGGCCTTCGATTTAGGCTCTTCCAGTTTTGCTTGCCGGAGCGATCGATTGATTCACCGGCACAATTGACAGCAACTGATCTATGACCTCCATAGGTTGATTGGCTTGTTCAAGCATACTGCCTAATGAGGACAGGTAACTTAGCAACGAGACTGCTTTCAGGCTATTTGTCTCGGATCCATAGTTCGTGTCTTGACCATGAAGGATTGCATGACGATTCAGATCGATAGCTGCGTATTGCCTCTCGTGCTCAGATGCAGAGATCGGAAGGTTCGACCGAAGAATCTCAAACAACGGTGCATAAATAGGATTGTGTATTGTCGTTTCAACAAACTTGGCCGTCAGGGGACGACGTCTCGCCTTCCGGAAGAATTCACCGCCTGTCAGATGCCTTGCAATTCCATCGGCTTGCACCAGAAAAACCGGCACTGATAAGCAATATTGTTTCTTCCTGTGGGCTGAGAAAGCCTGGCGTATGATCTCCATTCGATCCGGGTAGCTAGCAGCAATCTTGTGCTCGATGTCCGTTAGCTTTTTGGTGTAGACTTTTGTCAGCAACTGGTCCACTTCAGCGCTCTTGCCGTCGAGGATCAATCTATTCATTTCATCGCTAACTCCCAGCGTGAGATCGAGCTCTGGAAACCATCCCTGCGCAGCTAACAAGACGAATGTATGTTTGCGGGCGTTGATCCAAAGCAGGAAGAAACAGCCCACCGCAGCAACGATTGCTCCCTTGTGCTCTTTTGCGATCCCGTAATACATTTTGAAGGCGTCGAATGCGCGAACGAAGGATGGGTCCTCTGAGAGACTCTTGTTAAGCAGTTCTGTCATTTCTTTCTTTGATCGACGCATTTTGTCCATTGACTAGGTCTTCTCGAGTCCGAAGTGTTTTCTGTGATTCTCCAGTTTCCACAGGACCGCAGGATGGGCTCGAAGAGCCTCGGCTTGTCCAGGATTGTCGAAAAGGAGCGAGGGCTCATAGACACCTTTGTCGAGAAAAATGTCCAGGAATTCCTTCTCTTTCTCAGTGCGGTTGAGAATCTGATCGAGAATCTTTCTTGCTTTCGATTTCATTGAGTCGAGGTTGGGCGCTTCGTCCTGACGCAGGACAGGTGTCAGCTCGTCCGCAATCATCTTCTGATCGATCGCATCGATCGTATGAAGGTCGACACTGCGCCAGTCTTTTCTGCTGGTGACGCCGATAAGGATGTGAGCCCGTCGGACCGCTGCGAGATCGTGATCAACCGCGGCCTGAGACAACATAGCGACATCATATAAGTCTCGTGCTGCAGAGCGTTCGAGAAGGGCTGCGACCTTGCCGCCAAAGAGCTCCTCAAAAGATACGGAATTGAAACTGAAGGAATAGTCTTCATCCAGTGGGTATGGTTGCTTCGAGGATATAGAACCGATCGGCACTCTCATAAGGTAGTTCAGATCGAGCTCGAGCGTGACACTGCCTCCGAATGCGCTTGGGGCGCGGAGTCGCCACTTGGCGCCGGCGTGCTCATCTGCAGGGGCGAACTGAACCGCGATACTTTTCGACTCGATGAGCTTCTTGAGCTCTTTTTCAAGGACCGGCCGATCGGTCAGCATTGTTTCCCGGTCGGCGCTGGCAATGTAGTTGAGGTCTATGTCCACTGATAGGCGGGGAAGCGGAAACCAGAAAAGGTTGAGTGCTGTTCCTCCCTTCAATGCGAACTTCGTCCGGAGCAACGGATGGCGGCTGATTTCGCGTAAGAGATCCAGGAGGGTCATCTGCTTCTGCAGGCCCTCAGGAAGGAATCCGGTATCTTTCGAAAGCTTCAGGAGGTATTCTTTAGAGAACACTCAGAATTCCTCCCAGGCACGGTGCAGGGCTGCTTTTGGCACGACAAGATTCCAGCGCTTGGCGAACGCGCTTTCTTTCTTTGATCGATCCCAATAATCCGGCGTTGAAGGCTTCGTACGCTCGAGAAGTTGCAGAAGCGACTCCTCAACGTGAAATTCTTCACGATGTTGCTCTAGGAAAAATCCGACTACGGCATAGAGTTTTTTCTTGCGGCGCAGCTCCAGGTATTTGACCAGGGTGTCAAATTGCAGATAAGGTATTTTTTCCAGCGAGCGGTACATTTCTTCGAAGCCGCCACAATACTCCGGATGTTCGAGCGCCTCGACGAGTGTTCGTTCCTTTCCGGTTGTTACCACCTTTTGCCCAAGTCGCTCCACCTTTTCGAATCCGAATGCATACGCATGGCTTTTCAACAAGGTGGTAGGGTATTTGACACACCGGAACAGACCTTTGCGGAAACGGACCGGGCGGCGCGAGGTTTTGGAGAAATAGTAGTGCGTGCTAAAGAGGCTGTGACCATAACCGAGGACGTCGAGCGCGGTGTGAAATGCCAGTGTCGCATCTGGCGCGAGCTTTGACGCTATTAGGAATTCGTCGAGCGGTGTCGTGGTGGCCGTCGCACCGGGGCGAACAACAAAGTAGAGTCCTTCCTTGACAACGGAAAGGCGTCCTGCACGTCGACGGTTCTTGATGAAATTGTATGCGGCCGCGCGTGGAGCTTTGGCAGAATTCTTTTGGAGCCATTGCACGAGTTCACTCAATGTGAACACGGGTGCATGTTCTAAGAATTCGTCAAGGTTGCTGGATGTGTAACTTTCTTTTGACTGCATTGTTAGTGTCCGATTACCCAGTATAGCAATCTTCTCAAAGCGTGGTGGTCCTTCGCTTTCCATCTAGTTCCATAATGGGTAGAATCTACCCATTACAGCACAAAAAAACAAGTCCGCTTAGGCAAGAGAAATGAAGTCAAAGCCAGCGGATGCGGGAGGCTGACTCTGGAATTGCCAGAATTATGCTGAAACATCAAGTGGAGACTCAAAGAGAGTGTAAATAGATAAAAGGGCCCGAGTCAGTCCAGTAAGCCACAGAACGGTGAAGACATAATGAGTGCAAAGCTTGTTCGAGGTGCGCTCGTGGTCGGTATGGGC
>QYQB01000272.1 GCA_007280275.1 bacterium | reverse complement strand
GTTCGGTGAAATCTGTGAAAGTCCCTTCAATTCTCACCAACCCACCCTTTTCATCTTTCACCAGATGGGAATTCGCCATGACAACTACCTTTTTACCACTAATTGTCTTTGCATTTATCAGATAGTTTATTATGGATCCTTTGGTCATTAACTCCTGCAGATATACTTTTCTTTCATCAGGGTTCTGCCAGAAGTCAGGTGTTTTTTGTCCTTTCAAATCCTGTGTGATATCAATGCCGAGGATCCGGTTGTATGCCTGGTTGTGTTCAATGAGCAGTCCATCCGTTGTGACACTGTAATATGCTTCATCAAGGTATTTTACAGTATCACGGAATTTCAATTCGCTTTCCTGTAGCGCCTTCTGCGCCATGCGTTCCTGTGTCTGGTCGCGGAAGACCAACACCACTCCGGTGATCTCGCCTTTTTCGTTGCGGATGGGCGCACCGCTGTCAGCAATGGGATGCTCAGTCCCATCTTTGGCGATGAGCACCGAATGGTTCGCAAGGCCCACCACGATGCCCTCACGCATCACCCGGCGCACCGGATTTTCGACAATCTGGCGCGTCTCTTCGTTGATAATGCGGAAGACTTCTTCCAGCGGTTTGTCGCTGGATTCCTCCTGCCGCCAACCGGTCAACGTCTCAGCTACCGGGTTCAACAACTCCAGCCGTCCTTCACTGTCGGTGGTGATCACGCCGTCGCCCACGCTCATCATGGTGGTCCGGTATCTCTCCTCGCTATCTCGCAACGCCTCATCCGCCTTGTATTGTTCAAGGTAGAAACGCATTCGTTGCTGCCGGTGAAGAAAACCCGTGCCTGCGCCCGCGCTCACAAGCAGAAGCCCGACGATGACGAAAATCATCCAAAGTCGCTCTCGCACCGGCGCATACACTTCGGAGAGATCCATGCGGGCGACCAGAAGCCAGGGCGAATCAGGAACCTTGCGCACGTCGGCCAGTACTGGCACGCCACGGTAATCCACGCCTTCAACAATACCTTGCTGTCCCAACGCAGCTCTTACGGATGGGAGTTTCTTGTTCTCCATGGAGACGCGAAGGCTGAGGGCCGTGTTCTTCTGATATTTGAGCTCGTTGAGAAACAGTATGTCATTCCCTTCGCGCCGGCTGATCAGGATCTCGGCCGTGCGGCTGGGCGTCAACCAACGGCTGATTATGGGATAGAGCGACTGCTCCGGATCAATGCGCATCGCAAGGACACCAAGCACCCGGCTGGTATCATATTCATCGAGCACGGGAATGAAAATGGTCAGGTACACTTTCTTATCGTTTTCATCACGATAGAAATCCTGAAATTCCACCTTGCCGGACTTCAATACTTCCGCAGAGCGCAGAGAGAAAATAAACGGTGAATGGATTTTGCCTTCGGGGATAGAAATACGTTCAACGCCTGCAGCGTCATGCAGACATATCCGGCTGTACGAGTACGCAGCCTGGACTTGCCCCATAAATGCTTTGATTCTCTTCTTTGCATCTGCATCGCTCTGGTTCTCGAAATAGCGTTTGGCCAGTCCGGAAAAAACTATGTTCTTATAGAACACGTTTGCATCCCCCAGGCGCTCCTTTCTCCACTGCACGAGCTCGTGCTCTTTCAGATCTGCGACGGCGGAAAGCTGTCGTTCCATCTCAGACCTGTATTGTCTCTCGTAGTTTTCGTAATAGAAGTAGCCTGCGGTGATGATGCCGGCGGCAAGCATCACGAAAACCAGAACGAGCAGATGCGAAGAGCGGCTTTCTTTTCTATTTTCTGTTTTCATAATCTATAGACTCCCGCAAGTGTGAAACAAATCGTCACCCATCCGAGCTGTAAAGGAGCCACACGTGGGTGCCCGTGGCTCGATTAAGTGACCGGCACGCCAAGTAAGAAGTCCGATTCGATGTAGAAGTCGGACTTCTCAGGCAGGTTCTCCATGTAGAAGTCCGACTTCTCACCTGGACGGACTTCTACCCGCTTCTACCAGCGCGCCTCCACGCTACGTCTTCGGCACAAGCCCGGGGAAGTACAACTCCGCACAATCCGGACAGAGCCCATGCGTCAACTTGGCGTCTGTGTGATCCACAATGTACTTTTCCAACTGGTTCCAGTAACCCTTGTCGTCGCGGATCTTCTTGCAATGCGCGCAGATCGGCACCAAGCCATCCAACGTCCTCACATTCTCGAGAGCGGTTTTCAATCCTTTGATGAGCGATTCCCGTTCCTGTTCCGCCCGTTTGCGTTCAATGGCAATCGCGATCTGCCCTGCAGCCGTTTCAAGAAGCGCCACGTGCTTCTGGCCATAAACATCACCTCTATCGTAATCCTGAACAGCCATCACGCCAATGGCTTTTTCTCTGATCATCAGCGGAACGCCCAACCAGCACCTGGGCGCGGTCCCCCACACTCTGTTCTTGCTGCTCGAATAGCGATCCAGGAGTTCCTTCTCGCCCAGCAGCAGCGGCCGCTTCGATCTGAGAACTTCCACCGTGAGTGACTGTGAATCATCAGCCTCGATGTCTTTCCAATCGCCGGTATCTTTTTCATCTCGCTCGTATGGAAAGTGCAGCGCCTTTCCATCGTTCGTAAGAACCGCAATGAAAAAGTTGTTCGCGGGTATGATGCTTGATAAGGCAAGGTGAATATGCCGATACAATTCGTCCGGATTGTCGGATGAATGCACAGCCTGGGATATTTCATAGAGGGCCGCATTGAGCCTCACCGCACGCTTCAGCTCCGTAATGTCCTGGAGCGTGGTGCGAATACCGGTGATGCACCCTTCTGCATCCCGAAGAAGCGTATCTTCGCTCACGACATCAATCGTTGTCAGGTCTTTTCGTCTGTAGACGCGCTCGACACCTTTTGCCGGCGGCTTGGTGCCAGCCAACTTGGCAAGGACCGATTGCCGTGATGCTTCCTGGTCATCGAGAAATTCCCATACGAAGTGCCTCAGCATTTCTTCAACGCGATAGCCAAGCGACTTGAGTTCGGTCTGGTTGACTCGAACAATACGCCCTTCCAAGTCCAGTTCGTGATACGCCACCGGGGCATCGTCGAACAGTTCCTTGAAGTGTTTCTCACTCTCTGAGATAATTGATTCCACCCGCTTGCGCTCGGTGATATCACGGATGATGCCAGTGAACATCACGGCATCACCCAGCTTCGATATTGACAGGGAGAGCTCGATCGGGAGTTCGCTACCATCGTTTTTCAAACCGGCCAATTCCACTGTCTTCCCGATGACCCTCGACTCGCCGGTTGCAAGGAGCCGGTGCATTCCAGCCCTGTGAGCATCCCGATAGCGTTCCGGAACGATGAGGTTCACTGGCCGGCCCACCGCCACATCCGATGAATAGCCGAAGATATTTCCGGCGGCATCGTTCCAGGAAATGATTGCTCCATCTTCCCCAACGGTGACGATTGCGTCGGTCGCTGAATTCACAACAGCCCGCCATCGCTCTTCACTCTCGCGCATCGCCTTCTCCGCATTCCGGCGCTCGCTATCGACCTTGTTGAGAGATCGGGCGGTACTCCACACCACAACCAACGCAATGGCGACGTATGCAGTCGCCGCAATGACTTCGCCAAACTGATTGCCAAACAGCCCGAGATTTTCACCCTCCGTGGTGATCCAGCCAATCACAATCGGTATCCCTATTGCAGCAGGCAGCAGGCGGCGGGCCATGAAGCCGCCGACCCCTTCGTCTCCAATCTCGCCGATGATTCCATCGCCGGGCTTCAGCGCCAGCACTCCGATGGAGAGGACAATGAATGTCACCGCGCCAGGTGCAGCCATGCGCGTGTGCACGGCGTACCCCACGAATTCCGGCAGATTGTAGATGTAGCCGAGCAGACCGAGCAACCCCAAGATGCCAACACTTATCGCAAGTATCTGACTGGGCACATTCCCTCTTCGAGTTCTCACTTCAAGTACAAGGATAGCGGTGCCAAAGAAAACAAAGCTGACGGCGGCGCTGAAAGGCATGCGCCCCTCATGCAATGTACCGGCGGCTCCCGCTGAATCCTTGAACAGAAGTTGGTCGATACCGGTATTCCAGCCAAACGTATACTCTATTGATGTGAGTAGCCCGATTACGATGATGAACATCGCGAGCGACTGTGCCACGCGTTTCATCTGCCTGCTTTTCGCTGACGAGTGCAAGAGCAACAGGGATGTTCCGGCAAGAATAAATGCAAGCGCCGCGTTCGCTTTCATGGAAACCATGCCCGGGTGCAGGCTTTTCAGAAGCTCGATATCAAAGATCCAGCCGGCGATGACTGTTGTTCCGATGGCGATTGCAATTGCACCTGCGAGGCGCGGAAATGCGCTGATCCACATGTTGAGGCGATTGTTGACTTCTTGATTCATTGGATTATCCTTTTGCGTCCTCTTTTTCTCAAGTTGTGAAGGAGCCAGACGGGGGTGCCCGTCACCTCTCGTGGCTCATCAGGGGGTGACGGTCACCTTTCAGAGCTCGGTTAAGTGACCGGCACACCGTGAAGTGGCTTTGAAATGTGACGGTCACTTCCTCACGTTTGGGTGACGACCACCTTTCAGAGCTCGGTTAAGTGACCGGCACACCGATGAATGGCTTCGCGATGTGACGGTCACTCCTGTATCCTCGGGAGCAGAATTCCCTCCGAGCTCGGTATCTATGTTGGACAGATTGACAATCTGTCCGACAAGCCGGCTTCGTCTAAATTGTTTTCTTGGATATCCTCCGCACCTCTTCAAGGCTGGTGATTCCCGCAAGGGCTTTTTGCATTCCGTCGAAGTACATATCACGAAAACCATTCGCAGCAGCAAGAGCCCGAAGTTTGCTTGTCGTTACCTGGCCGTAAATCATGTCGCGCATTTCCTCCGTTATCACAAAGACCTCATGGATGGCGATCCTCCCCTTGTATCCGCCCCCTCCGCAGTAGGTGCAGCCGCGTCCGCGGAAAAACGGTGTCCCCCGTGGAAGGAGAGCCAACCCGGTCTGATCAAGCGTCTTGGCATCGGGCACATATTCTTCTTTACACCGCACACAAATTTTGCGGACCAATCGTTGCCCCAGGATTCCAATCACGGATGCACTGACCCAGAACGACTCAATCCCGAGGTTGATCATCCGTGAAATCGCTCCCACGGCATCGTTGGTGTGGAGTGTGCTCAAGACAAGATGTCCGGTCAATGCCGCTTCAGTCGCAATGGTCCCCGTTTCCGTATCCCGGATTTCTCCGAGGAGAATGACA
Source organism: bacterium (assembly GCA_007280275.1). GTDB lineage: Bacteria > Bacteroidota > Ignavibacteria > UBA10030 > UBA10030 > UBA9647. The sequence goes on along the minus strand of QYQB01000272.1, from coordinate 829 downwards.
TTCGGATCCTGGCGAAGGATTGCGCGCAGAACCGTGGAAAACGTAAGGCCGCGCTCCGCATTCACCTGGACTTGATTGATGAGATCGAGCATGTATTCCACGGGGTTTTCGACTGTTGTGATGTTGCGATCGATACTTCTGATCTCATTCAAGCCCGCGTAGAGCGTCGTGGTTTTTCCGCTCCCCGTTGGACCCGTGACCAGCACAATCCCATTCGGCAATGTAAGCAGCGACCTGAAGAGAGTAAGGTTCGATTCTGTGAAACCAAGATTGTCCAGGTTGGCCATCATTGCGGTGGTGCTGAGAAGTCGCAACACCATCTTGTTCCCGTGTAAAAGAGGGAGCGTGCTGACGCGGATGTCGATAACGCGATCGGCGAATGTAAGCGACATTCTGCCATCCTGTGGAATCAATTGCTCGAACATGTCCATTCCGGATTTCGACTTGAGAATAGAAATGATTCCCGGGTGATAGGACATCGGCAGAGACACGAGACGTCGAAGATAACCATCAATGCGAAATCGGATCAGGAGTTCGTGTTTTCCGGGTTCTATGTGGATATCGCTGGCACCCATCTTCGCCGCCCGGAGCAGGAGCTCCTCTGCAAGCTGAGCCATGGTTTCTTCCGCTTTTACATCATCGGATAATCCCCTGATTTTTCCCTCTCCCATTCGTAGATCGAATTTCTCCAGATCGAACAATGACCCGACCCTTTGCACTTTGTCAAGAGCACCCGAATACTTGCTCAGGGCAGACTCGAAATCCGAGACCGTTGTGATGACTGGCAGCACTCTGTAGCCGCAGATTTTCTGTAGATGGACGCGGACCG
>QYQB01000070.1 GCA_007280275.1 bacterium | reverse complement strand
CAGCGAGACCGTGGCTGCAGGACAGAGGAATGGCAACTGCGGCAGAAACCGGAGTCTATGGTCCCGAAGGCGAATGGCTGATTGAAGGACACGGTGTCGATCCCGACATGGTCGTCGACAACTTGCCCAAGGCGACGTTTGAAGGCAAAGACGCACAGCTTGATGCAGCGATCAAATACTTGCTGGAGCAGATTAAGAAGAATCCCGTCGAGGTGCCGCCGGCGCCGAAATTCCCGAACAAGGCGTTCGATTACAAATAGCCGAGCAATTCATTGCTGGTGGGGTGACCGTCACTTCTCGAGATTCTCACAGGAGTGCCGGTCACCTTCCCGGTCTTGTGCGCCGGGCACCTGCCTGAGCTTCGAGAGGTCTCCCATGCTTTTCCAGGGTCGGTGTGTGACGAAGCACACAGAAGGGTACATGTGAATGAGCGACATTGCTGTCGGACTATTTCATTTACAGGAGGGGAAGGCATGAAAACCAAGACGATTCGGTTCATTGCGACGGCGATTCTATCGGCCGTGGCAATTCAATTCTCGGGTTGCGACAAAAGCACCGAGCCGGGTCCGACCGAAGGGCAGATTTCAATGACCGCGAAGTACACAACGTCAGCGGCGGCTCTTCTCAAGGTTTCGGAAGGGACGATAACATCCGTCGCGAAGATCTCTGCGGTGGATTCAATTCGCATCACCAGAGCCCGATTCGTTCTCAGAGACATCAAGTTCAAGACTGCCGGCGGGGACAGCGCGACATTCAAGCTGGATCCGTTCGTTCATACGCTGAATCTGAGTGAAGCCCCGCAGACGATAACCGTCGTGCCGATGAAGTTTGGCATATATCGCCGCGTGGAGTTTGATGTGAAGCGAACTGAGCAATCACATGTCTCTTCGCTTCCGGCCGCCGAGCAGGCACAATTCACCGATTTTCTTGCAGGGGAGCGGTACAGTATCATCATCGAAGGAACTCTGTACAAAGATAATTCGGCTTCGGGGTTGGCATTTACGTATCGGTCGAAGGTGGACGCCAAACAAAAGATAGACTTGAACCCCGAACTGGTGATATCGGAGAGCGCAACGTCTGTGAATGCAACCTTATTGATTTCGTCTGCCAATTGGTTTCGGGCACAGAACGGTTCGCTCGTTGATCCGACAGTGTCGCAGAGTGAAGGAGTCATCGACGAAAACCTGAAAGCCAGCATCCGTGTGTTCAAAGACAACAACAAGGACGGATCAAGGGATTAGCGGCATCCGGATGGGAGAAAGTGGCTCGAACAGCCTGCGCAGGATTCTGGAAGAAAACCCTCGACGAACACTAGGGTTTTCCGTTGAGGAGGCGGAACTCAGATCAGTTCGAGGTCCCCCTTGCCCATGTAGATGAGTGTAATGCCCGCCTCATGTGCGTACTTCGTAATTCTGTCATCACGATAAAACTCTTTGTAGTACACAACTCCGATTCCGCAGTTGGCGACGAGCTTGAAACATGCAAGGCAGGGTGAGGCGGTAACATAGATTTCGGAGTTGTCGAGCGCGACGCCGTTCTTGGCCGCCTGGGCAACGGCGTTGGCCTCGGCGTGAACGGTCCTGATGCAATGCCCGTTATCCATATCGTGGCCGGCTTCATCGCAATGAGACGCACCCCTCAGGCTGCCGTTGTACCCCGTCGAGAGGATGGTCTTGTCCCGTACGATAACTGCGCCTATGTTCTTTCGATCACAGGTGCTGCGAGTAGACACCTGTTCGGCAATCTTCATGAAATACTCGTGCCATTCCAAGCGTTTGTCATCCATTGTTGTTTCCTTCTTGAGGTGGGACCAGTTCCTGTAAGAATTCCGACTTCTCATGGCGCACAATTGTAGAAGTCCGACTTCTACACCAACTTCGACCAGCCAATGATATTCAAAGAATGGCCTGAAAGCAAGCGACCCCCGGCCAAATTACCAAAGAAGAAAATCCTGCCCGACGTGTTCTTCCTTTTCAAGTTCCATACTCGTATCTTAGGCACCGATTATTGTTAGCAGTTAACACTCACCGAACCTCTCCAGGACCTATGGGACGAATATTCGAGACACGCAAGGCGAAGATGTTCAAGCGATTCGCCCGCATGTCCAAGGCGTTTAATCGGATTGGGCGAGAAATCGAAATCGCCGTGAAGGCGGGCGTGACCGATCCGAAAATGAACCCGCGGCTGCGTCTGGCCATTCAGAACGCGAAGAGCGTCAACATGCCGAAGGAGCGCATCGAATCGGCTATCAACCGCGCATCATCGAAGGACACCGCGGGCTATCAGGAAGTTCTGTATGAAGGCTACGGGCCGCACGGGATCGCCATGATGGTGGAATGTGCAACTGATAATCCGACGCGCTCAGTGGCAAACATCAGGATGATCTTTTCACGCAACAACGGATCGCTGGCTTCAACGGGCTCGATCGCGTTCATGTTCGAACGGAAAGGAGTCTTCAGAGTCGAAGCAGAGAAAATTCCGAACCTGGATGAGTTTGAACTGGAGATGATCGACCACGGGCTGGAAGAACTGGAACACCAGGATCTGGAAGCGTACATCTACACATCATTCCAGGACTTCGGCAAAATGCACAAAGCTCTGGAGGAGAAAGGGATTGAGGCGATCAACACGGAACTTCAATACATACCAACGACAACCAAGGAACTCTCCGAAACCGAAGCCAAAGAAGTCCAGGATCTGGTTGACAAGCTGGAAGATGACGACGACGTGCAGTCGGTCTTCCATACGATGGCTTAACCAACATACTTTGTCATTCTGCGGTTCGATGTTCGATATTGGATATTCTAATGAATGACGAAGTTGTGTGGTTGACAGATCCAAGCAAATGAAAACGCCAGGAATCCTCCTTTGGACCCCTGGCGTTTCCTGTTGTAACACCATCCACTCTCTATGCGAAAGTCTTCTCCGGCGCTTTTTCGCGGAGCTGCAATCCGTACTCATATCCCTTCTCGAACGCGGCGAAGTTCAGTTCCTCCGTCCCCTTGGGCACGGAGACCTTGACAGCGTTCCGCGCTGCATCGCGTCCAACAAGGTTTGTCAGGGCTGTCGCAAAACCGAGCATCACGATATTGAGAACCAGTCTTTTTCCCAACTCCTCTGCGATCCGTGTCGCCGGGATGGAGAAATGTCTGACATCCGCGCGGAGATTGTGCGTCGCAACCAGATCTTCTTCCGTGAGAAGAATCCCGCCGGGCGCGAGCTCGGGAGAGAACTTTGAATACGCTTCCTGCGACATCAGCACCATCACGTTGGGTGCAACGATGTAGGGGTATGTGATTGGTTCGTCAGAGATAATGAGCTGCGCACTGCAGGCGCTTCCCCGGGCCTCCGGACCGAAGGCCTGGATCATCGTTGCATACTTGCTGTCGTAAATCGAAGCAGCTCTCCCGAGAATGTATCCGCTGAGGATGACCCCCTGACCTCCGAAACCGCCGATTTTGATTTCATTCCTAGGCATGGAAATGCTTCCTCATTTCGTCTGAAGGCACATAACGTTCGCCGTACTTCTTTTGGTAATGCTGATTCATTGCCTCAATGTATGTTGGCCGTTCCTTGTCAACAAACTTACCGACAGTGATCTTCCCCTGGAAATCCAGTGTGACGGTCTTTGTGTCAGCGCCGTTCTTGATCTCGCTGTTATCCCGGTAGAACTCCATTTGATCCAGCCCGTCACCGAGCTTGTTGCGGCGGCTGTAGAGCGTCGGGCAAGGGGCGAGGATCTCAACAAACGAAAATCCTTTCTTGGCAAGCGCTTCTTTGATGGATTTGGTCAAATGCCGCACGTGATGGGCCGTCCAGCGTGCAACGTACACTGCCCCGCACGACTCGGCGAGGAATGGCAGATTGAACGTTTCCTCAAAGTTCCCGTGAGGTGTTGTGGAAGCAGTCGCTCCGACAGGCGTTGTGGGAGCGGCCTGTCCGCCGGTCATACCATAAATCATGTTGTTGATCAGGATCACCGTGAGGTCCATGTTGCGTCGGGCAGCGTGAATGAAATGGTTGCCGCCGATTGCCGTAAGATCCCCGTCGCCGCTATAGACTACGACTTTGAGTTCCGGGTTTGCCAGTTTCAGACCGGTTGCGAATGGAATCGCTCGTCCGTGTGTCGTGTGGAACGAATCGAGGTTCATGTATCCTGCCACACGCCCCGTGCAGCCAATGCCGGAAACGACCGCGACCTTGTCGAGATCCAGTCCGCTTGTTTGAAGAGCGCGGACGAAGCAGTTTACAGTCGTCCCGATGCCGCAACCCGGACACCAGATATGCGGCATCCGATCCATGCGCAGGAATTCTTCAATCGGGTTCGAAGGAATTGTTGTCTCAATGTCGTACAGTTCTTCTGGCATGGTCACGTTCCTCGCAATGATTTCTCGATCGCTGCAAAAATATCCTTCGGCTGATGGACCGTTCCACCCGCGTGCGGCACGGAAACTACGTTACACTTTCCCGCCGCGCATCGCTCAACTTCATACACAATCTGACCCATATTCAGTTCGGGTACGACGATCGACTTCACCTTTCCCGCCAGCTCCCTGATGCGCTTTTCCGGGAACGGCCACACAACGACCAGTCGCAGGTGGCCGACTTTCAGCCCCTTGGCCTTTGCTTGCTCGATCGCCGGGATCGCCGTCCGGGAAGTTATGCCGAACGACACAACAACGACATCAGCCCCTTCGACGTCCTCCTCTTTATACATGACGATATCGTCTGTGTGGATCCGGATCTTGTCCATCAGCCGCTGCACCAGTTTCCCCTGCGCACTGACAGACATGTCAGGATATCCCTTTTCATCGTGCGTGAGACCAGTCACGTGAATGCGGTACCCGTCACCGGCCTTGACCATCGATGGAACAAGATCTCTTCCCGTTTCGAACGCGCGGTAGCTTTCTTTCGGACCATCATACACCTTCCGATTGTGCACTTCGATCTTGTCCGCCGAAGGGATGACGACCCGCTCTATCATATGACCGACACATTCATCCATCATCATCATGACCGGGACACGGTAGCGTTCCGAGAGATTGAAGGCGTGAATGGTGAGGTCGAAGCACTCTTGGGGCGAGTTCGGAACAATTGCTATGATCTGATAATCCCCATGCGAGCCCCAACGCGCTTGCATCATATCCCCTTGTGCGGGCATCGTCGGCAATCCCGTGGACGGGCCGGCTCGCTGCACATCGACAAACACGCATGGCGTTTCGGTCATCGCTGCAAGGCCGATGTGCTCCATCATCAGAGAGAACCCTGGTCCGGAGGTTACCGTCATCGCCTTCTTTCCTCCCCAGACGGCTCCCTGGATCGCGATCGAAGAAGCGATTTCGTCTTCCATCTGAATGAACACACCGCCGACGAACGGGAACCGCTCTGCAATGCGTTCAACTACTTCAGTGGATGGCGTAATTGGATACCCGGCTACAAACCGGCATCCCGCCGCGATCGCCCCCTCGCTGCACGCGTGGTCGCCATCAATGAAATGAGCTCCTGTAAGAACTCCAATAGGATCTGCGTGCACGATTATGCCTCCTTGGTCTTTTTCTTGATGATGTATCCATAGATTGCGAAGTCCGGACATACCATACCGCAGATGTCGCATCCGGTACAAAGATCCCGCTTCGCCAGAACCGGGGTGTGATAGCCTTTGGAGTTGTATTCGGTCGAGAGTTCGAGCACTTCAGGTGGGCAAAATTCCACGCAGAATCCGCAGCCTTTGCACCGCTCGGCAGCTATGACGACACTCCCTTTTGCTTTCTTTGTCTGTTCCGCTACTTGGGCCATATCTGATGTCCTCTCGGAGTTAAGAATCCTCAGGAAAGGCACAAATTGTATGCCGATTCGTGCAACAGCCAAATAGCTGCTATTTCGGCCAACGGGGCGAGGCAATGCAGTAGGATTCCTAAATGTGATAAGGGAATCCGATTTGTTGGTTCAGGAGTGATGTCGAACGGTATGAAAGAACGCCCACTTCATCATTCAGAATTGGATATTCGATATTGTCCATTGAAAGTGGATGCGGCTAAGGCGCAGATATTGCCCGGAACGAACAGTCACGTCCTCACCGGCATGGTCACGACGAAGCGGGGCTTGATGTCTTTGCGTGAGATGGGAGTTCTTGCTGCGTCGCTAAAACTTGTACGTATACTTCGTCCACAGGTCGTCGCCAAGCTGCCAGTAGCGGGCAACGGCATCATTCGCAAGCCCGTGGCTGTATTCTGTCAGCATGCGTTTTGCTCTCACGGGATCGGTCCTGTAAATCTCAACGATCTTTTTTTCAAACTCTGTCTGACCTGCAAAGGCCTTGCCTTCAACGTCCTTCCACACTTCTTCGACATCTTTCACCATGTCCTGGTAGCGCAGATAACACAGTTGGCCGATGTATCTGAAAGCCCACCAGGCACAATCTCTTCTGAATTTCTGACGTCCGTCGACCGTGTAGCTTTTCGGCATGCTTTCGATGCCGCAATAGAAAGGAGTATGCGGAGCGGTCGCAGGATTGTCATAACCGAGCCAGACAACACCGCCAACTGCATCCGGCAACCAGCTTCTTGATTGCGTTACGTGGACATAGGTTGCTCTTGCACATGCGATGGTCCTCTCGCTCTTCACCTTGAACAATTCCTTGTATTCATTGTTCATGAAAGGATTCGCGACCGGACTCTTCACAGCCTTCCCCTCTTTGTCTTTGGAGTACACTCCGTTTGTCATGTCGAAGTCAGTCCCCTAATAGTAATCGCGGAATATCTCCAGAACATTGTTCACCGAAAGCTTGCTTTCAGCCTTCACGGACAGTGGATAGTTTTCTGCATTCGGATCGAGTTTGAGCGATGGGGCTGCCTTGCTCAGGACGCGCCATTCTCTCCTTCTGCTGTACATCCCATTTCTATCTGCGTAGGCGTAACAGAATTCGAAAGCCTGACCGCTTTCGGGCTTCCACCATCCCTTTTCTTTTGCCAGGGAAAAGACATTTGTTGATGCCATATAGTTGGCGGTGTCACTCAGATCTATTTGACGTATTCTGCTCGCGTTTGCCGAAACTCCAACGTGCTCATCGGGAATCCTCACAGCCGCCCAGACAGCCCCCCTTTTGCCGGCTCCCGGACCCAGGATTTCAAAATGCCACGTTTCTCTTGTGTCGGCAAAGGTGAAACACTCCCCATAATCATCATATCCAAATTCCGTCGTGAGCTGATCGATAATGCGTATCGCATCCCTGGCTGTGCTGGCTCGTTCCAAAACCAGCCGGTAGAGCTCGGGGCAATCGAGTGTACCCTCGTCGCTCTTTAATTCCGACTTGCCTCCGAATGTGGTCTCTCCGATTGCCAGCTGTTTTTCGTTCATGACCGGATAAGCCGAATTGATGTATGCGTACGTCTCAGGCACCTGTGGAATTTGTCCCACAGAAATGGCGTCCGGATCTTCCGGGCCTTTTGTCTCTTTAGACCCCATATAGATTGGCGCCATGGCACCCGGTTTGTGCTTTTTATGCGGAACAACATTCATCCACGTTCTGTCCGTTCGGGAATCGCATGAATGCGAAGTCATCGTGGAACCATCAACAGAAGCGGCTTTCCCCACAATGACGCTTGTGCAGGCATCATTGTCAGGACCGTTGTTCTTTTCCTTCTCGTAAATCGAACCGCTGGGAATGAACACGAGAAGGAACAGCAAAAGCGGAAGAAGCAGATAGTTGATCTTTTTCATTGTTGTCTCACCATGGTGCTATTTGGAAGTGGTTTTTCATCACCAAACTTTCATCATTCGGAGTTCATGTTTGATATTCATTATTAGCGGCGCCATTCCATCGTTCATTTCTGCCCATCGTTTTCCCTTTTCGATCCTTCGACTATTTCATACAATAGCTCCATTCAACGATCTCACACAGAAGAGGGAGTAGACCATGAGAGAAAATGAAGGACAAACACCTCCCGAGTGGCCCAAAGCCGCATCGGACCAATCCTGCCAAAGACCAAAGAAATTCGATTTGGAGGAACGCCTCATACGCTTGGCCGTACAGATCGTCCGGATCGCCGATGCGTTTCCAGACACCAAAGCGGGAAGGATCCTCTCGGATCAACTCATACGATCCGGTACCTCTTCGGCTCTAAATTACGGTGAAGCACAAAGCGCGGAGTCAAAGCGTGATTTCGTTCACAAGTTGAAGATTGTCCTGAAGGAACTCCGAGAGAGCTCGGTAGCGCTTAAGATCGCCAGTGAATTGGGCTTCTTCGACGATGTATGTGATTGCTCTCCAATCTTGAACGAGTGCCACCAGTTGATCGCAATCTTTGTCAAGAGCATTCAGACGGCGTTGAAAACACGTACCACTTGAATGTCCAATAATGAACACGAATGTTGAATGTAGAAGTGGTTTTTCACCGACGAACTTTATCATTCGACATTCGTGTTCGATATTCGATATTGCCGGGAACGAACAGTTTTGTTCCAGTGAATATCCAACACTGAACATCGAATATCCAATGATGAAGTTTGGTCTGGTTCTGGATCAGTACCCCAGCTCCTCTCCGACAAACACAACCGTGAGCCGATCCTTCACGCGGTTCGATTCGATAATCGTGATCTGACTGCAGACGCGTGCCGGGGCATGGCAACTGTCGTCATCGCAGAAGCCTGTGTGTGTACACGGAGTGTCAAGGCCAAGCCGGATGCAGTTTAAGGGCGCAGCGACATCCTTGATGCGCGTGATACCATCTTCCACCGTCCGCACGATCTTGTTCACACCGACCATCAGAATGACCTTCTTTGGGCCGAAGATGAGTCCGGCAACGCGATTGCCGCGACCATCTTCGTTGACCAGCTTTCCGTCCGACGTCACCGCGTTGCAGCTCATCAACAGAACGTCCGCGGTCATCCCGCGAGCCATGATAGCTTCAACTTCATCGTTCGTGATGCCCGGACGGTAACGGTCGAGCAATTCGATGTTCATTCCCCGGAGCGCGTCCAGAAGCCCTGACTGCATGATCGTCACAGATCCGCCGAGCGCAACGGAGGCTCCTTCCGGTATCATCCGGCAAATCTCGGCAACTGCATCGTTGGTACCGCGACAGTAGATCCCATTGATGTTTCTTCTCCTCAGGTTCTCAATGACATGCTCGGCTTTCTTCCGAGAGATGATCTCTCGCGGTTTCGTTACGATGTCTTCCATGTTCGTCATGACGGTTGCCATGCACCCTCCTTTGGTTTCGGAACAGATATACTGGCTTGGAGAATGTAAGACCTTTTTGAGAAAACGTCATCAAAAGTGGTCACAAAAATACCCCCCTTCTCACCGATGTCATTCCCGCTCGCCTGCGTCCCGAAACGCCGCACTTTGGCGTGCAGGTACGCCTCAGGCGGCCAGCCCGCCATGCGTTCTGGCGGGGAATCCAGACCTCGCACAGAACTGTCCAGTCGCCTTTGCTGTTCACGTCTGGATTCCCGATAGAAACGTTCGGGAATGACACAGGGGGCGGCAGTGAGAGGTGTTCTTGAATTGAATTCTGGAAGGATTCTTTGCCAGCGAGATGAAGGACGCTTTCGTTTTCAGATTTGAGAATCGGCGGGATTGATCGTAGAAGATTCTGTAGAACATGAGGCGGGAGCAAGAAAAAGCGGTGACATGTGTAAGCGCACCAAATCGATGTTGAGGTTGTCCAAAATGTAGGTCGAAATGCCATTTCGACCACGTCAAGTTTCGAGAATCGTCGATTTTTCAGATTTCCCGAGGCAGCCGCAAAGGTCAATAGTACTTTTTGGACAGCCTCAAGCAAGTACGGCAGACACAAGTCGTATGGCAAAGTGCCGTTTCGCCATACCGGTGCGGTCCGCGCAGCTATTATTGTCCTACGATGAGAACCGACTCCGGTGCTATACGCCGTTTGCGAGCCGCTTATAGAT
>QYQB01000083.1 GCA_007280275.1 bacterium | reverse complement strand
TACAATGAGGATATATTTTTTGCCGCTCGACCCACGTTCAACAGTGCGCCAATGGCTCTCCACCAGTATCTCTTTGCCGTCTTTTCTGGTGTGGAGCTGCTCACCATTCCACTCTCCAAACAGAGTGATGTCCTCCATCGCGGCATGGAAGCCTTCGTTCTTCGAATCGCTGAAGAGAAAATCACTAATCGCATGCCCAACGATATCATCTCGTAGCCACCCGTACATCAGCTCCGCACCCGAGTTCCAGAATGTCACGATTCCCTGATCATCAACGACCATGATTGCATCACGTGTTTGATCGAGGAGTGCGCTCTGTTGCCTGATCTTCTCTTCGAACTGCTTCCGCTTCGTGATATCGACGACGACGGCCTGCGCAAGATTATCGCCCTTCGTGATTTTGGCTGAGAACAATATCCAGACCTCTTCCCCGTCCTTTCGGTTTGCCTCAATCTCAAGCCCGGCGATGAAACCGCTTGTCAGCAACGATCGGCGGATCACATCCAGCGCCGGGGCGGGCAAGTTCTTGATGCACCCCTGGAGCTCCTCTGCAGAGCCGCATCCGAACAAGGTTTGGATAGCTTCATTTGCATCGTGAACAATCCAGTCATCGACTGAGAACTTCAAGATACCGGCCAACGCGTTGTCGAACAGGCCCCGGTATTTCTCCTCGCTCTTCCTGATCTCCCTTAGCTTCGACCCCTGCGCATCGACAACTCGACGATGGCTCGACACCATGACGAACACATAGAGAACCGCGAAGAGAAGCAGAATGAGGCTTCCCCCGAGGACCACCACCACTATGTCTAGGTCCGGGATTTGCACAGCAGTCCTTTTGTGTACAGGAGGTTGGCGACGATCAACAAAACCCAGTTGATGTGCCATGCGATGACAAACAACGACACGTCGATCTTCAAGAGTCTGCTCCCAACACCAGCGACAATGAAAGTGCCCGTCGAATACACGATCACGCCTGCAGCCATCCAGAAGATCGATTTGCCGCTCAGCGTTGAGGCTTCATCTCTTGATATGACGCTGATCATAAGAATCGACAAAGCTATCAGGAACAATCTTGACACTGCGGCCATATTGGAATTCATCTGATCTGGAATCTCAATGAAGATCTTGTCCATAATCCAAACCAGCATGAACAGTGCGACGCCTCCAGCGATGAGTTTCCTTTCTTTGGCCGTACTCGTCGAGAGGAAATAGATGAGCGCAATCAGGAGTAGTTCAACAGGCACATAGTAATTTGCCAGGAATTGGTTTTGGATCTTGAGGCGACCCAGGATGAATTCGATCGCTGCGACCAAGAGCGAAAGCATGCAGAGCAGAGTAAGAATCTTCATAGGCCCGGCGATGGTCCTGTACCGGTAGAGACCCACAACAACCGGGACGAAGGAGACACCAAAGTAGATATAACCGAGTATCGGGATTGACATTGATGGATATTACTTGTTCAAAGGACTTGCCGCGCCACAGAACGGTGGACACGGAAATGGGTTTTCGATCATGGGGCCCCCTGTAAGATCTGTGCCATTGTAGTCAACTCCTACCAGCACAATTGTTGCTGTTCCATCATCCTTCTTGGCATAGTAGTATCGAATACCCACACACCCAGCCTGCGACAGTATTTTGTCGACGCCATTTTTCGCGAAGTACCCGCCTTTGATTGCCGGAGAAGCAGGGCTGACTGTGAAAGCCTGTACATACTTGACTGCCTGATCAAGTGTGATTGCCTGGTTCTCATTGCCCGTCACTTGTTGCTGCTGACGTGCGCTGACATAGCTTGCACCCACGGTGAGCAATAGCGTCACGAGGGAGCTCACAACCGCGACTGCTATCAATGTAAATAAATTTGATCTATTTGTTTTCATCGCCGACCTCCATGACATGATTTGCAGAAAGAAAGTTGATTGCTGCGGAGGTGCCCGGTTCCCGGGGCGTAACTTCTCCGCTGAGAGATACTACCCTGGAGGAAGGAGAAGCACAATACCGTAAACTCGGTATTTTTGATCTAGCCGAGTACGGAGCCGGAAAGTCGTTTGAGTGTGCATTGACGGGGATAAAATGAAGCCTTCGGGGTGAAAGCCCGACGACTCAAGAAGAGCCCGGTGGAGGCAGGAATCGGCACCAGATGCTGCTTTGTGTCTTTGTGGCAAGACTTCTGGGCCGCGTCTCTAAAAATTGTTCAATCGATAGGAAAACGTAACGAGGAAATAGCGGGTGATGTTATTCGTCTGCTGTTCTTCGATGTACGTGTCGGTGACAGTCTGGCTTACGTTCTTGTTCTGGTTCAGGAGGTCGAACATCTGCACGGAGAGTTCGCCCTTATTGTCCGCCAGAAACTTCTTGCCAAAAGTCATGTTCCAGAGCGTGTAGCTCTGTTTGAATCCGGTTTGTGCCCGGGTGTACAACTGGTTTCGGACATCGGTCCGGAAGGTGAATCCTTCCCAGAACGTCCAATTCAACCGGAAGTGTGCGTTGTGAGAAAAATACTGGTTGTCCAGATCCGGCTGCATGCTATTCTTCAGGGTATTAAAATTCGCATTGTAGGAAATTGCGAAATCAAGATCGGTGCTGATGTTGCTCGAAATACTCAATCCCTGAGTGAGCGTGTACGTATGTCCTGTGTTCCCTGAGTTGTTCAGTATCGACGGCGTTCCGTTGTAGCTCAGGCCGGTGTTGATATTGATGATGGACTGGATCAGCTTGAACGGGAAGCTGTACGTTAACAGGCCGCGCAGGGAGCGCTGCGTGCCGAGGTTTTCGGGCCGGGAGAACTGCGATCCCTGTTTGAGAAGAACGCCACCTTCCAGGACCGAGTCGCGAGGGGCGAGGAGGAGAGCGTTGCCGATGTAGTCGGCCGTAATCGATCCTGACACAAGTGCGAAGAAACTTTCCATCGTCTGAAGATCTGTCGTAACGTAGCGCGTCGTCAGCGTGTGGGTGTAGTACTGCTCCAGATCCGGGTTCCCCGCACTGAGGAAGAAGGGATTGGAGTTATTGACAGTGTTTTCAAGCTGGCTGATCGACGGGGGACTTGTTGCAGTCCGGTAGAGAACCTGAATGCTGTTCCTCCGCGATGGTCCGAAAAAGAGCGTTAGCGTCGGCAGGATATTACTGAATACCTTGTCGGTGGTGACGGATTTCGGGAACGTCCGGTCGGCCGAAAGAGAGGCACGTTGGAACCCGACGCCTGCATTCACGTCGAAGTCCGTTGTCCGGTACTGATACCCGATTCCCCCGCGTTGTGTCAGATAGCCGCTGACAACCTCATTGCTCAATGAGGCCACAGGAAGATCGTACTGCCCTTCGAGGAAATTGTAATTGTATGACTTCTTGTCGGTTGAATTATTGGATTTCGAAATCGTGTAGTTCAGCTGTGCGAGCCCCGATACGCCCACCGGTTCGGTGTACGCTATGTTCGCCGAAAACGAATACCCTTTCGTCTTGGTGTTTGCGAGCTGATCGACGGAGTCCACCTGGACTTTTGCGCCATAGTAATACTCATTGTCTGATTCCAGATAGCGCGCGTTCTTTCGGTCGTTGAGATTCGCGCTGGCCTGGATCGACATTGTCCGCCCCCTGGCGTCAAACTTGTGTCTGAAGACAATTGAATTCGAGGAGGTGTATCCGTCAACATCAGTCCGGTTCTCCGTTCCCGACCGGCTGATCGGAACGTTCTGCAGCAGCCAGTTCAGCCCGTTGGAGTTGCTTGTGGAAGCATTTGACTGGAGGCTGACCCGGGGAGTGAATATGATCGAGTTCACAGAATCGATCGCATACTCGATCCGCATGTTGAGCCGGTGGTTGTAGTTCTTCCCATCGGTCAAGTTCGACTGGCGATAGTATTGACTTGTGTCGGGTGAGAGGAAGTACTGCCGGTTCGTGAGCTGAACCCGGTTGTTGTCGGTCAGATTGAAGAAGTAGTTCCCCTCCGCATTAAGTCCTGCAGCCCAGCTATCGGTGTATTGCAGGCCAAGGGCGTGTGTCGTGTTGATTCCGTTTTGCTGACCGATGGAGAAGTTGTTCTGCATGGCTTGCACGGCAGGGCCGGTCGCAGATATCCCTCTTCCATCTCCGCCACCTCCACCTCGTTGTCCACCGCCGCCACCTCCTCCTCCGCCACCTCGCATGCCCGGCATGCCTCCGCCACCTGCAGTTCCACTCATGGCTCCAAGGAAATCCTGCGTTGAGAAATTCTGCTGATTGATGTCGTTGCTTTGAGCCAGGATGGTAAGCCGGCGGGACCCTTGGAACATATTGACATTGCCAACGGCCTGGTACTTCCCGTCGTCACCGTACGCGGCAATGATCCTTCCAAACTGCCCGCGCCTCCTGTCCGGCCGCGTAATGATGTTGATCGTCCTGGATGTCTGACCGTCGTTGAAGCCCGTCAGTTCCGCCTGGTCGCTGAGCTTGTCATAGACCTGAATCCTTTCGATCACGTCGGCCGGCAGATTTCTCAGAGCGATCATGGGATCGTCCCCGAAGAACCGCTTCCCATCGACAAGAATCTGTGCGACATCTTCGCCCTGAGCTTTCACGGTGTTATTTTCGATCGTCACTCCGGGCAGCTTCGAGACCAGGTCCTCCGCTGACGCGTCGACATTCAGTTTGAATGCCTTCGAGTTGAATTGAACGGTATCGCCGAACTGGACAACCGGCGGAGCATCCCCCGTTACCACTACCTCACTCATAAGAATTGAACGCTGTGACAGCATCAGAATTCCGAGATCGACACCAGTACCGGTCACCGTCACTTTCCTGAACAGCTCGCCTGACCCAACGTATGAGATTCTGAGATTGTAAGCTCCCTCCGCGACGTCCGTGAAGAAGAATTTCCCCTCCCGGTTCGTGCTTGTATATCGTTTGTTTGACGTGTCGCTGGCGCTAACCAACGAGACGTTGGAGCTGACCAGCGGCGTGCGGGACATAAGATCGATCACCGTTCCGGATAGCTTGGCATGCTGCGCAAGTGCCATCGCACTCACGAACGTACTTGCCAGGACTATATAGAGCGTTTTCGTCATAGGAGGAGAGATGTTCCGGGCGTTGGAGTGATCCCGTCTTCGACATCCGGAGAGTGCTCTAAGTTTAATAATTTCAACACGATGGACACTCCGCTGATGTGGGTCGCTTCAATCTGGCGCCGTTTCCAAGAAGTGACATTGTGCTGGTAAGGGACTCTTATGTCGGAATGATGCACCAGGTTATAACGGGATTGGGGCAACAAAGTCGCGGGGAAGTAGTCCAGAAGCGTTACGCCTTGCACCAAGCTCTTCATGGGGGCCGTGTTCCTTTACGAATGACCCCTCCAGCTTGAAAATTGACAGGAGTCTTTCACCCGGGACAAGTGCTCCCTGCCGGCGCACCACGAAACGGAAAACCCCCGCATCGCTGCGAGGGTTTTCTTTTGCTGCTCTCACCGGGCCTCGTCAGCCGAGTGAACTCTACCTCACAAGTAGCATCCTCGCAGATTTGCTGAAGGTGCCTGCCACCAGCTCGTAGAAATACGTGCCACTCGCGACTTCACGACCCAGATTGTCCTTGCCATCCCATACAACTGTGTGTGATCCGGCAAGCCGCTGGCTGTTTATCAAGGTTCTGATGCGCTGACCAATTGCATTGTACACTGTCAGTTGAACCTGTTCCTGCCGTGGTATGGCGAACGTGATAACGGTTGAAGGATTGAACGGGTTGGGAAAGTTCTGATGCAATGCATACTCGGTTGCGACCGAGGGCTGGTCCTGTACTGCCGTACTTGTGCCATTGGACGCACCACGCGTTCTCTTGTTCACAAGCTGCCAGACTCGTCCATCCGGCATCCTGCTATAGGATTGCACTGTATCCATTGCAGCGAAGGTCACGCTGTCAATGATGGCGCCGGTTTTGTCCTCCAGCCACACAGTCTCACCACCGCTCGACAAGCCAAATCCGCTTGGGTCAACACTGATGCTGATATCTGTCACGACAACAAAAAAACCTTTTGCCGGAATGACCGTCCCGGTTGGGAACGCCATCTTGGGCTTCGTGCCGGCTTGCCCGCCGCTGTCATAGATCTTGTATCCGCTGATGTCGATCTGGGACGAAGTGCTATTGTACAGCTCAATCCAGTCAAGATCGGTGGGCACACCTCTGGAGTAAATCTCGTTCATCAGAACAAGTGAATTGGAAGAACCGCGGGAGATGGTATTGAGGAGCTTCCAGTTTGCTCCGTCAGGCATCCGTCCGTACGTCTGTGTGGTATCCATCGCAGCGAAGGTGATGCTGTCGACAAGTGCGCCGGCTCCATTTTCGAGCCACACTGTCTCCCCGCCGCTTGAGAGGCCGAAGCCGCTCGGGTCAACGCTCGTGCTGATATCCGTGACGACCACGAGAAAGCTCTTTGCCGGAATGAGTGACCCCGTCGGCAATGCCATCTTTGGCTTCGTCCCGGCCTGTCCTCCACTATCATAGATCTTGTAGCCGCTGATGTCAATTTGTGTTGTTGACCCGTTGTAGATCTCTATCCAGTCGGGGGCCGCCGGGACCCCGCGTGAGTAGATCTCGTTCATCTTCACCAATGACGATTGGGCATTGCCGTTTCCAATCGCGGCGAAGACCATAATCACCACAATGAAAAGCATGCTTGTGTATTTCATCTTGTACCTCCTTTATTGTTTACCATGCGTGAACCCTTGCGCGGTGCAGCCTCTTGCCAATCTCGCGTGATCAGATCGGCTTCTCAAAAACGTACATCTTATTATCAGCGTCATTGACGATGTAGATCTTTTCCTGAACGATCGTCAGTCCTTCCCCCTTGGTAAACGGAATCCACCAAGAACCCAACAGATCTCCGCCTCGTGTCAGCTTGATGACCTTCTGAGATTCGTCACTGACGATCCAGAAGCAATCAGTCGAATACTCATAGAATATGTCCGAACAGTCTGTCGTGTAGTTGATCTCTTTTCTCCAAACCTCTCTCCCCTGATTATACTCGAGGATCATCATCGGAAGCTTCTCGTTGAGCACGAACACGTGATTGTTCTTGTCAACGGTCACTCCTTCGGGGCCATGCTTCACGACGGTTGCGACATTCGCCGAAAATGATGACAACTTTGTTCCATTGATCGAATATATCGAGATGATCTCATTCGTCTCTTCGGCTATATACATCGTATCGCAGTTCGCCGAAAGAGCGATCCCTTCCATGTCGGTACTGGGAATAACCATTGATTTCAGGATATGCCCTGTAAAATCCATTTCATACACCGTTGAGTTCTGGTCCGAAACGGTCATCAAGCTGTTGTTTTTTGAATTGTAGACCAACCCCGACGGTTCCGGAACAGCAAGCGTATAGACTGCTACTTGATGAAGCGGAGTATCAGTCGGTACAGTAGACACCGGACCCGCTTCTTGGCGACTACAGCTCCAGAATGCAAGACCCAGTGCTATGACAACCAGGTTATTTTTCATCGGTTAGCTCAGCGAGACCTGGCTGAATCGAGGCGTACGGCCTCGACTCAGCCATGTTCATCTCTACTTGTTGGCGGCTCCGCGCGTCATGTTGCTCGTCAGCTGCCATGTGGTGCTGCCGTCCGGAATCCGGCTATATGTTTGTGTCACATCCATAGCAGGGAATACCACATCATCAATAACGGTTCCGGTTTTATCTTCAAGCCAGGCTTCTTCACCGGCGCTCGACAAACCGAAACCACTGGGATCAGTTGCCACAGGGATGTCAGTCACTACGACATAGTAGCCTTTCGCTGGAATTGTTGTCCCCGTAGGAATGGTCATCTTAGGTTTTGTCCCACCCTGACCGCCGATGTCGTAGATCTTATATCCGCCGATATCGACCGCCGTTGTTCCTCCATTATAGAGTTCAATCCAATCGGGATCTGTCACAACACCCCTCGAATAGATCTCATTCATCTTGATCACAGTCGCTGCTACGGGAGTAGACGGCTGTGTTATGCCCGGCTCCGGTCTTGAACATGCAACGAGGAGCATGGAAACCGCAAGAGAAGCTAAGACTATTTTGATTTTCATTTTTTCATCTCCAGTCTATATTGATGCCTGAACTCTCATTTGCACGAACGAATGATTATCACCACCAATAAGCTTACCGTTGCTTGATGCATATTGATCAAGCTTCACGATTGCATAGTTTAGCATAAACTTGATTGTCTTGACGGGATAATAATTGACACCAAACGTGAGAATGTCGCTCTTTCCTCCGTGAATTCCAGCATTGGGATCGTTCAGATTATCCATACTGTAGCGCACTGCGACTTCGAGGGCGCCCCATGAATGCTTGGGCGATTCAATTGGGCCGGACTCCCCTTCATCAACAAAGTACTCTTTGGTTTCTCCGGTGGCCATCCATGACAACAACGCATAGGCTCCACTGAGATTGACCGCAGGCTTGCCGTACCAACGCGTGATCTTCATTCCCATGTACTCGGACTGCAAATAGAACGGACCGAAGATACCCATGAGTTCGGCTGAATAGCGGGTCCAATAGTTGATGTCTGCAATGGCCCCGGTGTGCAGCAGTTTGGGATCGAACACATACGTTTCTGTCCGTGATTTGACTTCGAGAGAATTCAACGGCGCACCGGTGGCCGCATCAGGAGTCTTATATGAACCTGCGAATCCGATGTGAAGATTCCTTCCGTGTTCATTGAGAGGTGCAGCCGTCAACCGGAGATTTGTTGAATATCCTTCATCTTCGGTCCCTTTGTCAATCCTCGTTCCGACTTCATGACCGAAGACGCCCGCTGTCACCTGTCCATAGTTTGTCCAATAGTTGGCGGAGAATCCCAGTCTTCTACCAAGAGCAAATGAATTCGACATGCTTGACCGTTCCATGAATGTCAGAAGCCGCGAGCTTATCAACTCATCC
>QYQB01000028.1 GCA_007280275.1 bacterium | reverse complement strand
AAGTTGCCGCATTCACTTTTAGACCCCTTGAACGCGCTGACGACCTGGACTCCTCTATCCGACATCATTCTCAAAAACTCATTTACGCTTCCGTTGTAGGAACCGCCACCAAACATCCGCTTGGTGCGCTTACTTTGCGAGGCCGAGCAGATGCTACCACCACTTTCGGCTGAGGTTGCGGCTAACTAGTGCAAGAGTGTATTGCGTGTTTTCTTTCCAAATCAAGTCATGGGTGTAGGAAAATCGCGATTATTTCTCTCGTGGCTGAAGGATCTGGTCAATTGGACTGTGAAGCATGCCAATCTGCCGCCGGCTTACATGTGTGTAGATCTCGGTCGTCTTTACACTACTATGGCCCAAAAGCGCCTGGATAAACCTGATGTCAGTCCCCTGCTCCAACAGGTGCGTTGCGAATGAATGCCGCAGTGAGTGTATCGACACATGCTTGCGTATGCCTGCCTTCTCCGCAGCGTTCTCGAACACCTTCTGCGCACTTCGCACCGAATAAGACTCGCCCGCTCTCTGCCCTTCGAACAACCAGGACTGCGGCTTATACGCCTTCCAGTAATCCCGTAGTCCATCCAACACAACATCCGACAATATCGTATACCGATCTTTCTGACCTTTGCCTGAATGAACGTGAATCAGTTTACGCTGGCTGTCAATGTCCTCCAGCTTCAAATGCACTATCTCGCTTACACGCAAACCCGCGGAATACGCAATCATAAGCAAAACGCGATGCTTGAGGTTCCCCGAACTCTCAAGAAGCGCCTTCACCTCTTCAAGAGATAAGACGACCGGCAACTGTCGTGCTTTCCTCGGACGCTCGATGTCTCCCAGCACAATGGGAGACTTGTAGACCTCTTCGTACACAAAACGCAGCGCGCTCAAAATCTGGCTAATTGAGCCAGCAGAGAGCTTCTTCACCTCGATCTGATGAAGTATGTACCCTCGTATTTCTTCATTGGACAAGTCGCGGAGACGCTTCGTTGCGAAGTATTCCGCGAACGTCCGCACACAGCTCCCATACGTCTTGATGGTCCTCGGAGAGTAATTGCGAATTCGCAACTCCCTTTGAATGAGTTCGAGATCCCGGGAACTCTCTAAACGCGGATTGGAACTGCGGGGAGGGTCCGGCTTCGCTGACTTCGTGAAACCAAACGCCTCGGCCACGTCGCTGTCAAGAATCCTCCAATCAGTTCGATAGGCGGCGAGCAACTGGTCGAGAGCTTCCCTTGTGCGCGGGAAACTCCAGCATCGCATCCCGCTTTCCCAACGATGTCCTGGAATCGCCTTGAAATGACGGGCCTTCAAGTCATCAAATGGAACCTTCAGTCCAATTCTGTCGGGTGGGAGTAGAAATAGATGTGGCTTGGGTGGAATCTGGCGGGGCTTACCTTGCTGTGACGAAAGCATACTGCCTCCGGTCAATCAAGCTTGCCATTCCCTGCTGCCGTTCAGATCGCCCGGAGAGGAGTCAGGCAAGGAGTTTGGTGGGAAACTGCAGTACGAAGCTACCTGCTCAGCCGAACATACTGCAGCGTTGCTTAAGAATCAATACGTACAAATACGTACAAAGCGTGTACGTATAAACACCGACAAGAATACCTACCAAAAGTAGGAAAGACAATCGATTGGCACTTCATTTGGAACGTTCGGTTCAGGCGACGGTCTCTTTCCAGCGCTATTTCACTCCGAGGTATCGCAAGAGGTTGGATACTGCGGTTATGAGATCGAACAGATTCACCAGATTCGACGGGGGCGGCGGTCTCATAGGGTTGTCCGTCCTTCCATACAACGCCTGGTTCCGGCGCAGCTTGGACTCCAATTCACCAGGAATACGAAGGTCGGCAAACGCCCGGTCAAGGAGTTTCTTCCTCTGGGTTTCCGCTAAATCGATTTGCAGAACGCCCTGAAAAATGGCTTGCTGAAGAATATACTCCTTGAGTTCTGGATACAATCTGCCAAGCGAATCTACAACATCAAGTGTCAACTCGGGGAATTGACGGTCACGGAAATCGAGTAGGTTCAGCGTACCAGAGGATGCCGTACGGGTCCACTTTGAGGTTACGTGAGGGAGGATCCGCTCAATCTCTGACCGGATACCGGGTTGTGTCTTGTCCTGAGCGCGTTTCGTGGTGTCTTGAGACGACACAGTCAGGCTGTAGGCGGCCATGCGACGTGGGACAGCGGGCAACCCAACCTCTGCCTCGGCTGAGCTGGACACTACGACGAGGGCGAACATCAGAAACAGCGCCCGACATAGATTGCACAATGGAGAGATCGTCTTGGGTGATGGTTGATTGTTCAGGAGAAGGCGGTCAACAGTGAGACGAGTTGATGCGGCTGGAAGTTCCGGGACCTCTACGCTGCAATCTCGGCTGGCTCTGTCACTCCCAATATCTCGTACAACGTCGTCCTCTGAGCGGCCGCGAATCCAGCTTCATGAATCAACTGAATGCATTCTTCTGGATTCGTCTTGTTGATGAAGTTGGCCGCGGCGTGGACGTTTTCTTCCATCAATGTACCGCCAAAATCATCTGCCCCGAAATGTAACGCAATCTGCCCTGTCTTCTTTCCTTCTGAAAACCACGAGGCTTGAATGTGTGGGAAGTTGTCGAGATAGATACGCGAGATCGCAATGATCTGAAGATAGCGCGTCGGACTTGCGTAGTGTGGAATGATCTTCTCCAGAGGCGAGTTTCCAGGTTTGAACGACCATGGCACAAACGCCGTGAACCCTCCTGTCTCATCCTGAAGAGCCCGGATGCTCTCGAGGTGCTCCAGGATATCTTCATCCTCCTCGAGGTGGCCATACATCATCGTGGCGGTCGACTTGTATCCCAGGCGATGTGCCGCGCGCATCACGTTCAACCAATCCGCCGATGTCCCCTTTTTGTTGCTGATCTTCTTCTTTACCCGATCTGAGAGTATCTCCGCTCCTCCGCCCGGAATCGATCTGAGCCCGGCATCCCACAGTTGCTGAAGAACTCCCTTGATCGTGAGCCCGGAGATCTGCGACATACCGATGATCTCCGATGTGGAATAGAAATGTGGATGAATCTGGGGAACCTCGGCAATTGTGCGCCGGACCATCTCAAGGTAGTACTCGAAGGACAGCGAGGGATGCACACCCCCCTGCAGTAACACAGTGGTCGCACCCAAAGCGGCGGCTTCTTTGAACTTCTGAATCATATGGTCCACGGTGTAGGTGTACTCCCCTTCCTCACCGGGGTGACGATAAAACGCGCAGAAAATGCAATCGATGTTGCAAACGTTCGAATAATTCGGGTTGGTATCGAGCAAATACGTCACTGCGCGCCGCGGGTTCTTCTGGAACCGGATCTCGTTGGCAAGCGCTCCAAGCTCAAGCAATTCAGCGTTTCGAAGAAGGAATACTCCCTCCCCTCTCGTGATGCGATTCCCCCGTCGTACTTTTTCCTGTATTCCTTCTACCGTCATACGTCCTTCTCAGATTGATAATGCATAGCCGGCTGACCTCAATTCCTTGATGATGCTCAAACTCGCTTCCTCGAGCTTCACGACAATCGGCTTCACCACGATGCCCGGAATATTCTTCGGGACTTCCACGTCCGTCATGTGCAGCACCATGACATGGTTCTTTCCCAGCTTGCCGACAAAGTGCCCCAACTCGAACATCGCATATACCAGGTCCTCGGAGTTCAAGATAAAGAACGCGAACTCCGCACCCTCAACGTCGGTGAGGCTCTCCAACCCGAGCATCTCGCCATGCGTACGATCGATGGGGATCTCTTCCACCCCGACATCTTCGAGAAAAGTGGCCAACTGCTGCCGAAGCGTATCATTGATCTCGCCGATGACATAGGCTTTCTTCTTCGTCGTCGCAGCTTGCGGCGCTTGCGCCGGAGCGCTCTGAGCAGGGGCCACGCCCGAAGGAGCTGCAACAGTCTTCGTGGGAGGCTTGAGAGTCCTCGGTCCACCTGTCCCCTGCGGTTGGGTTTCCGCCGCAGCGACGGGAGGCGCCGGGGCCAGAACGCGGACAGGTTCCGCTGCAAGCTCCGGAGTAATTTTCAACTTCTCAAAAAGCTCATTCATGCACGACACTATCAGATGCGCTGAAGCCTGGAAGAAATAGCCCCCATTCGCGTCTGCAGTAATCTTGTTCTTATACGGGGTCCCTATCGGTCCAACCATCTCGAGCGATTCCTGGCATGCTTTCCGCCATGCCAGGTACTTGTCCTGCATACGGGCGTTGTAGCCGGAGAATTCAAAGCCCCCAAGGGGCGTCAGCCTGACGCCTTCCTCAACAAGCTTCTCAAATCTCTGGAGCATGGTCTCCGACATGGCGTGAATTCGTCCTCAGTTCTGTTGATGCTGACTGCCGTCCATTGTCCCTTCAGCTTCCCCCTCAATTGACGTGAGCAGACCCTCAAACACCCCAATCGCCTCGCGCTCACGTTCTCCCAGATGATAGTTGAATCCCTCCAGATATTCCATCGCTTCCCCCGAACTCCATCCGATGCGCTTCGCGTGTGCAACACTGATACGTTCCAAGTCAAGCTCGCCTTTCTGGAGCGAGGTCTGGATAAGCATCGAAAGCTCTTCCCTCTTTTCCTCAGTGAGGGACTTCCTGACAGCCCAGACGGCAAAGACGAACGGTAGATTCTGCCACTGATACCACTCAGCGGCGAGATCGTAGACGAGCTCGAAGCTCTGAAGACCGGTCTTTTGATGCCTCATCGCCTCGTCTCCGATCATCAGCACCGCATCACATCCATCATAGCTGTTGACACCCGAATGCATCCGCCGGAACGCAGCCTTCACTCCATACCTCTTTTCGAGTAACACCTGCAAGAGCCGGACGGATGTCGCGGTATCATCAACAATTCCGATCGTTTTCCCCGCCAGCTCGCGCCAGCCGTGGTTCGAAAAGAGCATCACACTTTTGACCTGATCCCTGGTAGCGATACAATACGGCAGCTGTATGAGAGTATCTTTCTGACTCAGGTAATCAGCCAGCGAAAATAGCCCGGCATCGAGCTGATTGTTTCGGGCCAGGACTCCCATCCGCCGGGGAGTAACAGGCAGCATCTTGAACTGTCTTTTCTCGAAATGATGGTAGAACGGTACAGAGTTGAGATACGGTATTTTCCCGACGACGTCTGATGTGTAGAGGTTGAGAGGATTGTAGTACACGTCCCGTTCGACAGGAATCTTGCCCGCATCGCGTATGATCTTGATGATCTTTTCCTTCGTCAACTGCATGGGCGTTATTGCACCGGCATCATGCGCAATCTTCTCGCCTCCAACCGTGCCGTCGAGATCATCTGCGCCAAAGTTGAGTGCGACTGAAGCCACTTCCTCGGTCAACATCACCCAGTACGCCTTGATGTGCGGGAAGTTGTCCAGCATCAACCTCGAAACCGCAATCATTTTCAGATCGTCGATCGCCGAAGTGAAACGGTTCGTCGGCTTTATGCCGGTCTCGCCGGGCTGAAATGCCAGGGGGATAAACGTCAGAAAGCCCCTTGTTTCATCCTGCACTTCTCGCAGCCTTATCAAGTGCTCGACCCGCTCCTGCTGCGTCTCGATGTGGCCATACAGAATCGTGCTGTTTGTCGGTATGCCGAGACGATGTGCTGCCTTGTGAATGTCCAGCCAGGTCTTTGCACCTATCTTCGAGCTGAACAATCGTTTGCGAACGCGTTCAGAAAAGACCTCGGCTCCTCCGCCGGGCATCGTGCGCAATCCTGCTTCTTTGAGCTGACGCAGGACTTCCTCGATCGACAACTTGAACTTCTTATGGAAGAAGTCAATCTCGACGGCTGTGAACGCTTTGATGTCGACGTTCGGGAAATGTCGCTTGATCATTCGCAGCATGTCAAGGTAGTATTCCCACTCCCAGTCCGGATGCAAACCACCGGTGATGTGGACTTCATGGATCTCCGGCGTCAGCTTGCCAAGGATGTCGTGGATTGTCATTTCATACGCTTTGGGGCGGCCCGCCTTCGTGGCGAAATCACAGAACTTACACGCCAGGACGCAAATGTTCGTCGGCTCAATTTTCTGGTTGAGAACAAAATAAACCGCGTCGCCGCTTCGTTCCCTCTGGACGGCGTGAGCCATCTTCCCGAGCGAAATGACGTCGTTCGTCCTGAAGAGCGTCAGCCCGTCTTCCAGACCCAGCCGCTCTCCCCGCTGCACCTTCTCCCAAATCGGCAGAAGGTCCGTATCACGAAAATGAATTGTCTGCGTCATCACCTTCCCGCATCATGACCAATACTCGTTCCATCGTCTATCGACTTTCTTCACCACCTCTTCGGGCATGCTCAATGGTTCAGGATATCCTTCCTTCCACGTCGAGTCGATGCCCATAACTCCTTTGTATACCGGCGCGATGCCAACGAGGCTCTGCTCCGAGAAAACCACATCCCGCTCGCAATCGAACCTTGTGAAGACTCCCCAAATGGAGTTCTCACGATCCCTGATATCAACATCCTCGCTGACGGCTGCGATGATCCTCAGATGCTGCAGATCTTTCCGTTTCACCAACTTTTCGACGACAGCCCTCCCCTTGTCCACCACTTTCACAATGAGGAAGCAGTTGTCGACGACATGAGCATCGGTGATTCGCCTGTCGAAAGAGCGGATGTCAGAAAGTCTCGCACGGGTGACCGACTTCGTCTTCGACGGAACCGCCGCACGTTCTTTTCGCGTGGCATCGAGAATCATTCTGCTCCCCAATTCAGTGTGGAAG
Organism: bacterium; assembly: GCA_007280275.1. Lineage (GTDB taxonomy): Bacteria > Bacteroidota > Ignavibacteria > UBA10030 > UBA10030 > UBA9647. The sequence goes on along the minus strand of QYQB01000028.1, from coordinate 2,756 downwards.
CTTGTGAAGTCCAACGTATCCATTGGGACTTTTGGCAACAAAACGAAATCATATGTAGGATCGAAGTGCTCTCGTATCTCCTTCAGAACAGCGCTCCAGTTGCGCACATCGACGCCCGCTGAGACCAGGATCATGGTTTTCGTCAAAGAAAGCTGGCCGCTCCCGAGCAACCCCAACGCAGCCTTCATTGCTTCCTTCTTGTATCGTGCGTTGACGGAAACCACAAGGAGGTTGTGAAATCCACCTTCATAGTAGGCCCAGACATCCCGAATCTCACTATGGAGCACGCGTGCAAGCGGTCCAAGTATTTGCTGCGTAGCATCTCCGAGGAACTTGTCTTCCATCGGCGGTATCCCCACAACAGTCGCCGGATACACGGGGTTCCGGCGATGGGTCATTGCCTTGAGATGAAATACGGGAAACGGCGCGGAATGCGAGTAGTGACCAAAGTGGTCTCCGAAGGGTCCCTCTTTCCGGCGTTCTTTCTGCGGCACGACACCTTCGAGTATGAACTCCGCCTGTGCCGGGACCTGGATCGATATCCTCTTTCCTCTTGTCATCCCGATCGGAGCACCTCGCAGGAACGCCGCAAACGCGACTTCATCCATTCCCTCAGGAAGCGCCGCAACAGATGCGAGCAAGAGAGCAGGATCGGTTCCCAATGCCACAGCAACTTCGAGATCTTTTCCCAATTCCTCAGCGTGGTGATAATGGAATCCTCCCCCCTTTTGAATCTGCCAGTGCATGCCCGTCGTCCTGGAGTCGTACACGTGCATGCGATAGATTCCGACGTTGCGTTTCGCATCAACCGGATCGTAGGTGAACACCTGACCAAGCGTCAGAAACCGACCGCCGTCACCCGGCCAGCAGGTTTGGATTGGCAGGCTGTCAAGATCGGGTTCAAGAACGCTTCCTTGAGACTCTGCCGCGCTCACGAGCCGCCCGCGTGCCGAGGCAATGCTCCTCAGCGTCTTTCTCCGCTGCCAGAGCGAACCCAACCGCGGCGGCATCAATCCATCGACAAACTGAAAGAGGTCCTGACCAATCTGTTCCGGATGCCTGCCCAGGGCATGCTCGATGCGTCGCTCTGTGCCATAGACATTGATGACCAGAGGAAATCTGGATCCCTTGACGTTTTCGAAAAATAGAACTGGCTTGCCTTCCCGCAGCGCGCGTACGGCAATCTCCGTCACTTCCAGGAGCGGATCGACTTCAACCTTGACCCTCCGCACTTCCCCGATCGATTCAAGGTAGCGAAGGAATTCGGACAGCGATGTGAAGTTCATAGTTCTTTCCTTCCGATCTCAGGCGCGACGCTACAGCTCTTCTGCCCTCCAACCCTTTGACTCGCGAACGCCGATCACACCCAGCACCTTGTCCACAAACGCCTGGACATATTCATCCACACTCTTTGGAACAAAATACAACGGGGGCGAGATGGGCATGATGATTGCACCGTCGCGTGAGAGTCTTGCGCACTGTTCGAGCGTAATCGTCGAGAGAGGTGTCTCCCGGACACAGATCACGAGTTTGAACCGCTCTTTCAGCGCGACCTGCGCCGTGCGCGTGATGAGCGTATCGCCGATGCCGGAAGCAATCTTTCCTAAGGTCGACGTCGAACAGGGCAAAATGACGCAAGCATCGAAGCGATTGGAACCTGATGCGACCGGTGCAGTGAGATCTTCGTCCGAGAACTCATTCTTGACGAACGGAAGCAGGTCTTTGACCCCGATCCCCAGCTCATCTTTCAACAGCACTTTTCCCCATTTGCTCACGATGAGGTATTTGTCCGCGTCACACCGTTTGACGAATTCACGGGCATAGATTGCACCGGAGGAGCCTGTGATACCAAGAACAATTCTCATGGGAAGTACACTCCAACGACAATCATGCCAAGTATGACGAATCCCAGCACCGCGTTGATCTTGAAGAACGCGAGCTCAACGTCGCCCGCTTTCTTGTGTTCGAGATAGAGCAGATAGCCCGACAGCATCAGAAGAGGCAGCGCAGCCCCCGCCTTAATGTACAGGATGAACAGGAGCGCCAGGGAGCCAAATGCCAGGAAGTGCAGGAACGCCGATATCCTCAACGCCGTGCTCCGTCCATACCTCGACGTAAACGAATGAAGCTGCTCTTCCCGATCGAACATTTCATCCAGGGTTGAATAAATGATATCAAAACCGGTCACCCAAAAGAGTGTGAAGAGCGAAAGCAGCGCACCCGCGAGAATGTTCTGAAGGGATTGTTCGACCGCGAACCACCCGCCGAGCGGAGCCATTGCCAAGCCAAGGCCGACACCAAAATGGGCCAGCACCGTGAATCTCTTCATGTAAGGATAGATGGTGAAAATAATCAGTGGCAATGGCGACATTGCCAGGCAGAACGGGGAAATGAGAGCCGCCGATCCAAGATACAGCGCTATTCCCACGACCAGTACAATAAACGCCTCGTAGACGTTCATGCGCCCGCTGGGCAGCTCGCGCACAGCTGTGCGAGGATTACGCCTGTCGATCTCGCGGTCGATGATCCGGTTCAACGCAAGCGCCGCTGTACGTGCACCCGTCGCCGCCGAGAGAATGAGCAACAGGAGCATCACAGTCGGAGGTCCCTTGGTTGCAAGAAAAGCGCCACTAAAAATGAGCGGGAGCGAAAAAAGCGTGTGTTCGATCTTTATGAAGCGTAGAAACTTCTGAAGTCGCTGCAACAAAATCCCTTGATAGAGTGGTGGTAGATTTTTGATAAATATAATGCAATTT
>QYQB01000248.1 GCA_007280275.1 bacterium | reverse complement strand
CTGCATCGTCTCTTTCAGCAGCAGCGGACAAGCCCGTTATTGCTCTCTTTGACGCGTAGATCGCAGTCAACGTTCCCAAAATACAAAAAAACACCGCTCCTATCTCGGGTTTAAGGGACGCTGTCTTTGTTGATTATCAGTGAGCTTTTGAGTACTCTACTTGGCAGAATTTGACATTCCATCAGATTTCGCGATCACCCAAAATTCATAAGGAGTCCTATGCGTCGGCTGATTCTTCTGGTGTTGCCGTGTGCGCTACTGTTTGCACAGAATCCAAAAATCCCCAAAGATGCCCTTGTCGGTTACAGAGCGATCAATGCAAACAGCCTGAGTGCACGTCTCCATTTTATCGCTTCACCTGAATTGGAAGGCCGAGAGACAACGTTCCGGGGGCAGAAGATCGCAGCGCGATACATTGCGTCAGAGTTCCAACGCCTCGGATTGAAACCGATCGGAGACAGCGGGTCGTACTTTCAGCGGTTCGACGTTGAAGCGACAAAGATCAGCGAGAAGTCCAGCATTGCCGTCAACAACAAGCAAGGTACGATAAACTTCCTTATCGCAAAGGACTTCTTCTCTCAGTTCGCACAGGACTTACCGGTTTCGGCTCCAGCGATATTCATTGGGTACATGGACACGAAGGTTGATTCATTCCTTACCAAGGGGAAAATCGTCATCGCGTTGCCAGGGAGGAAGGAAGATGGGCGCGATACCACCGTCTCACCCATGCGCCGCCTCGGCCTCATCCGGCCTTTTCCGGGCAGCCTCGCGACGCTCGTGGTGGCAGATGACTCCGGCGCTGCATCCCTCGAGCGGCTCTCTGGAAGGTTGACCGCGAATATGAAGCGTGGTTCAATGACGGTCGTCGGCTCACAATCTCGTGCGATGCGATTCGGAGCTGGCTTTCCCACGACGGTCAGCCCTCAACTTGCGAACGAAATCGTGAGAGAAACCGGCAAATTGTTCAGCCAACTGCGCGTTGCTGCCTATCAGGATTCCGCATTCCAGCCGATCTCCCTGAATCAGACTACCGTAACTCTTGACATCAGAAATTCAAAGGAACTGAAGACAACAGAGAATGTGGTAGGCCTTCTTGAAGGTTCGGATGCGAAACTGAAAGAAGAAGTCGTTGCGTTTACCGGGCATTATGACCACCTCGGCATAAGGGACGATGGAACGATCTATTATGGGGCGGACGATGACGGCTCGGGGACTGTGACGGTCATGGAGTTGGCGCAGGCTTTCAGCGCAAATCCCGTGAAACCGAAACGCAGCATGCTGTTCATGACAGTGGTCGGCGAGGAGAAGGGCCTTTGGGGCTCCGAGTGGTACGTCAACCACCCAATTTTCCCCCTCGAGAAGACCGTTGCTGACTTCAATACGGACATGATTGGCCGCACAGACAAGAAGTACGATGAGCTAAAAAATCCCAACTACGTGTATGTGATCGGCTCAGACAAAATCAGCACACAACTCGATAGCATTCTGAAGATTTCGAACAAAGAGACGGAGAACCTCCTCCTGGACTATACGTTCAACGACGACAAAGATCCAAACCGGTACTATACCCGGAGTGATCACTACAATTTTGCCCGTAACGGAGTCCCGATTGCGTTCTTCTTCACGGGCGAGCACGCTGATTACCACAGGCCGACAGACACGGTGGACAAGATCCTTTTCGAAAGAATGGTGAAGATTATCCGGGTCGTGTATGCCGCCGGTTGGAAGGTCGCCAACATGAAGGGCGGACTGGCGCGAAACGTGAGCTCTTCGATGTTCGCCAAGTAGACAGATGTACTCCAAAGAAGAGCTGCAACAGGGACTTACCACACAAGTCGTGGGATCGAAGATATTCGTCTTTGAAACGATTGATTCCACGAATGCCTGCGCACGAACACTCGGGGATGCCGGCACACAGGAGGGTGCGGTTGTAGTCACAAATTTCCAGACAAGCGGACGGGGGCGCCTCGGTCGCACCTGGTTGGCCGAGCCAGACGCCAATCTTCTCTTTTCCGTTCTGCTCAGGCCTCGCATTTCGGTCGATGTGTCCGGACAGCTTACACTTTATGCATCGGTGTCCATCGCGCGGGCGATCGAACAATGTGTTGGAGCACCAGTCGAATGCAAGTGGCCAAACGACCTCCTCCTGAACGGAAAGAAATTCTGCGGGATACTCCTCGAAAACTCATCCCAGCAATCCGAGCTCTCCTATGCGGTCATTGGCGCCGGAATCAATGTCAATCAGCAGTCTCTCTCTCCTGAAATCGCAAGCCGCGCGACATCGCTCTCGATTGAAACAGGAAAGACCTTCGACCGGAAGCAGGTCTTTCACGTTGTCCTCCAGGAGCTGGATCTCCTATACAAATCTGCACGTGAGGGAGACTTCTCATTCATCGAGGCCGAATGGACCCGGCGATGCCTCATGTTTGGGAAGACGGTTACCGTACAGCAGCACGACCACACAATAGCCGGAACAGTGCTTCGACTCAACCACGACGCCGGCCTGGTCATAGCTACAAGTGAAGGGGAACAAACAGTCTATGCCGGGGATGTCACGCTGGTTTCGTGATCCGCGGTAAACAGGGCCAAGGGGATCAACTGCTATGCTTCTCGCTATCGATATAGGCAATACGCATACCGTTTTCGGAATCTACAGGAATTCCAAACTCGTCGCAGATTGGCGGGTAACGAGTATGCTGCAACGGACCGAAGATGAAGTCGGCACTCAGGTCAGACTCTTCCTCAAAGAGGCAAAGATACCGCTCAAAGGGATCGAGCGGGTTGGGATTTCATCTGTTGTCCCCAATCTCACCGACATTTACACAATGATGGCCAGGAAGTACTTTCATCTAGCGCCGCTGATTATTTCCTCCGCGCTTGATCTGGGGATCAAGATACTGTATGACGATCCGAATTCGGTGGGGGCGGATCGGATCTGCAATGCAGTTGCGGGATTCGCGTTATTCGGCGGACCGCTGATCATCATCGACTTTGGCACCGCCACGACGTACGATGCGGTCTCCGGCACTGGTGACTACATTGGAGGCGTGATTGCTCCCGGGATGGAGACTTCCGCAGTCGACCTTCACAGGCGTGCAGCCAAACTTCCAAAGGTTGAGCTGCACTTTCCGAAGACAATCATCGGGAAAGATACTGTCTCAAGCATGCAGGCAGGAATCCTCTACGGAGCCATCGATGCTCTCGAAGGGATGGTGAAGAGAATCCAGGGAGAAATGCGGAAGCGTGAAGGGAAAGAGGCTATCGTCGTTGCGACGGGTGGATTTTCCCGGTTGATGGCCAGTCATTCGAAATCGATCACCGAGTGCGTACCTTCTCTCGTTCTCGACGGCGTACGCCTCATTCACGAGCGAGTGAACAAGAAAAGCCGGCGCCGGTAGCCACACACCTGCACGGCTGTTGTCAGGAAAGGCGAGGCTGGTTCCGTTCTTCAAATTCCTTTCGGATGCGGTCAATTTCTGCCACCTCCGGGCGGCGCGCATACAGTAGCCCGTAGAGCGCCAGCAACCCTCGCACAGCGTGCTCAATCCTGTGCAGTTCCTGATGCAAACCCCCGAACGCTGCTTGAGCTGCACCTGCACATCCTCCGGGATAGTCGCGTACGACTCCTTCTGTCTTGTTTCCGGATCTGCAGCAATATCGGCACAAGCCGAGTTGAGCACAGGAGCAATTGCATTGATCCCCTCGTGCGCTTTGTCGGTTGCTTCCCTAGTGAGCACAATCTCCCTCCTCCTCTCCTGTTCCAACGCATTGGTAATCCGATCCATGTGTCGCTCATACGTCGCGAGGATCAGGTTGCCCAGATGAGAAGAGCGCACAATCCTCTTGGCTCCGAAATGCGACAGCCTCCTTTCGTTCACCGCGAGAGGAGGCCGCAGGCATTCTTGAACATGTGCACTGAGAAAAACCTAGCGGATCCCTATCATGATGACAGATGAGTTCGCGAGTTCGACAATCGGCGAATAGTACAACCCAAGCACCAGCGTAGGCACAACAAGCAGAAGGACAATCGCAATCTGGGGGATTGTGAAGACGATCCGCTCCGCCCCTGCCTCGGGATCACGCAGGAAGATGTTCCGCACTACCCGAACATAGTAATACAACGAGATCACGCTGTTGATAGCCCCGACGATTGCGAGCCAGATCCATTTCGCATCAAGCAGCGAGGCGAAGATGAAGAGCTTTCCGATGAATCCTGCCGTTGGCGGCAATCCTGCCAGCGAAATGAAGAAGATTACCATCGCAACGCTGACAAAGGGAGCCCGATAGCCCAATCCTTTGTACGAGTCTATATCCTCGCTCCCCGTTTTGTTTGCCACGAGCATCACGACGTAGAACGCTCCGAGATTCATGAAAAGATACACAACAAAGTAAATGAGAACAGCCGCGATGCCCTTGTCGCTGAGGACCACGATTCCCATCAGCATGTACCCTGCGTGGGCGATGCTGGAATATGCCAAAAGGCGTTTGAGGTTGTTCTGCCACACGGCTACAAGGTTCCCTAGTGTCATCGTCAGGACCGAGAGGATGGCAATGATCTTGTTCCATTCGAACTCCTGCAACGTCGACCAGAACCCTGTCGGGAGCCCGAGAGCGCTCGAGTCGATGAATGAAACCTTGAAAAACCGGATCAGGATGGCAAAGCCGGCCGCCTTTGAGGCGACAGAAAGGAATGCCGTGATTGTCACCGGGGCCCCTTCGTACACGTCCGGTGTCCAGAAATGGAATGGGACAGCCGAAATCTTGTATCCGATTCCGGCGATGATCAGGAGCGTCGCGACTATCAAGGCAATGGGATTGACAGAACCCGTAGAGAGGGCTTTGTTGATGGCGTAGATATCCACCGCTCCCCCAGTCAATCCGAAGATGATGGAAAAACCGTATAGCATCAATCCGGTCGACAGTGCGCCGTAGATAATGTACTTCAGCGCAGCTTCACTTGAGTCCGGGGCTTCCTTCACATAACCTGCGAGGACGTAGGAACTCAATCCTGTCAATTCGATCGACAGAACAATCATGAGCAGGCTCGTGGCGCCAGCCATCAGATACATCCCCAGCGTCATCGCGACCAACAGTGAAGAGTACTCAACGAGCCGCTTGATGGTCGATTGGACTTCAGACGAATACAGGGAGAAGAGGAAAATGAAAACAGCGCAAAACCCGACAAGGAGCTTAAAAAAGATTGCGAAGGGATCGACGGCGATCATATCCGAGAAGATCGACTGCACGGTTCCCATTTCACGGACTGTGAATACGATGGAGAGAACGACGCCGAGCAAAGCGATCACCATGGACAGCTTGGGCCGCGACCGGAAGATGATGCCCACAAGAAGGGCGACGCAAAATGTAATCGTCAGGATTGTTTCGGGAAGAAACTTCGCCAGACTCTCTAAGACTTGGTCAACCATGATATTGTCTTCAATAGTCGTTTCAACATGAATCAACACATCGTGTACAGGCTCATCATCGAACTAATGCGACAGCGCTGCTTCCCTGCTTGACGAATTCCACCAGATGGTTCAATGACGAGGTCATCATATCCAGCAATAGCGACGGGTAAATGCCCAGTACGAGCACCACAATTGCAAGCGGCACCAGCGTGAAGAGCTCCCGGCCGTTGATATCCGGCAGGGACGCCCACTTTTCATTCGGCTGGCCGAGGAATACTCGCTGCAACGTCCAGAGCATATAGGCCGCAGTGAGGATGATGCCGGGTGCAGCAATGATTGTCAAAGTACGGAATGTCTGGAAGGCTCCGAGGAATGAAAACATCTCAGAAATAAATCCACTTAATCCCGGCAATCCGAGTGCCGCGAAAAATGCCACGGTCATGATACCGGTATACTTCGGCATGGTGATTGCCAACCCCCCGAACGCGTCGATGTCACGAGTATGTGCACGATCGTAGAGGACGCCCACGATCAAGAAGAGCATTGCAGTGATCGTGCCGTGGTTGAACATCTGGAACACTGCCCCCATCATCCCCTGCGTATTCATTGCCGACATTCCCAGCAACACGATGCCCATATGGCTGATGCTGGAATAGGCGATGAGCTTCTTGAAATCCTGCTGAGCCATAGCACAGAGTGCGCCATAGATAATGTTGATGATTGCCTCAAGTGCCAGCGGCCATGCATAGTACATTGCGAGCTCAGGAAACATCGGATAACTGATGCGAAGAATGCCATAGGTTCCCATCTTCAGCAGAACGCCTGCCAGGATCACGCTGATGGCGGT
>QYQB01000172.1 GCA_007280275.1 bacterium | reverse complement strand
GATTTCCCGAGGCAGCCGCAAAGGTCAATAGTACTTTTTGGACAGCCTCGACAGGGAAATCACTCAATGCGCTCCACCTGCCCCATGCGCGTGGCCGTGATCGATTTCATCGTTCGTCGCATCGCGGACGTCAACGACCGTGACATCAAAGTTCAAAGTCTTGCCTGCCAGAGGATGATTTGCGTCCATGGTGACAGTCTCTCCCTCAACCTTCGATACGACCACGATCTGTTCTCCCCCGCTGCTGTGTACGCTGAACTCCATTCCAGCCTTCACTTCATCAACACCGCTGAATTGCCCTTTCGGGATGTCGAGTACCTGAGCTTTGTCCCATTCGCCGTAGGCATCTTCCGGAGGAAGGGTAACCTTGACGGACTCCCCCGCTGATTTCCCTTCGAGCGATGCTTCGAGACCCGGAATGACGTTGCCCGAACCATGAAGGTACGTCATTGGCTCCTGGCCTTCGGAGCTCTCGATGATGCCGCCGGCTTCATCCGTTAGCGTGTATCTGATTGTGACTGCTTTATTTTTCTGGATGGTCATGCCGGCTCCCGTCTTCATTGGAGTTTGTAAAATTGACCAGACAAGATAACAAGAAGAGTGCAAACCACAAACTGTTTTATGCCTGCTGAGCCGACGCTGCACTGGATCGTCCGATTGCTTTCGACTTCGAGAGTTCGTATGATTACATGCGGTTGCATCCTCCTTACCAGAGAACTCCGATTGCAGACTCCGAACACTTCAGCCACACTTCAATGGAGGTCAGAAAACATATGCACACTCGACTTTATCTCGCACCGCGGGTACCGACTTCAATCTTGCTGCTCTTCGTCCTGGCCATTGCTGCCGCACCTCAGCATGCCGCAACGGCTCAAACAGATCCCACAGCACAATCCGATTTCCGTTCAATCGACAGCCTCTTCAAGACATTTTACAAGTCTCTTTCCTTCCCTGAGGGGAAGACGCCGGATTGGGCCCGCTTCCGAAATCTGTTCGCTTCGGCGACAAGCCCTTGCGTGAGAATTGCAGGCGACAGCGTCATGCAGATGGACAGGGAGGGTTTCATCTCGTTCTTCAGCGGCCGGATCCAACGCGGGACTCTGAAGAGTTTTGCCGAAAAGGAAATCGGCCGGACCGGAGAGTACTACGGAAGCATAGCGCAGGTCTTCAGCACATACGAGAAGAGGATGAACCTTGCCGCTGACGGAAGACCGATTCGCGGTATCAATAACTTCCAGCTCTTCTTCACGAATGACCGATGGTGGATTTCGTCGATCGCATGGCAGGATGAGTCACCTGGCGTGCCCATCCCACAGAAGTACCTCCGTTAGAGAGAGCGCACAACAAAGCAAGAAGGCGTCCTTCATCCTGTAAATATCTGGCAGAAGGACGCCTTCGACCACTCTTGCCGGTGTCAGGAGTTCGCTCCTGACACTCACAAGGCAATACTTGATTTTATCAAAATTATGAAGTAATTTGCACCTGTCAACAGGAGGAGAATTGATGCCGATTATCAAGTCGATTTCAAGTTTGCGCAACCGAACTCGGGAAATTGCCTCGATCTGTCATACACAGGACGAGCCGGTCTATCTGACAACCAACGGCGAAGGTGATTTGGTTGTTATGAGCATCAGTCATTATGAGCGACTGAAAGCGCAGGTTGACCTTTTCGAGAAGCTAGGAGTCGCTCAAGCGCAGTCAGCAGCGGGGAAAAAGGGGATCACCCACAGACAAATGATGACCAGACTTCGCCGAAGGGCCAATGCCGGCTAAACATACACTGCGCTACCTCCCGATTGCGCAAGACGATCTGGCCTCGATCTTCGATTTCATAGCTCAGGATAGCCCGAACCGAGCATTGTCGTTTGTAGACAAGCTGGACGAACGAGTTGGTTTGCTTGAGCGACATCCATCGCTCGGGCGAGTACCGAGGCATCCGAAACTTCGAGAATATGGCTATCGGGTCCTGATCGTTGAAGCGTACCTCGTCTTCTACATCATCCGCGGCCAGGAGATTGAAGTACATCGCGTAGTGCACGGATCCCGCAACCTCGATCACCTCATATAGCCAGCCTGCCATTTCCGGGTACGGCGCATTTTCACAGTAGTTCAATGTTCCATTGTCAACTCAACAAAAGCTGCACAGGCAAGTGTCGCTTTGCCAGTTCTTTTTTCTCGCTGATCACCGTATCTTTGAATTACCATAGACAGCGAGATCAACTGTTGAAGAAACCGTTCACCGGCTCATCAGTTTTTCAACCTTTTCAGCTCGTCAGAGAACCTGTGGTTTGATGTTTTGAAGCCTGAGCTATTGGGCTTACCATCGACGCCCCGTCATCTCCTCTTGAGACAAAAACCCGCGCTCTCATAGCAATTCCTTCTCACCACAAACCTGGTAACAACCTGTAGCGAACACGTTTGGCATAATCGAGGTACCCGTCCAATTCATTCCGCAACATCTTGTCTTCCAGTGCAGTACGGATAACTGTCGCGATCACTGTCAAGCCTGCAGGCAGAACTCCCCAGAGAGAGCCAAGTGCCACAGGCATGGCAATGTAATAGAAGATGGCCCCGCTGTACCCCGGATGCCGGATAAATCGGTAGGGTCCAGAACTGACAAGAACATGCCCACGATCCTTCTGGATACGGACAACCGACGAAAAGAACTTGTTGTGCACAATGCCCCAGGTTGTCAACGCAGATCCCGCCACGACAAGCATCATGCAACCGTATTGAACCACACCCACGTATGTCGGTGACCATCCGTCCCGCATATCCATGGCAGTCACAACCCAAATGAGCGTCGGACCGAAAATCCCCATCAGCGGTGAGAGCACCTTGTCCCAGGCCTTGATACCTTCGGCCTTTGTGAACTTCGTTCGCTCAGCGACGAGACCGGGATGCACGTGGACAACGACATACATGTTGACACCGGTGCTTATCGTTAGCACGCAGAGGTACACCCACGCCATCGTCCAATCCGTCCGACCCGATAGGCCAAAGAGCAATACGCCCACGATAAGGGTAAAGACCACGATCCGTACGATCACCATCGCGGTTGTGGGAGGCGTATGTTCTTGGTCATTCACGACTGCATCATTGTTCACTGTCACTCATTGATCCAAGACCGAGTATCGGAATAGTCACGGGGGGCTGTCCCAAACTCCGCGTGACGCTCGGACGTGGGTGTACCCCCGACGCTCATCGGGAGCTCTGCTCCCGATGCCTGCTGGGAATGAGCTCAGGCGGAAAGCGCGAAATCAACTGCAGCGAGAGAGTGAATGTGCGTCGTATCGAAGACCGGGAGATCAGTGTCGCTTTGCTTGACGAGAAGCGGAATTTCGGTGCAGCCGAGGATAACTCCTTCTGCCCCCTGGATCTTGAGCCTACTGATGATCTCAAGAAATCCCTCTTTGCTCTTCGGCAGGAAGAGGTTCTTTACAAGCTCGTCGTTGATCGTGCGCTGAATGAACTCTCTCTCCTCTTTCTCCGGAACAAGGACCTCAATGTTGGCGTCGTTGAGTCTTTTCCTGTAGAATTCCCGCTCCATCGTCATCCTGGTTCCCAGGAGCCCGATCTTTTTCATCGCCTTCATGTGTATCTGCTTCGCAGTGGCCTCTACAATGTGAATCAAGGGAACGGCGATTGCTTCCTGAACCCGTTCGGCATGCATATGCATCGTGTTGGCACAAAGGAGTACGCAGTCCGCTCCAATACTGACGAGTTTTTTCGACGAGTCCGTGAGCAATGCGCCCACTCCATCGAAATCCCCTTTCGCGTGCAACGCGTCGATCTCCCCAAAATCTACCGAATACAGAACAATCTTCGCGGTATTTTGACCACCTCGACGACTGTTCACCTCAAGATTAATGATCCGGTAGTAGTCAATTGTAGAAATCCAGCCCGTCCCTCCTACCAATCCAATTGTCTTCATCATGGCTCCCATCGGTTCTTTTCTCGTTGCTTCCCCAGGGACTAGGACCCGTCTCAAAAACCCCTGTCGCTCCCGACTTGCGCCGAATTCTCTTTCCGGGAATGTCTCTGTCGGAAGTTCAGAGAGCGCTGTCTGGATTCCCGCTTAAGACGTGCGGGAATGACATTAGGGGCAGGGACAACATTTTTGAGATCACTTCTAGAGTCCGGGGCTAATTCAGATTTCCGTCATCTGCAATCTGCCACCACCGAGCTCCCTCGATCTCCAATACTCAACTACTCAAATACTTCGTACTCATATACTCTTTACTCATATACTTCCCTCCTGTATCTCCTTTGCCACACGCTCTACCTCTCTCCAAACACGCAGGAGGTTCTCACCCCAGATCTTATCAATCTCTTCTTCGGTGTAACCACGCTTCACAAGCTCCATCGTAATGTTCATCGCTTCACTCGCATCGTTGAATCCCGTCACGCCTCCTCCACCGTCGAAATCGGTCCCGATGCCGACGTGATCAACTCCGATCACACTGACAATGTGATCGAGATGATCGACCATATCCTGCGCCGTCACCAGCGAGCGAGGAAACCTTGTATCGACTTCCCTCACCTTCTCCCGGTACTTCGTTCGCGCCTCCTGGCTCAACGCCTGCATTGCTTTTCGAGCTGCTTCGCCCCGTCCCTCTGGGATGCCAAACTCCTTCCGTACCATGTCAAGTGCCGTCAGCCGCTCGGGTGTGTCGACACGCTTCTTGATGTAATCCGCCAGCGACACGAGCTGAACCACTCCGCCGTTTTTCTTGATGGCACGGAGCGTTTCGTCATCGAGATTCCGTGGGTGCTCGTTGACAGCGCTCGCACCTGAATGCGATGCTATGATCGGTGCCTTCGAAAGCGCCAGCGCCGCGAGCGTTGCTTTCTTGGAGGCGTGTGAGACATCCACCATGATACCGAGCCTGTTCATTTCCCGCACGACCTGCTTTCCGAATTCACTCAGCCCGCCGTATTCTTCCTTCGGTTGATCGTCCCGCGGCGTGGATGAGTCGCAGATCTGGTTGTGTGCTGTGTGTGTAAGCGTGATGTACCGAGCTCCTTTGTCATAGAACTCCTTGATCCTCGTCAGATCAGTTGCAGCGGGGTAGCCATTTTCCATGCCGATACAGGCAACCAGTTTTCCACCCTTGTGGATGCGCACGACATCGTCGGGAGTGTAGGCAATATCAACCAAGTCGGGATACCGCTGGGGGAGTCTGTGAATTGCATCAAACAATGTGTTCGCTGTTTTGTAGGCAGCCTCATAGGATGTAACCGATCGGTCGCCGACACTCGTGAAAACGGCGAAGAACTCGGCGTCAAGTCCACCTTTTTTCATTTTGTAAAG
>QYQB01000278.1 GCA_007280275.1 bacterium | reverse complement strand
CCGATGGGGAGTACGTTTCCGCGCAGTGTGATTTCGCCGGTCATCGCAATATCATTTCGAGCCGGGCGGTTGCTCGCCGCTGAAATGATCGCCATTGCCATCGTGATGCCGGCAGACGGACCGTCTTTCGGGATTGCGCCCTCCGGGAGGTGAATATGGATTTCTCTTCCCTGGTGAATTCCGGATTTACACCAAACCTTTTTGCGTTTGACCGGATGTAACTCAATGCCGCCTGCGCCGATTCCTTCATGACCTCGCCCAATTGCCCCGTGAGGGTTAATTTCTGCGTCCCGCTCATGATTGTGACGTCGACGTTCAGGATATCCCCTCCAACGCTTGTCCAGGCCAGTCCCGTCACTGACCCAACACGGCGTTCACGCTCCGCCTCTTTCTTCCGGAATTTTGGAACGCCGAGGTAGCGCTCTATCATCTCGCCGGTTACTGAAATGCCCCCGTCGGATTTCTTTTTCCTCTTCGCGACTCCATTCTTCCTCCTGCTCAACACAATTTCCTTGGCTGCTTTCCTGCAAACCGAGGCAAGCTCCCGCTCAACGTTGCGTACGCCGGCTTCGCGGGTGTACTCGTTGATGATCTTGTCAATCGCCCCGTCTGTGAACTTCAGCATCTTCTCCGTCAGACCGTGTGCGGCGAGCTGTTTCGGGATAATGTGGCGCTTGGCAATCTCCCTCTTGTCGTAGTCAAGATAGCCTGGCAGCTCTGTGATTTCCATGCGGTCCTGAAGCGGCAACGGGATTGCGTAACGCACATTCGCCGTTGTGATGAACATGACCTTTGAGAGATCATAGTCTACGTCTAGATAGTGATCGCTAAACGTGTTGTTCTGTTCGGGATCCAGAACCTCAAGCAGCGCAGCAGAAGGATCGCCGCGAAAATCCATGCTCATTTTGTCCACTTCATCCATTAACAGAACGGGGTTGGTGACACCCGCCCGCTTCATGGACTGTATGATCTTTCCCGGCATCGAACCGATATACGTTCGCCGATGGCCCCGAATTTCAGCTTCATCACGTACGCCACCCAGCGAAATCCGAACGAACTTCCTTCCCAGGGCCCGCGCGATGGACTTGGCCAGAGATGTCTTGCCGACGCCCGGCGGCCCGACGAAACACATGATCTGCCCCTTCATTTCCTTCACGAGATTCAGGACCGCAATGTGCTCCAGAATCCGCTCTTTTGGCTTTTCGAGTCCAAAATGGTCTTCGTCCAGAATCTTTTTTACGTGCTCAACGTCAAGGTTGTCTTTGGTCCGCTTCGACCACGGGACGGCGATGAGCCAATCGAGATAGTTCCGCGTCACGGCAAATTCAGGCGACATGGGGGGCGTCTTCTTGAGTTTGTTGAACTCCTCCATCGCCTTCTCCTCCACCTCCTTCGGCATCTTGGCCTTCTGGAGCTGCTCCTTCAGCTTTGCCAGCTCCGGCGATGCCTCGTCCTCACCGAGCTCGTCCTGTAGAATGCGTATTTGTTCCTGAATGAAGAACTTGCGTTGCGATTTCTGAATATTATCCTGGACCTTCGTATCAATCTCGCGTTCAATCTTGAGGATGTCGATTTCTGTAGTGAGAATCTTCGACAGCTCATAGAGCTGCTCGCGGAGATGCTGTGTCTGGAGAATTCGCTGTTTTACGTCCACGCTTTGGACGAGGTTTGCAGCCATATAGTAGAGCTTTCGATGCGGCTCTTTGATCCCATCGAAGGCCATCAATACCTCGGGCGGAACGTTTCGACTGAGTCTTACATACTCCTGGAAAAGCGTTGTCGCGTGCCTCACAAGGGCATCGATGTCGTGCCCCGATGGCACGTCTGATTTGTTGATCAGGATCTCGGCTTCGAGGAACGCCGTAGTGGGCAGAAACCGCTTCACGGTGGCCTGAACAACTCCGTCGACCAGAATCTTCATCAACCCGTTGGGAAGTTTCAGCATCTGAATGATCTTGGCGACCGTTCCGTGTTGATAGACGTCGTCCGACGTGGGCTCGTCTATTGAGGAGCTTTTTTGTGCAACCAGGAAGATGTTCTTGCCGCGCTCCAGGGCTTCGTTTGCAGCCCGGAGGGAGCTCTCCCTGCCAACAAGCACGGGAAAGATCATGTATGGAAAGAGTACAACATCCCGCAGGGGCAGAACCGTGAGGGTCCCCGGTATATTGTCAATCGTCTCTATGGTGGTGTCGCTGAGTTTGGTTGGTGTTTCGCTCATAGTCCTCAATCACCTCGTTGTCCGTCCCTAAAACAAAAAGAGTCCCGGGTGTCGGGACATTGATCAGGTGGACAAAATATACCCACAAATGGAAGGAGAAGCAAGACGACAACCACACGTGTTTACGGCACCGCCCGGTGGTGTTCGTTGTTGATTCATCCTCCAAAATTACTTATCGTGCACACATCAACCCGCCATGCCCTCAGAAAAACTTTCTTATCCACGGTTTCAACGAGCGAGCGACCATTCTTTGCTCGTGACGTTTGGTGAACAGATTTCCCGCTCACATCACCGCGATGTCCTTCGACTTTTCAGGTTGCTGCATTCAAGACCGAATCGCGCAATTCGGAATATCCATCCAGCGTACAGCTCTGTGCTGATCTCATTCGATCCGCTGATAGCACGCCCGGAAAAGTTCGAATCCTACGTTCGACGTCTTGTCGATCGGTTGGGTGATATTGAAGTGGCCACATCGCGCAAGATAGAAATCCCCGTCTGTTATGATAAAACGTTGGGGCTTGATCTTGAGTTCGTCGCTCATCACAATGGGTTAACTACAGACGATGTTGTTCGGCATCATACCTCTGTGGAATATTTGGTTTACTTTATTGGTTTTTCACCCGGCTTTCCTTACATGGGCGAGCTTCCGCATCAACTTGAAACACCGCGGTTGTCAACGCCACGCGTCATGGTACCCGAAGGGAGCGTTGCTATCGGCGGCAGCCAGACCGGTATATACCCTGTCGCTTCTCCGGGCGGGTGGCGCATTATTGGCCGGACGCCGCTGAAGCTCTTCAGTCCACTACGTATGCCACCAACCGCTCTGGAAATTGGCGACATGGTTCGGTTCAAGCCGATCTCGGTTCTTCACTATCAATCACTCTTGGGGGCGGTTGATAAACTGTGAGTATTCCGTCTCATCCGAGAGCTTCCATTCTCGCTGTTTCTCCGGGCTTTCTCACGACGGTGCAGGACCTCGGTCGTGATCATTGCGCCCACTGGGGGATTCCTCCGTCAGGAGCGGCAGACCCCATTTCTCTGCGCCTGGGAAACCTCCTTGTAGGTAACCCGCCTGACGCCGCTGCGCTCGAGATGACGCTCGTCGGCGGCTCGTTCAGATTCGAACGACAGTTCATTATTGCTCTCGCCGGATCAGACCTGGGCGCCACATTGGACAACGAGGAAATTCCTGCTTGGCAATCTGTGCGCGTGAAGCCTGGACAGACGCTTCGGTGCGGCTCAACGAAGTCAGGTGCGCGATGCTACCTTTGCGTCGCGGGCGGAATTGTCGTTCAACCCGTTCTTTCCAGCGCATCGACATACCTTCTGGCAGCCCTCGGCGGACTAGGCGGCAGATCACTGAAGGCCGGCGACGTACTTCAATGCGGCGCTCAAAGAGCCGGACCGTCGATGAAACCCCGAGCGGTGAACAAACAAGTTCTTGACGCTTTTTTTGGAAAAGGGCCAATCAGGGTTACAGCTGGACCCCAAGGTGATCTCTTCTCTGTAGATTCGCAATTGACCTTCTCAACTTCCACTTACACGGTCAAAGAAGAGTCGGATAGAATGGGCCTTCGACTGAAAGGACCTGCTCTCAAGCGTGTGGTCGATGGAGATATTATCACCGAGGGCACCTCCCTTGGCGCCATACAGGTACCCCCAGACGGCGAACCAATTATTCTGTTCGTGGAACACCCGACGACCGGCGGCTATCCAAAAATTGCAAACGTCATTTCAGCTGATTTGCATCGCGTTGGCCAACTCCGCCCCCGGGATGAAATCAAGTTCGAGTTTGTGAAACATGAAAAGGCGATTTCTTTGCTGAAGGAACAGGAAGACCTGCTGTCGCCTCAACGTTCTCTTCAAGCAATCTCACAATGATTCTGTATTCCGATCTCAAATCCATAACACGGGAACAATGGAAGGCGCTCATAGCTGCCCAGCTTGGGTGGATGCTGGATGCAATGGATGTCATGTTCTATGCCTTTGCACTTGGCGCGATTCAGCAGGAGTTTGATTTGTCGTCCGCTCAGGCTGGTGCCCTGGCTTCTGTGACGCTTATTGCGTCTGCCGTTGGGGGGATTGGGTTTGGTGTTTTGGCGGACAAGATTGGCCGAGCCCGATCGCTCATGTTCTCGATTCTTACATATTCCGTTTTCACCGCGCTTACTGCGACATCCGGATCACTCTGGGAGCTTCTTCTGTGGCGATCTTTGGTTGGTTTGGGAATGGGGGGCGAGTGGTCGACCGGCTCTGTGCTTGTCTCGGAGACCTGGCCATCGAAACACCGTGGAAAAGCTATCGGTCTAATGCAGGGTGGGTGGGCAATTGGTTACATCTTCGCCGCCCTGCTTGCGGCAGCAATACTGCCGAAGCTCGGATGGCGGGCGTTGTTCCTCCTGGGTATTCTACCGGCTTTCTTTACATTGTGGATTCGCCGAAATGTGCACGAGCCTGAGATTTGGAGATCGAGAGTCAACAACCTGGCGGGGGCTCGAAAATTCGCGTCGCTTGATTTCTTTCGTCCCCCACTCTTGAGCCGAACACTGCTTGGATCGTTGATAGCGATGTTCGTCCTTTTTGCATACTGGGGGTTATTCACATGGATGCCCTCTTTCCTTGCGCGGCCACTCGAGCAGGGGGGCGCTGGGCTTGGTATTGTCAGAAGCTCCGCCTGGATCATCCCGATGCAGATCGGGGCATTTTTTGGCTACACCTCGTTTGGCTTTTTTGCTGACAAATTCGGACGCCGTCCGGCGTTTGCCTTTTTTCTGGCCTGCGCCGCTCTTCTTGTGCCTCTCTACGGTCAGCTTGCCCGGCATGAGGTTGCTCTCCTTATCCTTGGTCCTCTGATCGGGTTTTTCGGTCACGGTTACTTCAGCGTCTTTGGTGTCATGTTATCCGAGCTTTTCCCCACGCACGTGCGCGCCACCGCACAGGGTTTGGTGTATAACGTTGGCCGCGCATTCAGCGCCCTTGCCCCGTTCACTGTCGGGGCTCTGGCAGATGTGTATGGAATCGGCAGTGCGCTCGCGATTACTTCTACTTTTTTCTTGATCGGCGCCGCCATGATCTTTTCACTTCCCGAAACCCGGGGTCAGGAACTCCAATAAAGACGGGGCTAGAATGGTCTCAGGCAGGAACACGGTCGATTTGAATTCCGATGTCGGGGAACGAGCCTCGGCGTTGCTGGATGGTTCTGAGGAACAACTTCTCCGCCTCGTTTCCTCTGCCAACATCGCGTGTGGCGGTCATGCGGGTAACGCCGCATCGATGAAAGCGGTTGTTACGATGTGCCTGGCGTGCGGGGTAAGTATAGGGGCTCATCCGGGGTTTCCCGATCGCGCCCGATTCGGTCGCACAAAGATCGACATTCCTGCATCAAAGCTCGAAGCCAGCGTGAGAGAACAGGTGGAAAGCCTCTTGGATATATCGGCCGGCGTTGGAGCAATTGTCCGCCACGTAAAACCCCACGGTGCCCTTTACAACGCAGCCAGCAAGGACCGTTGGTTTGCTGAAATCATCGCCAACGCAATTTCCTCTGTTAATAGGAATCTTGTTCTGGTTGGATTGGTTGGATCACCGATGTTGGATGTGTGGCGCTCCGCCGGATTTACCGTTGTGGGGGAAGCCTTCGCTGATCGTCGGTACGAACCCGACGGGACCCTTCGCTCCCGCTCTCTTGGAGGTGCTCTTATTACGAATCCCGAAGACGCGGCAACGCAGGCTGGGGGTATTGTATGTGATGGAGTCGTTGTTGCGGTTGACGGATCTCGTTTGACGGTGCAGGCTCAAACGATCTGTATCCACAGCGACACAGAAAACGCAATTGCACTTGCCTCAAGAATCCGCACCCACCTTCTTGGGGCTGGCGTTACAATAGAGCCCTTCTAGCTCATCGCCTCGTTCAGGAATCGAACCAGGGGTGTCGCGGCCTTATAGACCTCGGCAACCTCCGCCACAAATTTATCCTTCAAGCATTTTGATTCCGGCCATTCGATCCAGACAAAAAACTGTTTGTGCTTGAGCCATTCTGCCATCGCGTGATCTGGTTCGTATCCCTTGGGGACCCGCTGTAGCTTCTCTCCTTCCAGCTTGCCGAATATCTTTTTGAACTTTGGAAGATGGACGATAGACAGGAATTGGTCTGAATGGTCTGCGATTGCGCTGCGAATCTTTTTCAGCTGATCATTATCGGGCATGTAGATGCCACCGCCGATGAAGACTTCGCCCGGCTCAATATGCAGGTAGTAGCCGGACCCCTCCACGCCTTTTGGTTTTCCCCGCAGAACAAAATGTGCCGCTGCGTGGGTTTTATACGGCGTCTTGTCTTTGCTGAAGCGAACGTCCCGATAGATCCGAAAAATGGAGCGTTTGGGATTGACGTCGAACTCGGGTGCGAATCGTTCAAAGTGCGGACGAAGCGCCACAATGAGCGATTGCACCGGAAGCTTCACGAAAGATTCATAGTCCGGTTTGTGTTTTTCAAACCATGGCCGGTTATTGTTTCGCTTCAGGCTTTTCAGGAAGTCAATTCCCTCGTGTGGAAAACCGTCAAACGGTGGAAAGAATTCCAGATCGGAAAGGGGCGTTTTGTTTCCTGGTGCCATTGTCGGTTCCTCCTGGTCTACAGTGCTTTGTATTCCTTGTCCTCGATTGCAGCCCGCACAAATCCGTCGGCCCGCTCCAGCCGTCGCTTCGCCTCATCCTTCCCTACGCGCGCCCTGATCATAACCAGGGCTGTCTTCACATGTCCGTCGGCCTTTTCAAGAT
>QYQB01000258.1 GCA_007280275.1 bacterium | reverse complement strand
GTCCGGCTCTTCGTCGACGGCAAACTGCTGATCGATAGCTGGTTTGACCGTGGCGCGACGCTGGATGTTGCTACGCTGAAGCTTGAAGCCGGGCGCCAGTACGACCTTCGCATTGAATACTACGAGAATGGCGGATGGGCGTATGCGAATCTTGTCTGGGACGTGAAACGCCCGCTTGATCCGAGGGTCCAGGCGGCTGCAGCTGCGGCAAAACAATCGGAAGTGGCGATTGTGGCGGTCGGAATTATCGAAGGCGAAGGGTACGACAGGGCAAGCCTCGACCTTCCGGGTGAACAGCAGCAGCTCATCGCAGCAGTCGCAGAGACTGGGACGCCGACGATCGTTGTGCTTGTCAACGGCAGTGCGGTGACGATGAAGAGTTGGGTGGACAAGGTGTCGGCGATCGTCGAGGCCTGGTATCCGGGTGAAGAGGGGGGTAACGCCGTTGCTGATGTCCTATTCGGTGATTACAATCCGGGCGGCAAGCTGCCGATCACTTTCCCTCAGGCCGTAGGACAGGTGCCGCTCTACTACAACCATAAGCCGACGGGACGTGGAGATGACTACACGGATATCAGCGGCAAGCCGCAATTCCCATTTGGTTTCGGATTGAGCTATTCGACCTTCGCGTATAAGAATTTGGAAATCTCGCCAGCGAAGATCGATCCAAAAGGTACGGTTCGGGTTTCTTTTGATGTCGAGAATACAAGCAATCAACGTGGGGAGGAGGTAGCGCAGCTGTATTTGCACGATCCCGTGGCATGTGTCACGCGTCCAGTGAAGGAACTCAGAGGTTTCAAGAGAATCGATCTCCGGCCGGGGGAAAAAAGAACAGTGACGTTTTCCCTGTCTCAGGAGGAACTGGGATTCCTGGATGGGTCAATGAAATTCCAGGTGGAGCCCGGATTGATAGAAGTCATGATCGGCAGTTCATCAGAAGACATCCGCGCAAGATCTGTCTTTGAGGTCGTGATTCGATAGGAATATCGAGGGGGGAACCGAATTGGTGCATCAAAACGAAGAGGTCTGTTGATGGAGCGGAACATGCGAAGGTGGAGAGACTCCGTCCTCCAATCCAGAAAAAGGCTCGCCATCCCGGTAATGACTCACCCGGGAATCGCCCTGAGAGGCAACACAGTTCTGGCGACCGTGACAAATCCCCGGCTGCATTTCGAGGCGGTGCGGGCAGTCGCACAGACATATCCAACCGGTGCTTCGACGATGATCATGGACCTTTCTGTCGAGGCCCAGGCTTTTGGAGCAGAGGTGCGCTTCGGCGACAACGAGGTTCCCTCCGTTGTGGGCCGGTGCGTTGACGATGCCGCGTCGATTGACCGGCTGGCAGTCCCGGGTCTCGATGAAGCGAGGGTTGGCCAGTGGCTCGAGGCGTCGCAACTTGCCGCACAAACCATTTCGGATAGGCCAGTCCTCGCCGGATGCATAGGCCCTTTCTCTCTGGCTGCCCGACTCTATGATGTCACGGAGGTCATGACTGCGATCCTCATCGAACCTGACAGTATTCTCATGCTTCTTGAGAAGTGTACACAGTTCTTGATCTCCTATGTTCAGGCGTTCAAAGGGGCAGGAGCAAATGGAATACTGATTGCTGAGCCGGTTGCCGGTGTTCTTTCATCGGACCTCTGCACAGAGTTTTCCTCCGTTTTCGTGAAAAGGATCGTCGACGCTGCGCAGGATGAAGGCTTCCTGGTTATTCTCCATAATTGCGGTGACACCGACACGCTTGTCTCATCGATGCACGGGACAGGCGCGGGCGGCCTGCATTTCGGAAACCGGTGTGATATCGTGAAGGCATTGGCACAGATTCCTCAGGATACGCTCGTCTTCGGAAATATTGATCCCGTCGGGGTTTTCAAGTCGGCCTCTTCTCTGACAGTGCGCTCAGAGACGCTCCAGTTGTTGCGGGCCGCGAAGAAGTACTCGAACTTCATCCTTTCGTCAGGTTGCGATGTCCCCCCGGATGTTCCGCTTGAGAACATTGACGCCTTTTTCCAGGCGTTGAGTGACTACAACGAAGGGAGGATCGACTGATGACACGCTGCTAGGAGTGTCATCATGGATTGGTTGTTTGCGACACGTCAGGTCCGGTTTCTCTTCCATCCTGCAGCAGAGAGGGCGCCGATATGAAACCTCGGAAACTCAAGCCAGTGAAAATCAATCGTCGTGATTTCTTCACGAAGACCGCACTTGGCGGATTGGGCCTTTCATTTCTTTCGTTCACTCCGCAGAACACGCAGCAGAAACGCCTGCAAGCAAAGCCCAAGTCGTTCACGATTCCGCAAGACTCCCTTCCTTCACCCTACGCCCTTAATCTAAGCCCTGCACAGTGGATCTGGTATCCTGCCGGGCGGACGCTCTGCAACACCGTGGTGCTGTTCCGCCGGGGATTCAAGCTCACTGCACCCGTTAAGAAAGCCTCCGGTTGGATCGTCGCGGATAGCCGCTATCGGTTGTTTGTCAACGGGAAGAGGGTGCAATGGGGACCTGCGCCTTCCGATCCACGCTGGGTTGAAGCTGATCCACTCGATCTGTCAGAATTCCTGACAGAAGGAGAGAACGTCATCGGCGTGGAAGTGCTCTACTTCGGCCTCGGGGACGGCACGTGGCCCCTCGGGAAACCAGGATTTCTTTTCAACCTTGAGGTTGAGGCGCGGGACGGAAACGTGCTGAAGATCGTATCCGATCTCTCCTGGCAGACGTTGCTGGCTCGGAGTTGGAAGCCCGGACAATACAAGCGGTGGTTCATTCGGGCTCTGCAGGAAGAATTCGATGCCCGCCTGTACCCCTATGGGTGGCTTCAACCGGAATTCAAACCAGGCAAGGAATGGTTACCGCCGATCAATCTCGGATGTCCGGCAGACAAGCCAAGCAGTTGTGCAGCGTATCCCGAGTACGCAACGGAGATTCGTGGATCCAAAGAAGTCTCTGAACTAAGACGCCGGAGTATCCCGATGTTGAAGGAGACTCTGGTTCCGGCGAAGCAACTGAGTGAGTCGCTCTGGATTCAATGGAACCGTTCCCCTCACGATTATTTTGACAACCTGACTCCCGATTGCTTCGAAGCAATCCGCAAGCCCAGTGCTGCGCAGGTTGACACGGGATCCTGGAAGGTGACTCTCGACGGGGAGCGCGCAGCAGCCCTGACCTTTGAACTCGAAGAGCAGGTTGTCGGATGGCCCTGTTTCACAATCGAAGCTTCTGAAGGAACTGTCGTCGAGCTGATGGTCCAGGAATCGCATGAAGTGGGCGGGCCAGCCCTCCTCAATACACAATTCTATGCCTGGACTCGATTCATCTGTCGAAAAGGGGTCAACGAATTCGAGACGTTCGACTTTGAGAGCTGCCGGTGGATACAGCTGCATATCCGCGGAGGAATCGGTGAAGTCGTCGTGCGAAATGTGGGGATGCGCCGGAGAGTCTATCCTTGGGCGAAGAACCCCGCGATTGCCTGTTCGGAGCCTGCTTTGCTGCGATTATTCGACGCGTCTATCAATACTCTGAACAATTGTGCGCAGGAGACCCTCGTCGATGGCATGGCGCGGGAACGCCAGCAGTATAGTGGTGACGGAGGGCATCAACTGCATGCCATCTACTCAGCATTTGGCGAGACACAGCAAACCGCGCGGTACATGACAACGTTCAGCCAGGGAATCACTCTCGACGGTTACTTTCTCGATTGCTGGCCGGCATACGATCGGCTTGCCCGGTTGATGGAGCGTCAGCTCCAGATGACGTTTTGGGGCCCGCTGCTTGATCACAGTGTCGGCTTCAATTTCGATTGCTGGTACCATTACCTGTATACGGGTGATCTCGAAGCGGTGAGAGAGCCGTACCCAAGGCTCCTTCGCTTTTTCAAGTATCTGCAATCCATAAAGGGAAGTGATGGACTGCTTCCCGCCGAAAACCTCGGTGTGCCTTCGCTGTACATCGATCACAACGCCTTCAAGCGTCAACGACACAAACAATGTTCGTTCAACCTCTACACTGCTGCCATGCTTGAAAACGCGCTGGCCCCTCTCTGTGATGCCTTTGGTGATCCACACTGGGCGGAAGCGGCAAGGCAGTTCGGGGCAGGCTTGCTGAAGCCAACGGTCGGGAAATTCTGGGACCGAAAACGGAACCTGTTCGTGGACAACCTGCCTTGGACGAAGGAGGAAAAGGAATCGCGGTGCTCCGATCGGACACTTGCGACGGCTGTCCTCTTCGACCAATGTCCGGGAGGATCGATGCAGCCTTCCGTCGATATGCTGGCAAACTGTCCACCCGAGATGGGATTCTCCTACCCGGCCAACGCGGGTTGGAGATTGTGGGCGCTCGCAAAGGGGGGACGTGGAGATGCGGTCGTCAATGACTTGCGCACACGATGGGCTCCAATGGATTCGGTCCGCTTGAACAACACGCTTCAGGAATTCTGGACAGTACAAGCGGATTCTGGATCGCAATGGAGCCATTGTGCCGTGGTTCCGCTCTATGTGCTCTACATGAACATAGCCGGCATCAAACCGCTGCTGCCTGGATATCGGAAGTACGAAATCGTCCCGCAGCTTGCGGACATCCGTTCGCTGGAGCTAACTGCCCATACGGTTAGGGGACCGATTCGAATGAAGTGGGATGGTGTTGTCGGAGAGAGGCAACTGCTGATCGAAACACCGCCGGAAGCGGAAGGGGAGATCGCACTCGACAAACGTGAGGAAGTTCTTCTGAAGCGTGTGAGGGGCACGGGGCCATTGAAACGAGCTCGCTATCAACTCCCCGCCGGCAAAAAGGTAATCCTGAATCTGAGGTATACATAGCCAGCACCTTTTCAAGGTCCTCCGGCGCTTACCGGACCTTGAAAAGGTGACATTGAACCACACCCCACCCGCCCCCATGTCCAAGTACCTCAACGGACATACCTACCACGTCTACAACCGTGGTGCACATCAACTCACCATTTTCCGCCGACCGCGACACTATCGCAAATGTATCGGGTTGCTGCTCAAGTACTCAATCCACTACCATGTCAGCTTGCTCGCCCACTGTCTCATGCCAAATCACTACCACTTGATAGTAAGGCAGGAAGCCGAGGGATCGATTTCCAGGTTTCTCCAGACCACATTCAATTCGTTTGTGCAATACTACAATGTCTCGGAATCTCACAGCGGAACTCTCTTCCAGGGGCCGGCAAAGTCTACCGTGGTTGATACCGATGAATATCTGCTTCAGGCGATCCGTTACGTCCATACTAATCCGGTGTCGGCGAAGCTTGTAAAGAGGGCTTCTGATTGGGAATTCTCAGACTGCTCAGCCTGGGTGAGTGACTCTGATGGGCTTTTCCCGGGGAAGAGTATTCGGGATGGGTGGTTCAAGGATGGCAAGGGCTACCGGGAATTCCTGGAAGCGTATGAGCCCGGTACGTTTTCAAGGGACATTGGCGCTATCCTTGACCTTTGAAAACGTGTCATGTTTCAAGGAAACATGTTTCTTCAATATGCGCATTTCCGCGCTTCGTCCGCGAACGCTTTCAGCAACTCGACATCCGCATCGAAGAAATGGTCCGAGGGACAGAGAATGTAGCCGCCGCCCCGACCAGCTTCGTCGAAGCACTTCCGAACGGCCTTCCGCGTTTCTTCGGGGGTGCAATCCTTGAAGTAATGAAACTGGTCGAATCCCCCGATCATGCACACCTTGTCACCGATCCGCTCCTTTGCCTCGGCAAGCATGGTGTCGCCTCCCATCGAAGATGGAGTAAAAGTCTCCATGGCATCGGGCTTCATGTCCGCAAGGCGCTCCAGGAACGGCATCATCCCTCCGCACGTGTGATACACAATTCGCTGACCGACCGAATGAGCAAGGTCGATGAGAGGGGCGTCATAGGGCGATACGAACTCATCGAGAATCTCCGGCGAAATCACCGTCGATGAGGCATCTCCGCCCCCCAGTTCCAGAACATCGTATCGCGCCCCCTCCAGCGACTGGATGTAGGTCCGTTTTCGATCGAGCATGATCTTCAAGAAGGAGTGAACCCACTCCGGATCCTCAAAGGTCGCCATGATTAGGTCTTCGATACCGAAGAGCACTGATGCATCCTGCCAGCACCCGGGTTGCCCATAGACATCGAACGAATTCACAAATCCCCGGAGCATTCCACGCTCGCCGTATGCAGCGGCCTGCCTGTTCACTTCCTCCACATCACACTTGGGCTTCGTCGCATACTCCGCGATGATGTCAATGTCGGACTTTTCTTTCACGAGCCGCTCGCTCACCCACGTCGTATAGTCGTTGCTTTGTAGGATTGTCGTGAGCGTCTTCTTGGGCGTGATGAACTTGTATCGAACCGTCTCATAGCGCGGATCTGAGACCGGCTCGTGCTCGATGCGCCAGTTGTCAGAAACAACTCGCTGGGCTTCAAGATAGCCGGGGACGTGGGTTGGATCGAAGTATTCGCCCGCCGACTTGTCCGGTTTGAACACGCTTAGCCATCGGATCGGATCCAGTCCGAGCAGATCGAAGAACTCATCATTCGAGATCCCGTGCATATACTTCTTCAGGAAGTATGGCATCACATGGTGCGTCGTAACCGGTAGCCGATCCGCCTTCTGGCGCGTCAGCGCCGCAATGAATCGTTGTTTCGATGTCAAGTTTTTTATAGTCCTACGTTTGTTGTGCTTCCCCGCCGTGCATCTTTTCAGCGCGAGGCGCACGTTCTAGTCGATTTCTGGTATTCTCTTGATATTTGGGTCCGTGAACACGTCAAGCTCATCTATGCTCGCGGAAGAGAACTCCGAGACGACGGCCCCCTGATCGCCCGCCTGGAACCAGTGAAGCGTAT
>QYQB01000010.1 GCA_007280275.1 bacterium | reverse complement strand
TATTGACCCCATTGGAGGGGCGTGTTGGATTGGATCGTGAACCATGCATATGCAGAATCGGCATCCGTGACGACATCGGCTGACCCGATGAATGCCTTCCCCTGGCCAAAACCGGATTTGTCGGGACTGTCATTCAAGAAAGCCTCGATGTGGAACCTGGTATTGGGCCAGCTGAGCAGGTATCCTTCGACACGAGACCCCTGCGCGTCTGCGATCGTCGCGACGTCAACAGTCGGATAATTCACTCGAAAGTTCACGGCATCCGGAATTGCCGGCCGGACAAGCGGGTTTGTCGGTCCGCCGGGATACTTGTTTGGAGTTGTGCCGTCCCCTCCGAGGTCTATGCCCAACCGTGCGTTGGAATAGATCAGATTCCCCAGCATCGTTGTGCCCGAGGGGGGGGCAGCGGCGTTTACTTTTTTGATCGCAATTCCGTTATTGCCATTTGCGTTGATTCTGTTTCCATCCGCGCGACTCGGACCGTTCAGCACATTGCCGACGAGATTGCCATTACCGTCGGCGATCGTCACACCGTCGCCACCGTTGTCGTGTATCCAATTCTGCTGGATGATGTTGCTGTCGCTCTTGATGTAGATTCCGGATCCGGGAAACCCATGGATCTCGATCCCACGAATGATGCTCCGCTGCGGCCGGTAGCCAAAGCTTAGGAAATCGTTACCGAGTTCGATGCCGTTACTGTTCGGATACTGAGCCAAGGGGTAGGTGCTCGAAGGCATAAGCGTCACGAGAGGCACGCCGTAGTATCCCGGCTGAGTCGTGAAATCAAGCACGATCGCATCTCTGAACGGCGGGAGCGGTTGGTTCAACTGAATGACTTTGGAGCCCGTGCCTGGTCCGTCGGTGATATTGAACGAGATCCGATCGACGCCGGCATTTCCGTTCGTAAGATTGAGTGCTTCACGCAGCGAGATCTTTCCGTCATTCGGATCGACCACGTCATTGATCGTCGTAACCACGATTGTCAGAGGGACGTTCTGTTCGAAGGTCGCCGTGACAATCTTGTCACTGTCCATCGTGATGTCGATGGGATTCGTTGTGAGCTTGTCTGCCGGCACGCCAGTCCAACCCGCGAAATGGTACCCATTCACCGTACTGGCTCTCAGGGTCACCACGGTTCCGTTCTTGTAGTAGTTCGGGTACGGTGCCGCGGACGGTTGTTCAATTGATACCGTGCCGAGGGTTGGAGTAGACGACACACTCAGCTGATAGTAGTTCTCTGCAAAGGTCGCACTGAACGAATGATCAGACGTAACATTCTGCACATCCCAGGGTGCTGATCCTGGTTGTGACGTCGGTTGAGTTGAAATGACACTTGTCGTTCCATCAAGGACAACTGTTTCAACATGGAATCCCGGCAACGCCTGGATTGTAAACGTCTGAGTCGACCCGTAGTTCACAACCACGTTACCAGAAGACGAGAGACTGCCATTCGCTCCCGAAGAGGCGGCTATTGTGTATGTGTTGATGGCGAACGAGGCAGAGATCGTGTGACCCGCAGAAACGCTCGCGAATTGGTGACTCGACACCGGACCGACGGAGGCGTTGTCCACAAGAACATCAGCCACGTGATACCCAATTGCCGGTGCGATAGCAAACGCTGGGGTTGAGCCATAGTTGACCGTCTGATCACCCGAAGGTGTGATCGATCCGTTTGCTCCAGCCGAAGCGGAAATCGTGTAGGTGTTGATTGCGAACGACGCGGCAATCGAGTGGCCAACGACAATGTCAGCAAATGTGTAGGAGCTGAGAGCTCCCACCGACACATTATCCACCAGCACATCGGCAACATGGTATCCTGTTGTTGGCGTTATCGTGAACGCCAACGATGATCCATGGTCTGCATTCCGGCTCCCGGACGGCGAGATGGATCCGTTTGCTCCGGCCGAAGCGTTGATCGAATACGTGTTGATCGCAAAGGTCGCGACAATTGAGTGGTCCGCGGAAACACTCGAAAAGACGTATGACGTGATAGCTCCAACCGGACCACCGTCGACCAGCACGTCTGCGACGTGATACCCTGTGTTCGGTGTTACTGCAAACGTCGTGCTTGTACCGTAGTTCACGGTCTGTATGCCGGACGGGGAGATAGAGCCATTCGCTCCTGCCGAAGCTGAAAGATTGTACGTATTGATGGCAAACGTCGCTGAAATGGTATGATCGGAGGAGATGCTCGAGAATGAGTACGTCCCGACCGCGCCGACTGAAACGTTGTCCACAATCACGTCAGCTATGTGCCACCCCGTGTTGGAAGTGATCGCATAGGTCGCACTTGAGCCATAGTCTTTCGATTGGCTCCCGGACGGCGTGATCGTTCCGTTTGCCCCGGCGGAAGCACTAATGGAGTAGGTGTTGATGGCAAACGTCGCTGAAATGCTATGATTGGCTCCAATATTCGAAAACGAGTACGTACCGACCGCGCCGACTGAACCGTTGTCCACTATGACATCCGCTATGTGCCACCCCGTGTTGGCAGTGATCGCATACGTTGCACTTGAGCCATAGTCTTTCGATTGGCTCCCGGACGGCGTGATCGTTCCGTTTGCCCCGGCTGAAGCACTGATGGAGTAGGTGTTGATGGCGAACGTCGCCGATATGGTATGATCGGCGGCAATGTTTGAAAACGAGTACGTCGCAACCGCTCCGACGGAGACGTTGTCCACACGGACTTCAGCTATGTGGTATCCCGCGCTGGGAGTGAAAGTATAGGTCGCACCGGTTCCATAGTCCTTCGTTTGGCTCCCGGACGGCGAGATCGTTCCGTTCGCACCGGCGGAAGCATTGATGGTATAGGTATTGATGGAAAACGTCGCCGAGATAGTATGATTGGACGCAATATTAGAGAACGAGTACGTGCCAACCGCACCAACTGAGACGTTATCCACGAGGACGTCAACGATGTGGTACCCTGAATTTGGACTGATTGTGTACGCCGCACTCGAGCCATAATTCGTAGTTTGGCTCCCGGATGGCGTGATCGTGCCATTCGCTCCGGCGGATGCTGCGATCGTGAACGTATTGAGAGCGAACGTCGATGCAATCGTGTGATTCGCAGTGACGTTCGAGAAGGTGTAGCTCGTCACCGTTCCCACTGAAGACCCATCGACGATCACACCTGCGACGCGGTATCCCGGACTCGGCGCAATCACGAAGGCCTGATTGGCATTCGGCGCCACCGACACTGACCCGCTCGGCGTAATCGCTCCGTTCGCACCGGCACTTGCATTGATAGTATATCCAACGTCACCGGTCACCTGAACATCGAGATAGTTCTTGGAACTCACCCAGATACCGCGGACGGCGAGAACATTGTCCCCGGTCTTCAGCACGTTGTCCGGGATGTTGAAAACAAAATTCTCTGGCATCGCGCAATCGTTGTGCGACTTGATACCGCCCGAAACGTCAATTCCGTTGACAAACACCTGGACGTTGTTGTCAATCGCTACGCTTACCCTGGCGTTGCGGGTGCCTGCAGGCACGGTAAAGTGCTTGCGTACGAGGATGTCTCGTGAGGATGGCCAAATAGTCTTGACATGAGCCGCATCGTTGAGGGGGCACGGAGGCGAGCTGGTGTTGTTCAACGTTCCAAAAGCCCCGTTGACCGTTGTCCAATCATCGTCGTAGCAAGTCGGACTTGGAAAGCCCTGGATCACCGCGGATCCGGATTTTGCGGCGAGAAACTTGAACCCCTGCGCCTGATATGGTATGAAAACCTTGTTGAGCTGGCTGAAGGCAAACGACGGGCTCAGGACAACAAAAGCCAGGAGAAGCAGTAAGGATTTTTTCATCCGGTTCCTCAGATATGGTGGAGACAGAAGGCGAGATTGTTATTTCAATCAACCACAATCAGACGTCACAACGAAAAGCCAGGTCGTATGACACCCGATCCACAGCAATCAGGAGCGAATTCTTGACTGATTACTTCAGGTTTTGAACTTGAAGTGCTTTGCGAACGGACGCAGATAACTCCTCGAGAGAATTGTCTCCGGCGACGGAGAGCTTGCCCGTCACCGCGTTGCGCTGAAGAGTGTACTTTCCCTGGTCGCCTCCGGCAACACGATAGAGGCCACGCGTATCCTTCTTTGCGAATACAAATACTTCTTCTGCCGTTCTGAACCGCGGCATGTCGCTATAGACTTCTCCGACGCCGTCGATTTCTCCGCCTGGGACAACAATTGTCAGCGACTGGCTGGAGGTGTTTCCTTTGAGATATTCCGATACTGCAACATTGACGCGCGTCTGGATGCTCGAATGATTGTCATTCCATTCGGATACAAGAGAGGTCACTGTGCCAACAGCGACCACCTCTGCACGTTGTGCGAGCGCCGCTGTCGAAGCTAATTTGGTTTGTGAGAGGAGGGTGAGAGGAAGCAGGAGAGCAAGAGAGAAAATAGTCCTGGTGCAAGCCGTAATCTTTGTTCTACAACTCATAGCACGGTCCTCCTTACTGAACGGTGGCGGAGTTTCGCCTGTTCATCACAATGGTTGACGCGTTGCGAAACCACCATGCGGGAAAGAGTCCCCAGGGCGTTCTCGGAATTAGTAATTGAACACGGCTCTCTGCAGAACGGTTCCTTTTTTCTCAATATTCTTTGGCTGGAGAGGCAGGAATTCATGGCCCGGCTGTCCATGCGCAAGGTTTTACGATTATGGAATTTCAAAAAGCAGAAAGGGAATGACTGGAAAATGTCTCTCGCAACCGCACGAAGGGGGATATGTAAAGAGAAGATTCTTCTTCTTATGTGGGATTGAGGCGGAAAAACGGCAGGCTCACGGCTTCGCTTCTCAAAGCGTCTTACACTTCCCCCGCTTCCCTTCCAAGCCGTCGACGAGATCAACCTTTCCTGGTTCGCAGAGCAACTCGTGTTGAGCCCTGGACGGTGATACCTTCAATACATCCACCGTGCAGCTTAGTCTGCCGAACCGATGCGGTGACAGTGTTTATAACAATCAGGAGGGACATGGCGGGCGGGAGGAGAAGTAACGACGTGCCTCGGACTGGATTCTATTTCGCCTTCTCAAGAAGAAATTTGATGCTGTCGTGCCGAACTTTTCGAAAGGGGGTAGTGCCAGCTACAACACAGAACAGACACCTTTGAAATTGCAGCATTGCGTAATGGAAGCGTTGCTGTTTGCAGACTATGGGAGGTCGCCTTACCGATTCCAGATCTGCTCCCAATTCGCACGAACCTCCTTCATGCTTGTTGGGTACAGAACCTTCCCCCTCGTGTAGCAGGTATTGACGCATCCTTCACAACGCAGTTTCTCCTCCATTTGCATCTTCCACTCGTCGGATTTGAAAAGCTCCTCAGGAGTTTGATGAAGGATGTTGCCGAAGGCATCTCCCATACATGACTTCACCGACCCGTCAGGATGGATGAACACTTTCGTCCCGAATGTCGGCAGGCTCATATACGGACAGTACTTTTCGAACTTGCCTTCAAGATAGTCCGGCAGCATATCGAGCAGCCAATTCGGCGTCAAGACAACGGGGGACTTTTTGACCAGTTCAATTGCCGCACGCAACTCTTTGGTGTCCTTGAATTTCATTGCATCGTTTTCGAGCTGGCTCTGGGACTGCCATCGGTAGACATCAACTTCCGTTAACCACCCGACCTCCTCGAGGTAGCGCAGGATCTCTGCCGTTTGATGGACATTCAGTTGAGAAAGAACTACACCCACAGCACAGTGAATGCGCTTTCCCCGCCGCTCCATTTCGCTCTTTACATATCCGATGCTCTTCTTGATTCGTTCAGAGACGTTGCGGGCTCCGCGGACAGTATCACCCACTTCGTCCAGCCCGTCGAAAGAGACCGACAGAGATATTCCGGCGTCGATCGCCGCATGCACAGCTCGTTCTATGAGCCTCTCCGGCCCGTAGAGCGTCGAAAGGAGGTGAATCCGGCCAAAGTTCTTGCTCGCGGCGTACTGTATGAACTCCGGCAGCTTGGGGTGAAGCATTGGTTCGCCGCCTGAAATGACGAATCCTTGCGTCCCATGGTCATCAAGCAAGTCTACGATTTTCTTGTAGTCGTTAAAATCCATGAATGGCTTGGCAGGCGAGGCCGCAAGCGGTATCGAGCATTGGAGGCAGCGCTGAGTGCAATGATGGGTAACGAGGATGTCCGGGAAAAACATCATCCGTTCAAACGTGACCGCCTTGGCGACATTCTTGGCGGCCTTCCTCAGCACATGAAAAGTCTTCAAGTTCTTCCTCTCTCCTCTGCGGCTACTGTTAGTTCCTGCCTTGTTTCGTAACAAATTTCGTGTGTCAGACGGTTCCCGTGAATGCGACACGCTTGATGAAGATGGCACAAATCCAATCCACCTTCAAGAACTTCCACGGATTTTTATCGCTCGATGCCGATCGAAACAGGGAGTCCGCTAAATGTCACCCCGAGGATGAGTCCCTCCCGCCCTCCAGCACCGAGGTAGCACCCCGGGCGAATTCCGTAGAGGTCAAGAAGTCCTGGGTAGACATTGAGTTGGGCATTGACTGATTCCTGCCCGCTGACGATGAGCCCGGCGAGCAACGATCCGCTATTATCCCAAAAGAGACCAATGGCCCTTTCGATGTTGGGCGTGGCGCTAAGAAATTCACCTCTGTACTTGGTGGTCATTCCCGTGATGGCATTCCCAAGCCCGACCGAGATCCGGTTAGCGTCGTCGTATCGATAGCTGAGACCCGCGATGGAATTGACCCCCCAACAAATGAAGGGGGCGTACCTCTCGGCGAACGGAAGCGTGTAGCGCATCACGAATTCCTGCCCTGCGTTTTCCAGGTGGTGATTCCTTGGAATGTACAGCGGCTGGAGCGACCAGTCATTGAGTTGCATGGTTTCCGAGAAAAACCGCTTCACATCGTCGAAGCTGAACAAGGCAAATCCCAGTGTATTGAAAATGTAGACATCTGCGATACAGTCGACATTCACGGAAGTAGTCGCGCTGTTTTGAACAATCTCATTCATCAATTGGTAGACAAGGGATGTTGCGACCCCCAAGAGCACAGGAGATTCGTAGCCGTGAGCGTCATACCATTCTGTAACCTTGGCATACTGCATGCCATAGCCGATAATATGATCAGCAAAGTTCGGTATGAATTGGAGATCGTCAACATTGAAACTCAGGTTCAAGAGCTCCTGACGTCGGAAATTTTCCCATCCGTAGGCGTGGACGCTTCCGACGGGATCAGTCAGGCTCTTCCAGACGTTCTTGAAATCCGTCTTCCATTTCAGTGCAGTGAGATCACGCTTGGCGTCCGGGCTGAGGCGAAGAGCGTCGAAGGAGCCATTGATGAGGAGTGAGAAAGGTGTAAACGCTGCGTCCGATCCGCGAGTTTGCACTGAGTTGTAGAAATAGAAGTGCTTCTCTTGGGCAACCAAAGAAGACCATACCAGTAGAACAAGACAGAGGAATCGGGATTTCGCAGTAACGAACTGTCGGATCATCTATGGAGGTGCCTGGAAGAAATTGCTGTGGCGGATTTGCTGAGAATCATCGTCCTGCTCACGGACAGATGGGATTACGCCTGATAGATTTGGATGAGGTTTCCGCAAGTATCATCAAAGACAGCGATCGTCGTCGGGCCCATGGTTGTCGGCTTCGAGCGAAACACGGCACCCAGTCTCTTTAGTTTGATTTTCAACCGTCCTCCTCTGTCATGTGATTTCTTTGTGGGCGCACAGTTCCCTTAATCGTCGCCTCGAATCGTCAGTTGAGCCAACACTGGTAAGGATCTTCGTCCAACTCTTGAGGAGATTGACTAACCAAGAAGGCATTCAATGAGGGTTATGGCAGTATGCTCGGCTGCGCTATGAGGTCAAGGCTCTCAGGATCTCAATCTCGTTCGCCCAGTCAACTAAGTTGCCTGCAAGACGAAGCCCCGTTTCTCAAGGGCGTAGTCTTGCGGAGAGCGAGGACCGACTACGCTCCTGACGGAGCTTCGTCGGTCAGGGATTCCCGAAGAAACCTTCGGTCATCAGCCTCCCAAGATTCTTTTCTTTAAGACCGCCTTGCCGGAACCAGTCTTGAGGTACTTTTCCAGCTCCCTTGCCTTCTTCTCCGTTGAAACTGCGATGTATGCGATTATCTCAAGCGGCCTGTACGCTTTCGTTGATTGGACCAATCCATCGTTGTGTTCGCTCAGACGCCGGCCCAAGTCAGGAGTCGAGCCGATGTAGATGAAACTCTGAGTACTGCTTTTGAGGATATACACATACCAGGAAGGCATCCGACCAATCACATTCCAACAGTTGCCTGCAAGACGAAGCCCCGTTGTTCAGGCACGGTGCATTGCCTGCAAGACGAAGCCCCGCTTCTCAGGGGCGTAGTCTTGCGGAGAGCGAGGGATTCGAACCCCCAAGGGCTTACGCCCGCCAGTTTTCAAGACTGGTGCAATAGCCGTTCTGCCAGCTCTCCATGAATCAAACAAAATAAGTGTCGCTCTGAGCGAGTCCCGCAGCTTTTCAGCGGGACGAGTCGAAGAGCCGTTCTGCCAGCTCTCCAAATGCGCGAAGAAACATATTTTGTCCTGAGCGAGTCCCGACTGCTTTTGTCGGGACGAGTCGAAGGACCGTTCTGCCTGCCCACCGAAGGTCGTGTCTACGACCGCAGGCGGGCCAGCTCTCCAATTGCTCGAGTAATCACTAAATATACGAAAGGAGAACCGCGATGGCAAGAGGAACTCCTTACAGCAGATCCACTCACTTCAATTTGCCCATGCTCGCAAGTGCCTTTCGTCAATGAAAGATAACGAACACCGAAGCATACGGACCTATCGACGCATCAATCTGAATGCTTGCATCCCCCACTCTCTCGAATCCAACATTTTTCTCTTCACCTGTGGCAGGATCGAGTTTGACCGGCACGCCGGTTGAGCGGAATAAGAACGTTCCTGAGTATTCCATCGATGAACTATTCACCAGGAAGAACGTCAAGTTCTCTTTCCCCGATATCGTCGTGCAAAGAAGATGCGTCGAGGAAGGCGTCAAATGACACAAAGGAGGAACGCGGGATCGGACCAGGTAGTGGATCGGCGTCGTCTGCGGATTTACACCTCCTTCCGGCCCCTTGGCGATGATCGCAGCCATCATCTTCTTGATCTCAGCGTCCTTCTCAAACCCTTCGGCCGCAAATTGCGGATGGAGCGGATAAGCAAGTACCGATCCCCCTTGCTGAGCAAATTGATGAATTGACGCGAGCGTTCGAAGCCGGATCGTATCCATCGGCGGAAGGACGACTATATCGTAGGCGTGCTCTCCGATCACAAGCGTCTTTCCTTCGATCCTGGCGGCTGCCAGATTCTTCTCATCAACGATATCGAATTCCACCTGATGCTGGATTAACTCCCGACAGAGACTCGCAAAAGAATCATCGATGAAGCGAACACGCTCACTCGGATGCGGTTCATACATCGAGCGTGTCGGAGGAGTGAAGTTCGCCCACACCGAAACGATCGGGTGCAGAACGGCAGTACGTCTGTGGTATGTTCCTTCACCGAGAATCGAATTGACCCGGCTCACGTAGTCGGTGTACTGGCGGTACTCTTGAACGGAGAATCGACGCGACTTCGGCGTCAGATCCGCCGGCTGATTCGGCT
>QYQB01000148.1 GCA_007280275.1 bacterium | reverse complement strand
AGCATATCATAAAGCATCCGCCCGCGGAGCGTAACAGGTCGCGTAATTTCGTCGAGTGGCCCTTTTGCTTGCGAATTTGCGCCACCCTTCCCTGAGAGCAAAGAAGTATGACGAGGCACGAGGAATCTGGCAAGAGCGGGTAACCCGAGACTGGCGTTTCTACTTCACTATCTTCGGTTAGTCGAGCTCCAGGATAAGCACGACAAACGCATTTACATGGTGCTCGAGGATCCCGTCAGGGCTACGACATAATCATCAATTGTCAATTGACAACTCTCAATTGACAATTAGACAGCGCGCTGTTGGAGCATCGGTTGCTGATCAAAATAGCAAGAGGCAATTCCGGGTTTCCGGGATTGCCTCTTTGATTTTGTTCATCAAGACAAGAGAGAGTCACTCGTGCACGGACCCTCATCTCTGAGCCCTATTTTGTCAACACCATCTTCCGCACCGAGACAAACTCTCCTGCCGTGATGCGGTACACATACGTGCCGCTCGGCATGCCCGAGGCATCCCAGCGCATACTATACATTCCGGCTGGTTGAGACTCGTTCACCAGCGTCGCCAGGAATGCCGAAGATCGAATCGTCGAACCAGGTCTCGAGGAGAAAACGGGTCCATTTCTGAGTCTTCCAGGGCGAATCGGTGAAGTTGAAAAGGTAGGGAATATGGAAGCTGGGTTCATTCCCCATGGAGAATTGTCCGACCAGACTGATCAGACCGGAGATGTCATGCTGGGTCTGCCACAGGTAGGTCCAGCCGTTGTTCTCAACATAGTAATCCCGCCCGCCCCTGCCGCCGTCAAATTTCGGATCGATATTGATCCAGTTGCCAAGCGCATCTTTCGGCATGAACATTTGTTTGTCCGGATTCCAAAGGTTGGGATAATTACGCGAGCCCGACCGGTATCTTTCGGCCACATTGTCGCGACCAAGCTCCGTCGCCATCTCAGCTACAGCCCAATCGTCGTAACTGTGACCCAAGGTGACGGCAACGGCTTGCCGTCTTTCAAAGGAGTCAACCAGGGCGCAACTGTCCTTTTCGCCTGGATGAAGAGCCGGAAAGAAACCTCGGGCCACGTAGAAGCTGTCCAGCTCACACCGGGGCCCGTTACGTCAGGTCGTTCACCTTGACACCGTCCATATCATCGAATACCTGATTCTCGCCTCCCATTGCCCAGATGAAGGTATAGTTTTGCGTTCCAACGCCAGCGTGAATCGACCAGCTTGGATTAAGCACTGCTTGCCGGTTGCGAATCACAATATGGCGCGTCTCGTCAGGCTGACCCAGAAGGTGCACGATCATCGCGTTGGGGTCAATGTTGAAATACATATATACTTCCGATCTCCGTTGATGCGTGTGCGGCGGCATCGTGTTCCAGACACTTCCTTCCTCGAGCTCCGTCAAGCCCATCACCAACTGGCAGCTCTTGATCCCGTTTGGATGGATATATTTGTAGATCGTTCGCTTGTTGGCGTCTTTCTGGCTTCCCAGCCTCACGGGCTCTGCATCGGCGAACTTTGCGTGGGTAGTGGGAAATTCCCTGTGGGCCGGATAGCTCACAAAATAGAATATGGCAGGCGTTTCGACGCTCTTGCTGGCGAACTCAATCTCCTTCGATCCGCGACCAATATAGAGCGCATCCTTGAATGCCATCGGGTATTCTTTTCCGTCGACTCGTATGGACCCGTCCGCCCCGATATTGATAATACCAATCTCGCGGCGTTCGGTAAAATACTCCGCGACCATCTCCTTCTTGCTGGCAAGCAGTTTAAGTGTTCCCCTGACCGGCACCGCCGAGCCCGTAATCGAGCGGTCGATGTCGGAATAGACCATCGGCACTTCATCATGAATGAAGAGCTGGTCGATCAGGAACGCCTTTCGAAGATCTGCTGACGTCATTCCGCGAAAGCCAGTAGGATCGGTTGAGAATCGCACGTCCATCGTTATACTCCTTTTAGTAACGTCTTGTGTTCTCGATTAGGGAACCGGTTGACTGCATGTAAGCAACCACAAATTCGAGGCTCGTTTTTTCAGATGTCCACCTTCCGTGGTCAATTCTTGAGAGCGTAGCCGTCCTTCCCTTTCGCAAACACCCATTTGTACGCCACCGACCCTCTGCTGACGCTCACTTCGATCTGATCGGGATTCGACTGGACAACCTTTGCCGTCTTTACCATCTCTTCCGCTTCCTTCTGATCGTTGACCGGCAAAACCAACGTTACTACAATGGACGTGCCTGTTTTTGCCGTCGTGACCGTTTCAAAATACGGGATCCAGGTAAGCACACCATCTTCTCTCACGGGAAGTGACGGAAGTCCATCCTCGACGATCGTGAAGTTGTTCTCCAGCACTAAGGGAATTAGCGCAAGAGTATGTCGTTGAGAGGTAAGCAGAACATGGTCGCTCGAGGCCTTATACTCGACTCCCGGTGGCGGCGTGGATCTCGCGTTCCGTGGTGGTCCCGCAACCCCTGGGAAGAACCTTGCTTGTATTTTGGAACCAGGAGCAGCGCCGATCTCATCCACGATCACTGTCACAGCCGGTTTTTCAAGTACGATATTGCGTCTCCATTTCTTCAATTCCTTGCCGGGGTACGCATGCGTCGGATCCATCAAGACGTAATCCCGCTTATCGCTCGTCTGGAAGTCCAGCACCTTCCCTCCAACGCCTTCCTTCCACGGTTGATCCTTCGTCTTGGCAGACAACTGTTGCTCACCGTTGACAAAAATCAGATTGTTGCCTGCACTTGATGCCTGAGGATACAACCAGCGATCGTCGTTGAAATAGATCTCGTCATATGCTCCGCTCCCAAGATCCCGTATGAAGGGAACGCCATACCACGTCAGGATAAACTGCCCGCAGTCGAGATGCCCGTGATGGGGATCGTCGTTAAGGCCGGCCTTGCAGGCGATCGTTACCGTTGAGGGATCGAGAAAATCGCTCCGCATCATTGCCCAGTCGATGCTCTTAAAAAGCTTCGACTGCGGTTTCGGTTCGACCGGTTTGACAGAGCTCTTGGGCCAGATAATGTCAAACACACCGGTTCCCTGGCCCATCTCGGTGCGTTGATCCAAGAACTTGTCTCTATACCACGCACCTATTCCATCACCGGTTTCATCAACCAGCTTGTTCACCATGAATGAAGGGCCCATCGGCTCTCCTCCGCCATCTCCGAAGTTCGCAGTCAACGTGTAGAGGAGGAAGTCAAGAGGATGGTTTCTCACATTCTTATGCTGAAACAAGTTGTACTTCCCGTTCGAGGTCCTTTTCAAAGCGTCCATGAACGGCAAGCCCAAACGCATCATGGCCTGGTAGTAACCCCGGCTTTCCTGCCAGCCGCCATCTTCACCGATATGGTCGAATGTCAGGCCGATTCGATTGTATGCTTCAGCGACCACATCGATAACCTGTGGATCCTCCTTCAACAGAGTGAGCGCAGACATACCTAATCCGTTATTGCAGATTACCGACCAGTTGCACCGGTAGGAGGTTGCCCACCAGAAGAACTCGTAGTTGCCTCGCACTTTTGTAATTGCCTTTTCAAGCAGGGCGCCCCGGATCTTGTCCCTTTCCCACTTCGTCAACACCGGGTACAACCAGTCATAGACAATCGCGATGTGACTGGCACGCTCTGCTGCCATGTGGTCATAGGAAAAAACCACCCGGTCATCGGGAACATTCCAGGGCCAGACACGGGGATAGATGATGTCGAACTTATGAACCCAGTCGGTCCAATCGACCATATCGCTCATGGCTATTGCGAATGCAATCCCCTTTTTTGCGTAGGCTACATCTCCCGTCATTTGATACAGAAACCCCAGGGTGAGTGCTCCTTCAGTTAGTTCCGAGCAGTACGTAAAATATCCGCGACTGTCAGCCGCATAACGTGGATGACGAGGGAATTCTGGTGCCGGGTCTTTAATCTGAAAATACAGCCATCTGTGCGCTTTCATCATCAAACCGGCCATGATATCCTTGCTTTCCTGGTCAGTCTGGATTCTCTTCTGGATAGCCGGTATTTCGTCCTTCGTGAAGAAGAGATACGGGTGCTGCAGTTTATCGATCCTGATGCTCTTGAGCATGTCTTCTTTGCTCACCTGAGCATTCAGGGAAAAAGAGATCGCAAGAATCAAGACGCAAACAATCTTACCTCTGATTCCTTGTGCGATGGATCTCAGTATTGTGGCCATGTGATTTCCCTTTACCCTTAGTTTGGAAGATCATGATTGCTGTGCCAGGCTCGTTTTCTCGAATCCCCGCTTTCCGTGGTCAATTCTTGAGAGCGTAGCCATCCTTCTCCTTTGCGAACACCCACTTGTACACCCCGGATGCTCTACTGATGCTGACTTCGAGCTCATTGGGATTTGACTGAACGAGCTTCGCCGTCTTGACGATCTCTTCTGCTTCCTTCTGATCGTTGACCGGCAAGACCAATGTGACAATGATGGATGTGCTTGATTTCGCCGTTATGACCGTTTCAAAATAAGGGATCCAACTGAACCTGCCATCTTCGGTCACGGGAAGTGACGGGAGTCCATCCTGGACGATCGTGAAGCTGTTCTCCAGTACTAAGGGGATCAGTGCAAGATGATGTCGTTGAGAGGTGAGCAGAACATGATCGCTTGAGACTTCGTACCCGAAACTACGCGGCGAGACCTCTGGAAAGAACCTTGCTTCTATTTTAGCACCGGGGGCAGCGCCGACTTCATCAAGAATCACCGTCACGGCTGGCTTTTCGAGAATGATATTCCGTCTCCATTTCTTCAGCTCTTTGCCGGGGTACGCATGCGTGGGATCCATCAATACGTAATCCTGTTTCTCGCTCGTTCGGAAATCCAGCACCTTCCCTCCAATGCCTTCCTTCCACGGTTGATCCTTCAGCTTGGCAGAAATTTGCTGCTCACCGTTCACGAAAATCAGATTATTTCCAGCACTTGACGCCTCAGGATAGAGCCAGCGATCTTCGTTGAAATAGATCTCGTCATATGCTCCACTCCCAAGGTCGCGTATGAAGGGAACACCATACCAGGTCAAGATGAACTGGCCGCAGTCGAGATGGCCGTGATGCGGATCGTCGTTATAGCCCGCCTTGCATGCGATCGTTACCGTCGAGGGATCCAGAAAATCGCTGCGCATAATTGCCCAGTTGATGCTCTTGAAGAGCTTGGATTGCGGTTTCGGTTCGACCGGTTTGACGGAGCTCTTTGGCCAGATGATGTCAAAGACACCGCTTCCCGGCTCATTCTCGGTACGTTGATTCAAGAACTTGTCTCTATACCATGCACCTGTCCCGTCGCCTGTCTCGGAAATCAGCTTGTTCACCATCCAAGAGGGACCCATGGGTTCTCCTCCGCCATCTCCAAAGTTCGCTGTTAACGAGTAGAGGAAAAAGTCAAGAGGATGGCTTCTTATTTTCTTATGTTGAAACAAGTTGTATGTGCCGTTCGAAGTCCTTTTCAACGCATCACTAAACAATACGCCGGTAATCATCATGTAGTCGTAGTATCCACGGCTTTCCTGCCAGCCGCCGTCCTCACCGATTTGATCGAATGTCAGACCGATTCGATTGTATGCTTCAGCGACTACATCGATAACCTGTGGATCCTCCTTCAACAGAGTGAGCGCAGAGAGGCCTAACCCGTTGTTGCACACCACCGACCAGTTGCACCGGTAGGAGGATGCCCACCAGAAGAAATCGTAGTTGCCTCGCACTTTTGTGATTGCCTTCTCAAGAAGTGCGCCTCGTACTTTATCCCTTTCCCATTTCGTAAACACCGGGTACAGCCAGTCATACACCATCGCCATCGTACTGGCCCTGTCTGCCGCCATGTGGTCATAGGAAAACACTACCCGGTCATCGGGAACATTCCATGGCCAAACACGCGTATAGATGATATCGAACTTATGTGCCGGATTGGTCCAGTCAACCAGATCGCTCATCGCTATCGCGAGTTCAATCCCCTTTTTTGCGTAGGCCATATCCCCCGTCATTTGATACACAAACGCCAGTGTGAGCGCTCCTTCGGTCAGTTCCGAGTAATATT
The DNA here is from genome assembly GCA_007280275.1 of bacterium. Taxonomy (GTDB): domain Bacteria; phylum Bacteroidota; class Ignavibacteria; order UBA10030; family UBA10030; genus UBA9647. The sequence continues at coordinate 6,024 of QYQB01000148.1, read as the reverse complement.
CGTCAACCTTGGAACCGTTCACCACATAGCGTGGATGACTGGGGGGCATTGGAGCCGGATCCTTGATCTGAAAATAGAGCCATCTGTGCGCTCGCATGAGTATGCCGGCCATGATATCCTTGCTTTCCTGGTCAGATTGAATTCTCTTCTGGATGGCCGGTATCTCATCCTTCGTGAAGAAGAGATACGGGTGCTGCAACTTATCGATCTTGATGCTCTTGAGCATATCTTCTTTGCTCACCTGAGCATTCAGTGAAAAAGAGATCGCAAGAATCAAGACACAGACAAGCTTGCCTCTTAAGTCCTGTGCGACGGTTCTCAGTATCGTGGCCATATGATTTCCCTTCACCGTTAGATTGACGTTGACGCCTGAGATCTCAGAACCTCTGCGGAGCTTGGTTGCGAAGCGGCCGTCTGATCTCTCAAACGGCCGCCATCACAAACTCAAGACGAGCTTGCCAAAACAGCATGAATTCTCTGTTCTGCCAGGCTCGTTTTCTCGAATCCCCACTTCCGTGGTCAATTCTTGAGAGCGTAGCCGTCCTTCCCCTTCGCAAACACCCACTTGTATGCTCCGGATGCTTTACCGATGCTCACTTCGAGCTCATTGGCATTTGATTGAACGAGCTTTGCCGACTTTGCCAGTTCCTCAGCTTCTTTCTGATCGTTGGCCGGCAAGACCACCGTCACAATGATGGATGTGCTTGATTTCGCCGTTGTGACCGTTTCAAAATAAGGGATCCAGCTGAGCACCGCATCTTCGGTCACGGGAAGTGACGGGAGTGCATCTTCAACGATCTTGAAGCTGTTGTCCAGTACTAAGGGGATCAGCACAAGATTATGCCGTTGAGAAGTAAGCAGAACATGATCGTTCGAGACTTTGTACTCCACACCGGGTGGCGGCGTGAATCTCGCGTTCCGTGCTCCTGACGAGACTCCTGGAAAGAACCTTGCTTCTATTTTGGCACCGGGGGCAGATCCAACCTCATCCAGGATCACTGTCACGACCGGCTTTTCGAGTATGATACTCCGTCTCCATTTCTTCAGTTCTTTGCCGGGGTACGCATGCGTGGGATCCATCAGGAGATAATCCCGTTTCTCACTCGTTTGGAAGTCCAGTACCTTCCCTCCAATCCCTTCCTTCCATGGTTGATCCTTCATCTTGGCAGACAGCTGTTGCTCGCCGTTGACAAAAATCAGATTATTTCCAGCGCTTGACGCTTGAGGATAGAGAAAGCGATCATCGTTGAAATAGATCTCGTCATATGCTCCGCTCCCGAGGTCCCGTATGAAGGGAACGCCATACCAGGTCAGGATAAACTGCCCGCAGTCGAGATGCCCGTGATGGGGATCGTCATTGTAGCCAGCCTTGCAGGCGATCGTCACGGATGAGGGATCCAGAAAATCGCTGCGCATCATTGCCCAGTTGATGCTCTTGAAGAGCTTTGATGGTTGTTTCGGTTCGACCGGTTTGACGGAGCTCTTTGGCCAGATAATGTCAAAGACACTGTTTCCCAGGCTCATCCCGGTAGGTTGAGCCAAGAACTTGTCTCTATACCATGCACCCGTCCCGTCACCGGTTTCTTCAATCAGCTTGTTCACCAACCACAAAGGACCCATCGGGTTTCCTCCGCCGTCTCCAAAGTTCGCGGTCAACGTGTAGAGGAAGAAGTCAAGAGGATGGTTTTTTACATTCTTATGCTGAAACAAATTATATGCGCCGTTTGAAACTTTCTTCAGCGCGGCACTGAAATTAACGCCCGTTCGCATTAGGTAGCCGTAGTATCCCCGACCTTCCTGCCAGCCGCCGTCCTCACCGATTTGATCGAATGTCAGACCAATTCGGTTGTATGCTTCAGCAACCACGTCGATAAGCTGCGGATCCTCCTTCAACAAAGTGAGCGCAGACACACCCAACCCATTGTTGCAGACCGCCGACCAGTTGCACCGGTAGGAGGTTGCCCACCAGAAGAACTCGTAGTTGCCTCGTACTCTTGTGACTGCCTGCTCAAGAAGGGCGCCTCGGATCTTATCTCTTTCCCATTTCGTCAACACCGGGTACACCCAGTCATACACTGTCGCAATAGTAGCCGCCCTGTCTGCCGCCATGTGGTCATAGGAAAAGACCACCCTGTCATCGGGAACATTCCACGGCCAGATTCGGGGATAGATGATGTCAAACTTATGCGCATAGTCAGTCCAATCGACCAGATCGCTCATCGCCACTGCAAATGCGATGGCCTTTTTTGCATAGGCCATGTCCCCCGTCATTTGATACAGAAACGACAGTGTGAGTGCTCCTTCAGTCAGTTCCGAGTAGTACGTAAAATATCCGCGAGTATCAGCCACATAACGTGGATGGCGAGGGAATTCCGGCGCCGGATCCTTGATCTGAAAATAGAGCCATCGGTGCGCTTGCATCATCAAACCAGCCATGACATCCTTGCTTTCCTGGTCAGACTGAATTCTCTTCTGCATGGCCGGGATGTCATCTTTCGTGAAGAAGAGATACGGGTGCTGCAACTTATCGATCTTGATGTTCTTGAGCATATCTTCTTTGCTCACCTGAGCATTCACTGAAAAAGAGATCACAAGAATCAAGACACAGACAAGCTTGCCTCTTATGCCTTGTGCGACGGTTCTCAGTATTGCGGTCATGTGATTTCCCTTCGCCTTATTTTGATAGATGGTGATACCTGTCCCAGACTGTTTCCTTAATCCTACTTCCGCAGCGTCATTCAAGCTCCCTCGGCTCCACATTGATGTCCAAACAAATCAGAAGTAAGGACACACCTTGCTTGTACCCTCCGACGATCTGACTAAGACCAGTGGATTGGTTCATAGCAGATCAATTGAGAAGGTCTGGCGATGAGCAGATGTTGAGGGGCGGATCGGGTGTTTACAGCGCACAAGAGCACGGCATCAGGGGGGGGATGAATCTAGAATCAGGAGTGACAGAAAAAAGCTGAAGCCCTTGTTCGTGCACATTACCCATGCATCGCCTGATCCACACTCCTTTGCCGGACAGAGAGGATCTACCCACGATGCAGGCAATTCCTCGGCTGGCACGCCGCATCACGTTCAACTGCAAAAACTTGGGGGCTGGGCGATCTTGCCCAGCCCCCCATCCAAAATCAGACTACTTATTTCATCAAGACCATCTTTCGCGTCTGGACGAAATCATCTGCCGTCAATTGATACAAGTACACTCCGGAACTCAGCTTCGAAGCATCAAATGTGGTCTTATAGGTGCCGGGCGCCAGATGTCCGTCAACGAGCCGGGCCACAGATTGTCCGAGAACATTGAATACTTCGATGACAACGTTGCTGCTCTTGGAGATTGAGTACTCCAGATTGGTCGTTGGATTGAACGGATTCGGATAGTTCTGAGAGAGCTCGAACGTTTGCGGCACACTGGCCGTCGTTCTTTCAACATCCGTCAATAGCCATGCAGATTTTCTCGATGGGAACCAATTCAAATCTCCCGCCGGGTATCCTGCTGCCCCACCCGTGTACGCTGCTGCCGCCGTTTGATAAGAGAGGTTGAGTGTATCGGTATAGAATTTCCATTGGGGACGGGCAAAATCGTATTCCGGTTTGAAATTTGTGGTGGCTTTCAACCTATTTGCACCGTTTGGATCATTATACCAGGTACCAAGAGCAACAAGATCGCGGGTCTTTTTCACAAAGGTGATGGTTTCTTTCTTGAAAGCGGTGAGAGAATCCGTGCCCAGTTTCTTGTTGATGTGCCACGTCAGCGGTACAATGTTTCCAAACCCCTGCGCTGCGTGGGTATCAAACCAAGCTTGGAGTGGGGGAGTAACCGAATAGAAGTTGTTCTTGACTACCCACTTGGTCGTATCGTTGGGGACACAGGTTATCAAACACATCCTGACGGCGCCCGACGGACCCCTCTCTCCCGAATCCACCCATTCAACCAGACGCACAGCATCCGTGCTATCATTGCCAGCTGCGAGACAATCGACAAAGACGTTGTTCGTAATGGTCACTTTGCTGCCAACGAAACCCAGCGCCATGAAGCCGTGATAACCCCAACCGTTAAGGGCCGTATTGTGATCGAAATAGAAGTCGCCGAGGGCTCCCGTGCTTGAATAATGACGAACCACTCTATCGGTACCATCCATAAAAGTGCAATTCTGTATGAATACACTATCGGTGGAAACAGATCTGAAATCGATCGGTCTGCCATCGCCCTCATTGCCATTGTAGAGATTTCCGTACTGCGCAAAAATCGTATTGGTCACCTTAAGCTTGTGCGTGGCAACAGGAAGTTGTATGCCGGTCTTGTAACCGTTAAGGACGCAACTATCGACCTCTATGGTTAACCCAGTGCCTGCAGCCTGGATCATGACCGTCGGCATTAAAGAAATCTCCGCTGGCATGAATTCAGGCCAATTAACCATAGCGATATTCTTCAGGTACAGATTCCCGCGCGGTGTTAATATATTCGTGGGGTAGGCTGCTGTGAGGTCATTCTTGAAGCTATAAATGGCAGGCTTTGATCCCGTTCCATTCTCTGCTTTAATGCGCAATACCCAGTTCGGATTCGAGATGAATGACCTCACCAGATATATGCCGTTTCTCTTTAATACATATACCCGGTCCGCATCCTTCCTGGCACCCGTTGACAAGCTATCACCAAGTATGTCGTCATTCAAGAAGCGCCCAGTTGCGTAAAAATCCTGAATGACCAAATCATGCGATGTTTGCCCGTACGAGACTGGCCGGACAAAACACATAAGGATGGCGATAAAGAAGAGGTACTTCAACTTAGCCATAGCAACCTCCCGTGGATGTGATGAATCGATAGTTGGTTAGTTAACTCTTGATGCGTTTTCATAATTCGATTCTTACGCCGAAGTCGGCGGTCATGCCGTATTTGTTGCTGGTATCGGACAACATCCAGCCAGTAATCCTATTAGCGAGTGTCGTGCCCTCCTCGGTATTTGTGATGTTGTTCAGGTTAAGCGAGACAGAGATATTGTCGGTTATTTTTTGCTTCAGAGTTACGTCCAGTCTTGAGTATTTGGCGGTCACCACATCACTTCTCTGATTTCCTGAAAAACTGGCGTTGTAGTTCCCCTGGTAGAACAGTGAAACTCTAATTGAGAATCCTTCGATGTCATAGCCGAGAGACGCATTTCCAAAGAACTCAGGCTGATCCTCGAGCTTTTGTTTTTTCTCAAAGAGAACGTTTTTCGATCCTGTCGTATATATATACCTGCCAAAGAGAAGCGTCGAATCCTTATAGGTCTCAACCCTGGAACTGTTGGACCATGTTTCAGAACGCACGATCGTAAAATTGTAGTTCAACACAATGTTCGTGAAGGGTTGGGGGAGAAACTTGAAATCTGTCTGGTGCTCAACTTCGAATCCCCACACATGGGTTGGCTGCGATGAATTATATGGGTAGGTAAGAGTATAATAACCTTTGCCAAACGGTGTTTGCCAGGGAATCCCAAGACTATCGAGAACCGCTTGACCAGAGAGACTGACCCCACTGATAGTATGGTACATGTCTTTGATGTTCTTATAGAACGCGGACACAGAAAAGAGACCAATGGTATTGCTATAAAACTGTGCCTGCGCTTCATAATTCCATGCGACAGCAGATTTCAAATTTGGGTTCCCAATATTCAAATCGCTCGATGAGGTGGATCGAGCTACAAATTTCAGCAGTCTGTTGTTATAATCCGGCCTGGCTATCGCTTCATACGCCGCCAGCCGCACGTTCATGAAGTCCGTCGGTCTGATGATCGCTTGAACATTGGGCAGCAGAACATGCTCCTTGTGGTAGACAGTCGTGTCCTTTAAGGCGCCCTGCCCAAAGGGGAATCCACTGAGAGGGACTCTCGTAAATCGTGAGGAGTATCTGTTGTCTTCGCTTTCAAGGCGAACACCAGCGAGAAATGTAACGGCACGACCGATGTTGAGTGTATTCATTGCGTAGCCGGCGTAGACTTTTTCCGCAAGGTCGTAGAAATTGCCATCGACCTCACTGTT
>QYQB01000006.1 GCA_007280275.1 bacterium | reverse complement strand
TCGGCGATTTCACCGAACGCAATTCGGCGAGCGCTGAGGAAAGGCTCTTGATCTCGAGATCGGGAAAAGCAGCCTGCAGCTCGGTCCTGACCTCGCGAGAGATGATCGTGCGTTTTTCCATCAGCGGGTCGTACGCAAGGTCGGGGATGCTTGGGGAGTAGTAGAGTATCTTCTTCCCTGCAAGTGCATTCTTCGCGAAGCTCAAAAGCTCCGTGCCTGGAAGAACGACGGCGAATCCCAGCTCCGAAGTTGCTCCTTCGAGTCCCAGACTCTCACCTGCAGCACTGCGCGCCCTGGGCCGGATGAAGAATACTTCCTTCGCTGTCGTGACGCTGTCAACCTGGATGCCGTCGGGACACAGCAGGAGGTAGCTTCGATGTTCGTTACAACCGGTCAGGTAGAGGAAGTTGCTTTCTTGCCGGTAGAGATAGTTGACGTCATTCGACCGGTTGTTCGGATCTTTCGCCTTGAAGATGGCGATGGAGTTGGGCTCCATTTTAGCCATCAGGAGGGCGCGCCTCTGCTTGTAGTCTTCCGGCTTGAGCCGAACCTGATTCTCGCTCTTCGGACTGAGTTGTCCCAGCAAGGTCATGGTGTCCAGCAATACCAAGCAGACGACGATCACCCGCCGGACAGCCTGTCGCGTAGTCATAGGATATCCTCGCAAGAAAAGAATTGTCGGAGTCTCTTTGAGCAAGAAGTCCGGCTCCTCAAAATAAGTGCAATTTGAAAGAAGTCGGACTTCTGCGGATTCATTCACGAACGAATGTGGTTACTTCACGAGAACAATCTTCGAAGTAGTCGTTGTCGAGTTTGTGGCTGTGAACATCTGTTCACCCGTACCGGAGATGTTCATCTCGTTGGCGCTTGTCTGCTCAAGGGCGACCATAAGCCCCTCTTTCGGGGCAAAGTACATGGTGCCTTTGGACTTGACTGTGCCGTCAAGGACCATTTCCATTCCCTGCCTCGAGCCGGTCCCGTATTGGGAAGAGGTTCCTTCGAACGAGATCTTCAAACATTCATATCCACCAACTGTTTCATTCCCTGCTATCTTGAACGTGACATTCGGCTTCGTGATGATTTTCATGCCCTGTGCGTTCGTCGTGTCAGGACGCGTCTGTTTCCAGCTGTCGCCGACGCCTGCCTCTTTCTCCGGAAGTTCTACGAAGAGACGGCGTAGGAAATCCGTTGCATTGCCACCACCCATCATCTGCATCGCCTGACTCTGTGGAATTTCATCAACCTGCACAGATTTTAGAGTTCTCCCGAGCGGGCTGAGCGTCAAGCGTACGCGCTTTCCATTGATCTCCTTCATCACTCGTGCGGTGTCCTTCATCATCGGAGAATCGATCTTGGAAAGATTGGTGTCAATTTTTCCGACGCAAACCAGTTCACCGTTCTTTCCGGCATCCTCACCGGTGAGGGAGATGCCAAACAAGCTCCATGACGTCGCCGAGAAGTCTTGTCCCATCGCCTGAGACTTGGTCTTGCTGTCTGACGTCAGCTTGTACTTGTTTGTGACCCCTTTGGGCATCTGGTATCTAAGCTTCTCGCCACCCGCGAAGGCGACCGAGAGAACCGCAGCAGAGAGCAAGGTGAGGCAAGCTAACTTTACAAATGATCGGAACATAACTGTGCTCCTTGAATAATGAACAGGATGAAGAGGGTTAGTTGTCGAATGGAGTCATCTGGGGAAACAATATCGGACTTTTTTTTGTGAAATAGGGAAGGAAATGGAACGGTGATACGGGGGGAGTGCTCCGATTCTTTGATCCCGGAGGATTTTTTGTGCCTAAAACAAGGAAATATTGGCGAGAACAAGAAGGCCGGATGTTCGATCCGTCCCAAGTTGTTTCCTTGCAAGGCTGATGACACACGGCTTGATTGGCGTCCGTCTTATTCCGTCCCGTCTATCGAGTCTACAACGAGAAAAGGCCGGGCTGCAGGCCCGACCTCTTCATCAATGACGCCCCAACCCAGCTATTACCCTTATTCTTGCGGCATCTTCTTAGAAGCGATGAAGTAGAAGATAACCAGCGCGAGGCCGCCCGAAATGAGCATACACGCCAGATAGACAGAATCTTCCATATCCAGATTGCGATGGAGATACATTCCGACCATCAAGCCGATGCCGACAAACACGGACAGAAGGCCCCACTTGAGGCTGGAAAGAGGATTCGTCCGGAACCACTCCTTCATAGGTGTCCCCTTGAAATCTGTGGGATTGACCCCTTTTTCGATCATCGCCATGCGCTCTTTGCTCCGGTTGTTGAAGTACACGATGAACACCCAGGCTGTGGCGCCGAAGAGGATAATGGGGATAAGGAATTCGCCGTTCATAGTACCTCCGGTAGTGAGTTCGTAGAATTGATGTTTGATGGTGGCTTTAGTAACTTTGACCAGAGTTTTCCTCCCAAGGTTTCAAGAATCGGACGGAGAACCGCAGATTTCGAAAAGCGGCCGTGATTTGTTACTTTTTGGTAGTTGCTCAGCGTGATTGCCACAAAGTCCCTAAGACACTAAGGAAAGCACTTCCCATTACTAAGATGTAGTGTGTGTAGGTTCAAACCTGACATACTTTGTAGTTTCATCACATCTTGCATGACGATATTTCTATCTAGTGCTTTTGTGTCTTTGTGTCTTCGTGGCTGAGTAGTTACACTTTTTGAAACCTTCGACGTGGAAATGAAGTCAAATGAACTGTATGGCACATTACCTGGGATGACGTGCAGAAGAATGAAGCTGCGGTAATTCAGAAGGTTCTCGGAGGAGATAAGCGGGCATACGCCGAGCTGGTGGATCGTCACAAGGAGAAGGCGATGACATTGGCGATGCGAATGCTGAAGAATCGCGAAGACGCGGAGGAGGCGATCCAGGACGCGTTCGTGAGGGCATTCAACGCTCTGCCGCGCTTTGAGTGGAAGTCGAGCTTCTCAACCTGGTTCTACCGGATCGTCTACAATGTCTGTGCGACGCAGCTCAGCAGAAGGGGAGAAGATCTCCATGTCTCACTGGACACCGGCGATGACGAGAAAATTCTCGAGCTGCCTTCAGGTGAACCGGTCCCCGACATACAGTTCGAGTCAAATGAGATGGAGCAAATCGTCCTGTCAGAAGTCGAAAAGCTTTCTCCTCTCTATGGTGCGATCTGCACGTTGTTCTTCATTCAGGACATGAGTTATGACCAAATCGTAGAAGTAACCGGTTTGCCGCTTGGTACTGTCAAAGTTCGCCTGTTTCGGGGGCGATTGATATTGAGGGAGGCTGTGGCGAATCGGCTCGGTGTGACAAAGATGAGCGACGCTTGAGTCAAAGAAAGAGAATAGCACGAGTGAGGCCTGTATGAGTCACCTTACCACCAGCGAGATACTTCAGATTACAGACGGTACAATTGCGAACGGCCAGAGAACGAAGCTGGTTTCTCACCTGGAAGCCTGTCCTCGCTGCCGGCAGGAGGTCGAGTTCCAGAGGAATCTGGAAAGAGCGGCCAGGCATGCTCCGCTGGCAAGACCTTCCCGTGATTTCACTTCGAGAGTGATCAGCAGGGTAGATCCGCGTGCTAAGAAATCCTGGGTCTCAAAGATCGTTGACAACCTTGGAAATATCCTCGCCATGGGTCTTGTTCTGACTGCGGTTTGGTACGTCGTTAGTACTTCCGGGGAATCGGGCGGGACCCGGCAACCGTCGATGTTCGGCCAGGTCATAAAGAGCTACGTGGATTACTATTCCCAGGCGCGGGACTTTGTAGCGAAAGAACGGGTGCGATTGGTGGGACAGCCTGCCAAGGAACGGGCCTCGAAGCCGGATAACATTTTGATGCTGACCGTTCTCTCCCTTGTGATACTGGTTGCTGTAGACCGTTTCGTGGTTCGCCGAGTCTTGAAGACGCGCCTCTAACGGGGTGGTCAAAAAGCAAACCGCCAAGATCGCGGTTCATTCCCTTACCGTGAAACTCGATTTTCAACAAAGTGCTGAAGCTCGCCGCCCGAGAGTCCATCAAGAGGTGTTCGGGGAATACGCGCACCTCTTCCCTGATGCACCTCAGCGCCCCGTCTCTTTTTTTTCAACCTAAAATCCTCTATATTGAAATCCAATCGACGGTATCTGTTCCGGGACGAATGCGTCTCCCGGTCCGGCGATTGTGAATCCGGTATCCGATTTCAGCGTCAACTTCCCTGGAAATCCACGTGTCCCAACATCTGAACATATTCTTTGTCGGCGATATTAACGGCCGACCCGGCCTTACCCTCACCTCGACGGTGCTCAAGCAATACATCAAGAAGTATGATATCGATTTCTGCGTCGCCAACGGCGAAAACGTGAATGAAGGCAAGAGCATTTCCGAGCAGGACGCAAAAGAGCTTTTCGGATTGGGTGTCCACGTAATCACCAGCGGCAACCATATCTGGGACCGGTGGCAGATCAAGTCCCTTCTCGCGACTGAAAGAAACCTGCTAAGGCCGTTGAACTACCCCAAGGAAAACCCGGGGTTCGGGTACGTTGTGTACGATCTCAAGGAGAAAGGCCACGTCGGGGTCATCAACCTGCAGGGGAGAACGTTCATGCAGCCGATTGACGATCCTTTCAAAGCCGCGGATTGGGCAGTCAGCAAGATCGCAAACGAGACCAAAGTGATTCTGATTGATATGCATGCCGAGGCAACGGCGGAAAAAATGGCTCTCGCCTGGCATCTCGAGGGACGCATCAGCGCACTGGTCGGCACGCATACACACATCCCGACCGCCGATGCGCGCATCCTGCCAAAAGGGACGGCCTATATTACGGACGTCGGTATGACCGGTCCGTATGATTCGGTTATTGGCCTGAGAAAGGAAATCGCGATCAAGAGATTCCAGCATCAGGTTCCCTACAAGTTTGAGCTCGCTCAACACGATGTCCGTTTTTGCGGAGTCTATATCCAGGTTGAAACTGAAACTGGCAAAGCGACGAAGATCGAACAGGTCATTTTCCCGGCGTTCTGACCACGAACCGACAGGCGCTGGCATCCTCCCGAACTGCAAAACACTGAATTCATCCAGGCGCAAGGCACGTTATGTCCGCTCAGATCATTGATGGCAAGAAAATAGCTGAATCCATCAGGCTCGAAATCAAGGAAGCCACCCAACGACTCAAGGCAGAGAAGGGAATTGTCCCCGGCCTCGCGTTCATCCTTGTCGGAGAGAATCCGGCTTCTCAATCCTATGTCGGCATGAAAGGGAAGGCGTGCGAAGAGGTGGGCTTCTATTCGATCACCGAACGAATGCCGGCCGACACTCCTGAGGAAGTTCTTCTGCAGAAGGTCAGGGCTTTCAACGACGATCCACGTATCCATGGGCTGCTTGTCCAGCTTCCTCTTCCGGCGCATATAGCGGAACACAAGGTCATAGACGCGATCGACCCTCGAAAGGACGTCGATGGATTTCACCCGATCAACGTCGGGAAACTCGTGATCGGCGAGAAGTGTTTCAAACCGTGCACTCCTGCCGGCATCCAGGAACTTCTGATGCGGAGTGGAAATGATCCGTCAGGCAAGCACGTGGTCGTTGTAGGGCGCAGCAATATTGTCGGCAAGCCTATTGCCAACATCTTGCTGCAGAAGCAGAAGGGGGCAAACGCTGTTGTGACGATCGCGCACACGGGTGCAGGTGATATTTCGGTCTTCACGAAGAGAGCGGATATCCTCATCGCTGCGATCGGCAAGCCTGAAGCGATCACCGGCGCAATGCTGAAGGAAGGCGTAGTGGTCATCGATGTGGGCTCGAACAGGATCGACGATCCTGCTGCAAAAAAAGGGTATCGTTTTGTCGGCGATGTACATTTCGAATCAGCAAGCGCGGTTGCCTCGGCAATCACGCCGTCTCCCGGCGGCGTAGGACCGATGACGATCGCGATGCTCCTCAGGAATACACTCCTGGCTGCCCAGGACTCTCTCGGGTAGTGGCTCCCTGCATTCTCCATTTCCTCAAGCGATATCCAATCTCGGTCACCTGATCCGCTTTGGTCAAACGTCGCGACTGTCGGTCTTCCTTGCCAAGAAGGCGCTTGACACGACGCCCGTCGCAGCGTATATTCAATCGTTCATATCGGGCAATTCAAGATTAACAGGCAAAGAAACGATGAATCGCTATTACAGTTCCAGAGAACTTGCCGAGCTCCTTGCGGTCAATGAATCCACGGTGAAGCGCTGGTCCGACACCGGCTACATTGAGTGCAGCCGAACGAAGGGAGGGCATCGCCGGTTTCCCATACAATCCGTGATTCGATTCGTTCAAGAGAACAAGATGCAAGTGCCCGAGCTGGCAGCACAGATTTTCATGGCACAGGGCGTCCGCGAAAATCTTGTCGCCGGGAATACGGAAGTGCTCGCTCCGGGGCTCAAGGCTGCGGCGCTGTCTGGAAACCTCACGGACGCACTCGGCATTCTGCGTGCAGGCCTCGCCTCCAAACCAAGCCTGCTGGCGTTGTATGAGGATGTCGTTTTCCGGGTCCTGAGGGAGATTGGGGCGGAGTGGGCATCCGGAGCCATCACAGTAGATGTCGAACACCTTGCGACGCAGACAATCCGGGATGCCATCGTGCGTCTGCAGTCATCTGTGCACCGTGAGCCGGAACACGAATTGTCCGCACTCCTTGCTTGCTTCGAAGGCCAATTGCACGATATCGTGCCGCTGTGCGTAGCGAGCTATCTGCAGTCGAGGGGCTGGAAGACGTATAACCTCGGACAGTCGACACCGACAGCATCGATCCTCACCGCCATCAAGAAGCGGAAGCCCGATCTTGTTGTCGTGAGCGCCCTTGTCGTGGATCAGGAGAAGAAATTTCTGCGTGATGTCAACCAGAAGATCCTTCGCACGAGCC